>OMUY01000090.1 GCA_900314355.1 uncultured Eubacteriales bacterium | reverse complement strand
AAAAACGAGGCGGTTGAAATATTCAGTCCGCCTTAAAAAATTTCATTTTACAAAAGTTACGGTAAAGTGCCTTGTCTATGTCACAAAGAGTGTGCAGTCTAAAACGCAGAAAGCGTAAGGTATTTATGAAAAAATTTAATAGAACACTAAAAATAACTTCATCTGCTCTGCTTACATTATGTATGGCTTTTGCAATGACAGCTTGTGCCAACAACAGCAATCAGTCTGAAAAATCTCAGCCTACAGAGCAGACAACTGTTCAGCCGACAACAATGTCAGCCAAAGAAATCAATGACCAAAAGCTTGACAAATTCATATCCGATATGACGCTTGAAGAAAAGGTGGGGCAGATGTTCTTTGTACGCTGTCCCGATGAAAATGCCGTGCAACAGGTCAGTGAGTACAATATCGGCGGTTATATTCTGTTTGGCAGAGATTTTGACGGCAAAACCAAAGATGAAGTCGTTAATGATATTCAAAGCTATCAGAATGAGGCGGATATTCCGCTTTTAATCGGTGTTGATGAGGAGGGCGGAACGGTTGTGCGTGTCAGCAGTAACCCGAACCTCCGTGAAACTCCGTTTCTTTCTCCAAAAGACACATATGCAGACGGTGGCTGGGATGCTGTCAAGCAGGATGCAGAAGAAAAGGCGGACTTACTCCTTTCACTTGGAATCAATGTGAATCTTGCTCCTGTGTGCGATATGACCTCTGACGAATACGGCTTTATGTATGACCGTTCTTTCAGCTCGGATGTTGATATGGAAAACAGATATGTGCGAACCGTTGTTGAAACAAGTAAATCAAAAAAACTTGGCACGGTTCTGAAACATTTCCCGGGTTACGGCAACAACAGCGACACTCACACAGGCATTGCATATGATGACCGTGACTATTCGGAATTTGAAAATACAGATTTTAAACCGTTCTATCAGGGAATAGAGTCGGGTGCCGACTGTATTCTTGTTTCGCACAATATCGTGAATTGTATGGACAGCGAATATCCTGCGTCACTATCACAAAAGGTACATGATATTCTCAGAAATGAATTCAAATTTGACGGTGTAATTATGACCGATGACCTTATCATGGACGCAATCACGGATTTTACAGGCGATGAAGCGGCGGCAGTTACTGCGGCAAAATGCGGTAATGATTTACTCTGTTGTTCATCTGTCGATACCCAATATCCCGCAGTTCTCGAGGCTGTTCAAAACGGTGAAATTCCCGAATCTCAGGTTGACGCATCGGTAAAACGAATTTTAAAATGGAAACAGAATCTCGGCATTTTTAATATTGACACTTATCAGAAAAAGGTTAAATCAACAGATTCTACCGATACAACCGAATAATGTAGTGGCGAACATTGTTCGCCAATCGCATCGTGTGCAAACATGATGCGAACGATTACAAAAGTATAGTAAAAGTTATGAGGACAACAAACACCCCGAAGATTAAGTTCTTCGGTAACCGTCAAACGCACATTCTTGAATTAAAATAGCCAGTGGGGAATTTTGAATCCCACTGGCATATATATTGTTATTCAGATTTTGATTTACAACTTTCTGGAGCATTCCAGGGTAACAGCATATTTATGTTCTCACCATTCTTAAGATTAGGCGCTTTTTTAAATATGTAGGTCAAGTATCTGTATGGATCAAGGCTGTTCTCTTTTGCTGTTTCTATGATACTGTACATAACAGCACTGCCCTGAGCACCAGATTCGGTATTTGCAAACAGGAAATTCTTTCTGCCCATCACAAAAGGCTTAATGCTTCTTTCGGCTCGGTTATTGTCAATTTCTAATCTGCCGTCCTCTAAATATCTTCTGAGATATTTCTCGTTATTCTTAAGATAGGTAAACGCACCACCAAGTTTGCTTTTAAATGCTATGCTTTGCTTTTCAGCCCAGCACAAAAAAGCGTCAAGAATTGGCTTTGATTTTTCTTGTCGCACCTTTAGTATTTCTTCATAGCTTTTATCAGCTATTTCTTTTTCTATTGCATATAGCTGATTGCAGTAATCTAAAGCAATTCCAGCTGTTGAGTTTGCTCGTTCGTCCTTGCTTATCATTTCTAATGCTTCAGCAAATTTTCTTCTGCAATGCGCCCAGCAACCAACAACTGTGAAGTTATCTCCAAGTTTGTGATATCCCTGATAACCATCTGCGTGTATGTAGCCATTAAAACCTTCAAGAAAGTTCTCCGCATTTTCAATCTTTCTGTTTGGTTTGTAATCATACAGTACGATATTCTTTTCAGAGCATCCACTCGTTCTGTACAGCCACATATATGCTTTCTTTGGAGTAGGCTTCTCTTTGGTTTTCAGTACCTGCAGTGTTGTTTCATCTGCATGGATTACTTCCTCTTTTATGAGAAGCTCTCTTAACTTCTCATATATTGGCTCTAACCAAAGCTGACTCGCTTTAAGTATCCAGTTAGACATTGTCTGTCTTGTTAATTCAACACCTTGCCTTTTCAGGTCTTGTTCTTGTCTATAGAGTGGTGAGTACATCACAAACTTCTGTGTCATAATGTGAGCCACTGCTTCTGGTGAAGCAAAGCTGCCTTTGATTACTGGCTTTTCCTGTGGTGTTTTTACTATTGGGGTCTCAATACCGTTTTTCTCACAATTCTTGCAGGCGTAGGTGTAATATACATCCTCCTGAATAATCACCTCAGCAGGTTTGATTTTTAATGTTTTCTTTACTTCCTTACCAATAACCTCAAGCTGTTCATTACAGTTAGGACATACCTTTTCTTCTTCTGGAAGAGTATGCTCTACAACAACTGTCTTGATGTTTTCTGGTAATTTGTCAAGAGTAGCTTCTTTCTTTTTTCGGGTATGAGAAGCCACCTTAACCTCTTCCTTTGCTTCTACATCTGAGTAGAGCTCTGCTTCGTTATGAAGAAGACTAAGCTGTTCGTAAATATATTCCGATTGTTCACTTTTTGAGCCATAGGTCTTTTTATTATTTATCTTAAGCTGCTCCATCAACCACTTCACCTGTGTTTCAAGTTCTGAACAATGTTCTTTTAAGGCTTTGTTTTCTTGATTCAAATACTGATTTTCCTGTACAATCTTTGTGAATTCAGCTTGATTTATCATATTTAAATTATACCACAAAACAAGGCAAAAGTACAGTATTTAAGCCATTTTATGAGAACTTTATTCCACTTATTTTTTGTGTTGACTTAGGCTGGATTATACTAAGTCCCTCCATTAACCAACGATATTGCTGAGGTGTTATTGTGACACATTCTTCAGATTTTCGAGGCCATTGAAACTTACCTTTTTCAAGCCTTTTATACAGAAGCAGAAATCCGTCACCTTCCCAATACAAACCTTTAATTCTATCCGTTCTTCGTCCACAGAAGAGAAACAAAGCATTTGTACAAGACTCAAGCTTAAACTGCTTTTCTATTATTGTTGCAAGTCCGTCTATTCCTCTGCGTAGATCAGTATATCCACTTGCAAGGTATATCGGGCAATTACAATTAAAATCATTAAGCATTTTTCATTGCCCTCAACACAGCTGTTATTGTAGCTTCGTCAGCACCATTATTGATTTCTACTGTGAAATCATTTCTTTTGATAGAAATCATAGGTGAGTTAGCGTTTACTTCTGGTTCTACTGACACTTCTATGAATTGAGGTCTGTTTTTTTGAGTGTAGGCTTCGTATACCTTTTTCTGTCTGTTCCAGAATGTGCTTACAGGTATACTATTGTTTTTACACCACTGCGTAACACTTAGTCCACTTTTGTTACACTCCTCGACCTGAGTTGCCCAGAGAGAAAGATTTTGTTCTTGTCTTAATGTTCTGATACCATTCTTCATACGAAAATCTCCAGTCATTTTATTGTATTCGTTCATCTACAATCGTCTACATATGTATTCGATTGTAGATGAACGTATTCATGTTAATTTTCGCATGGTTCATAATAGGTTTCAAGACGTGGATTTATTTGACGGTTACTTACAAAAAAGTACCGCGGAAGGTTTTTTCCTGCCGCGGTATTATTAATTTTTTT
>OMUY01000089.1 GCA_900314355.1 uncultured Eubacteriales bacterium | reverse complement strand
AAACCGTAGTCAAGGAACACGCGCGAGTTGTTCTTTTCCGACCGCCACTCCTCGCAGTCGCTGATTACGCTAAGCTTGTTTCTGCCTGTCGTCATTTCAGACAATAAGTACGCTTAATTCTTATTCGATTGCGGAAAAAGACGGCAATCCTGTCACAGCGTATACGACTTATTCGGCCGATGATGACGGAAACGAGACTTACTCAGCAGTCGTTGATAGACAGACGTTTACATCGGACGGCGATAACAGCGAAAAGCTTATCGAGGAAACGGAAGCGTTTATTAAGGATAACGAAAAATATCTGCCTGAAATTATAGGAAAAAACATATTTGAACCGGTCAGCCGCATGAGGCGTCCTATAATGTGAGAGGGCACGATAGTTGACATAGATATGTCGAAAAACGCCTATATTATTTCGTTTGACGGCCTTGAAACTGTCAGAAAAATATCATTAAAGGCAAAGCTCGAATTACTTGAATAAAATTTTGTATTTTTATTTCATTGACATTTTTCAAAGACTATGGTATCATTTATTTGTAAAAAATGTCGGATAGCGTGAAACGGAGGTTATTATAATGAACGAAGAAGCCAGCACTGAAAAAGAGTTTAACGTTGACCCCAAAATTTATACGAGAGTCGATATCATCTGGAATCTTTTGCAGATGTTCCTCAATTTCTTTGTAACTCTCAAATATTTCTTAAAAAAATAACAGACAAATAAAAAATTCCGGCAGATTTTTTCTGTCGGATTTTTTTAATATTTTATTATTTGATTGATAAAAATATTCTTATCTGTTAAAATATTTTTGAAAAAATAAAACACGAAACGGAGTAAAATTTTGAATAAAGTTAGCGACGGCAAATTTAAATATATAATTTCGGACGGCAGTGCGGCTTTGGCCGGGTTTGAAACGGAACCGGAGGGCGACGTCATTTTTCCGTCTGAGTTTGAAAATATACCTGTTACGAAAATAGCGTCAGGATTTCTTCTCGACGGACCTTTTTCGGGCTGCGGCAAAATCATATCGGTGACTATTCCGGATTCTGTCGAAAGCATTGGAAATTGGGCTTTTTCGGGATGCGGCGCTCTCGAGACAGTGAATATACCTTCGTCCGTCAAATTCATCGGAAACAAAGCGTTTTCGGGATGTTCAAGTCTCAAAGACATATGGTATGACGGGTATGAAAAAGACTGGAACGAAATTTTTATAGGTTTTGGCAACACGAAACTTTCGGAAGCCAAGGTTCATATGAACGTTGAAATTTTAAAATGCGATAAAGACGAAGAAAATAAACCGCTGTCAGAAAATGAGGAAAATTTCATAAATGAAAATGAAAGTCAAAAAAAATTGACATCGGAAATTTCAGGGGATAATATCGGTATCAATGAAGAAAACGGCGATGTCACCGCAGAATCGGAAAAACATGATTCCGACAATTTGCAGGCGGAAGAAGAAAAAGAAGATAAAAGAGAAACAATAATATCTGAAAAAGTCGAAAAGACGGAAATAGCGGAAATCGAAAATCGGCCGGAGGAAGCGGAAAAACAGGAAAAAACCGAAATCGAAAACCTGACGGAAGAAACCGGGAAACAAAAAGAAGACGAAAATGAAAATATAAAAGAAGATAAAAGCGCGGATGAAAAACATGCCTCCGAAAACGAAGAAAACGACGTAGACGCTCAATTTTCTTTTGATACAGGTGTTTCGGCAGAAGAAAAAGAAGAGGAACAAATCAGTAATTTTGACGCTTCGGACAGCGGAAAATCATCTCCGTCTCAGGATGAGTCTGAAACAAAGACTGAAGCTGCCGATAAAAATAATAGAACATACGATATCACAGCGGAAAATAAAGCGGATAATAATCAGGATAATGTACGTGAAAAGGCGACGTTCGAAGGAACAAATTGTTCATTTGTCTATTCGCAGCAGCAAGGTCAGATTGTCGTATGCAATATGAAGGAGACGGAAGCCGATGTCGTTTTGCCGGACGAAATCAACAATATCCCTGTCTGCAAAATAGGCAACAATGCGTTTTCTTCGAGAAAAGATATTAAATCCGTAAAATTGCCGGAGACAATCGAGGTTATAGGATTCTGCTCGTTCAAATCATGTTCCGGTCTCACAAGCATAAACCTTCCGGAAAAAATCAACAGAATAAATAATTACGCGTTTACGGGCTGCTCGTCGCTAAAAAATATAAAAATTCCTCATCAGGTAACGTATATTTCTAAGTCCGTATTTTCCAACTGTTCAGAACTTAGCGTCATTTTACTTCACGACAAGGTTAGTTATATCGGAGAATATGCCTTCAAAGGATGTTCAAAACTGTCGGCGATATCAATTCCCGACGCGGTAAATTTCATCGGAGGCGATGCTTTCATAGATTGTATTAATCTGAAAAAAGCGACGCTGCCGAAGGCGATTGAAAGTGTGGAAATTTATACTTTTTCAAACTGCACAAGTCTGGAAAGCATAAAAATCCCGAAAAAAGTTTCTGAGATTAAATCGTTTGCTTTTAACAACTGCGCATCTCTCAGAGAAATTTATTTGCCAAAATCCCTTAAAAAAATAGATTCGAGAGCGTTTTTCAAATGTCCTTCTCTTAAAAATGTTTTCTTCGAAGGCAGTGAGGAGGAGTTTAAAAAGATATCAATCGAATCCGGCAGCAATCAGCTTCTCTCTGCCCAAATACATTACGATACAGCTTATTGATTTAAAAACGGATAAATTTTTTTGATGCTTTCATTTTCACAAAAACGCGCCGCCGAAAAAATATTCGGCGGCTTTTTTATGACGATTTGTCGGCGGAACATAAAAATCTCTTATTTTATATCTTCCGCAAGTTTTTTCAGCGCAGCTTCAAAATCTCCTTCGACGATAATCGCAGGTACTGAAATCATGAGATTGCACGGCAGTCCGAAGTTTTCTACCTCGTTTGAGTTTGAGTCGAAATATTTTCCGTTTTCCTCTTTAACGGCGTATTTTTGAACAGTGCTTCTTATATCAGACGTGTAGGCGTATATTTTTTTGCCGAGGGCGTAAGCCATTCCTATTTCAAAAGCCGTACCGGGGTCTGTCTCGCCTCTGAAAGAATTAATATTTGATATTATAACGTCGGCGGATTCCAGGCTTTTCACGTCGTATTTGAATATATCCTCCGCGCTCTCTGCGCCGGAATCGAGAGGAGAAATTCCCTCAAATCCGTATTTTCCGCACAGCTTTTTGTTTTCGCTCAGAATTTTTTCGCCGTCCTTGTAAAATATATCTGGACCCGATATAAAAATTTTCATTATTTCTCCTTTTCAAATATTCTGATTACAAATTGCGCCGTGACTTCGATCGAATCTAAGTATTTTAATTTTTCTGCGTCCTGCTTTGACGTTTTGTATCTGTAAGGCGTCATGGAAAATAAATCAATTATATCTTCGTTATTATCGATTTTTATTTTTTTCTCGGCTGTCACGATATCTTTAAGCCTGAAGAAATCAATGTTTCGCTTGTCCGGGTCGTTTTTCCTCGGAGAAGAATAGATTCTTTCTTTTAATTCGATCAGATGTTCTTTTCCCGGCATTGCGGAAATAAAAAGACCGTTTCCGGAAAGCATTCTTGAAAATTCGCCTGCGTTAACAGGCGCGCATATGTGCATTATTGAATTTACGGAATTTGAAGCGAGCGGAACGGATGAAATGTTTGACACAAAATAAAACGGAGGATTTGCCTTATTCAATCTTCCGGATTTCGCCGCGAGAGCAGTCATTTTTTTAGAAAGGTCAAATCCGTAAAACGAGAGATCCGCACGTTTCCGGGCAAAATAATTTGTGTAATATCCCTCTCCGCAGCAGGCGTCGCATACAACGCCGTCATCGGGAAGAAAACAGCTCATTTTTTCCGCCAGAAACGAATAATATCCTTTTTCGAGAAATCTTTTTCTCGCTTTCGCCATCTCCGGACTGTCGCCCGAACCGGATTTGGAACCGGTTAACAGATTCAGGTATCCCTCTTTCGCTATATCGAAACAATGTCCGTTTTCGCAGAAAAACGATTTTCCTTTTTTTATCAGCTTATCCCCGCAGACGGGGCATATCAAAGCGTCGATTATTATCACCTCTTAAAATCATTCCCCTGTGTCAGCCTGTAATTTTCTTATTGCAGGTGCAGCGGACAAAAAACCGCCGCTTTTGATTTCGCGGCGGTTCATAGAGTCAATAAATCTGTCAGAACGTTCTCGCCTTGTTTTTCAGACGGAATTTTTCATCTGACATATTCATTATCGTTATACCTCTGATTATCGCGTAGGCGAAAGGAAGAATCATAAGTACGGGATAATGAAAAAGAAATACAAAAAGAAGATAGCACAGAGCGGTAACGGCCAGCTCTATTATTCCTTTTACAACATGACCCATGTAGAACTGGTGAACGCCGAGAACGCCGAAAACTATTGCGAGAACGCCTGCGAGATATTTGGAGCGGATTTTGTTGTTCGACCTGAAATAATCAAACTCAAGCTCGGTGCCGTATGCTGTCTTTTTCCGGGTAGAGCCTTTCTTCGCGTTTTTTCTGTCGGATTTGGCCTGCTTTTTAGCCTGCTTTTCGATAGCCTTTTTTTGGGATTTGTCAATACTTTTTTCGGCAGGAGGAGTTGTCTGACCTTCATCCGCCGTCTGAACGTAACCGTTTTTATTTTCTTCTGCCATATCAGTCACCTTTTGAAAATATATCTTTAATTAATAATATCACAGACGGTTTTATTTTTCAACTGAAGATAATTATAAAAATTATCTTTTTAAATTTTGGTTTTTCTCAAGCTCTATCGACCTGTATTTGAGCACGTCAAAATTTTCCGCCTTGTGATTTTCGATGTAGTCTACAACATCGTCTTCTTTATCGAAAAATTTTACGAGATGAAGAGAATTGTCCGGCATGAATTTTTGTTTTGCCGCATCTTCCAGAGCGAGTTTGATATATTTGAAATAATCGTTTACATTGTAAACCGCAAGCGGTTTGGATGTCTGACCGAGCTGAAGAAGAGTGTATATCTCAAAAAATTCCTCAAATGTGCCTATTCCGCCCGGCGTCACAACGAAAGCGTCGGACAGATCGTCCATTTTCTGTTTTCTCTGCCTCATTGTGTCAGTGTAAATCATTTCGTCCGTCTTTTCGTAGAGTATTCCGTCTACTTTGAAAAATGACGGAGCGACGCCTGTGATTTTTGCGCCAGCTTTTTTAAATCCCCTCGCGGCAGCTCCCATCATGCCGTTCGCTCCGCCGCCGAATACGAGATTATGTCCTCTTTTTCCGAGTGTTTCGCCGAGGTGTTCCGTCTTTTCGTAGTATATGTCGGCAAGGTCAAGGCTTGCCGAACCGTAAACGCATACATTCATATGAATTTGTCCTCAATTGATAATAATTTATTGTATTATTATACTTGACATTCGTGTCAATTTCAATAAAAAATCCGCGGCAAGCAATATCCGCCGCGGAAAAAATACATTCGAAAAATTATTTGAGAAGTTCTTTAAATCCTTCTGTTGAATAACTTTCGCCTTTGTTTTTCTTGTTAAGAGCCTCTTTCAACGCCTCATATCTCTCTCTTGTTACCGGGAAAAGTATCATGCAGACTATAGATAGAGATATGATTATTCCGGGTATCAGCGTTGAAATATTGCTCATTCCGGCAATAATCTTGGGATCCGACACTATTTTGAATAACGATTCGTTTCCGACGGTGTCAGCGGAACTGTCATATCCTATCGCTGACAGCATCTGACCCGCGATAAGTATTCCGCATGCGGAACCAAATTTCTGAATAAGCTGCGGAAACGCGGTTATAATAGATTCTTTTCTCGTTCCTGTTTTGAATTCGTCGATTTCAACAAGGTCGTAAGCGAGAGAATAGAAAAGAGTCCAGAATGTAGCTGTTCCTATTCCATAGAAGAAAGGAAGGAATATTATCATTACCGGGAAACTTCCAACCTTTGCGTCAAGACCTATTATCTTCATGGCGAAGAGACCGACAACTGTGATGCAAAGGAAAAGAATCGTAGCGAATCTTCTGTCTTTTACCTTCGCGACTTTTTCAACTATGGGAATAAATATCAGCATAGCGACGGAAAGAACGACTATGTATATCGCCGTGCCGCTTGTGTAATCCATTTTAATGCAGTCAATTACGGAGTATGTGATATTTGCCTGAGCCATCGAAGAACCCATAAGGAATAAGAACACGAATCCCAAAAATGTTCTCGCAGGATACATTTTGAGAAGTTTTCCGAAACTTTTCATTATTCCTCCGAATGAAGACGACGTCTGCTGACCTTCAATTACCGGCTTGGGTTTGTAAACGCCTTTAAGAGACTTGACGCAGACAAAACCTCCTACTGTTCCCAATATGGCAAGTATGGCGGCGATGACAGCATATGACTCCGACTTATATTTTTCACCGAGGATAATGGCAACCGAAGGCACAAGCGCGGGAAGAATATTTCCGAGCGCAACTGCTATCGCGTTTGCCGTAGACGCCCAAGACCTTATCTGAGTTCTCTCGTCGTAATCGTTTGTAAGTTCCGCTACTACCGCGTAATAAGGAATAGTATAATAAGTATAAAAAAGCCAGATGAACATAGCGATTATCGTGTAGAACAGGACTTTGAGAAACTGCGAATCAAAATTAGCGCCTATTGACGTCCAGGCGACTATGTAGAAAATCGCAAGCGGGAAAAGAGCTTTTCCCATTACTTTTCTTTTATCGACTCCGGGTTTGTCCGTATAGGCGCCAATCATGGGGTCTGTTACGGCGTCCCAGAGAATTGAAATAAAAATTACTATTGACGAATATTTCGCCTCGACTCCGACTATCTCGTTCAAAAATACGAGATAATACGTGTAGAACATGTTGTAGTACACGGAGTCGGCGAATATACCTAAGGCATACCCGACTTTTTTCTTCTTTGAAAGACCCGACTTTACCGTTGCGGCTGATGTCGCTGTTTCATTTGACATAAGTTTTCCCCTCTTTTTTTTAAAATTGCTCCAAAAAGGCATTTGAAAGTTTTGAAGCGAAAAAGCGGAAATTTTCTGACTTGCGTCAATTAATTAAAGCTTTTAACTAATTATAAAGAAATAAGGACGGATATGCAAGAAAAAATTTAAAAAACGCATTTTTCGGAAAAACACAAATTTTGAAAAATGACGGCGAGCTTTATCGCTTTATCTCACTAAAGTACCTTTTGATAATTATAAAATAAATAAACCGATTTATCAATATGTAATGTTTATTGATATTGATATTTGCAATCTGATTTATTTCATTATATTTTAACAAAATCACTTTGAAATAAAAGGTATTTTTTACTTTACAAAAAAAGTAAATAGTGATATCATTATCATATACTATTACGCAACAAGCGTCAGACGGTCAAGTCCGGCAAAGCTCCGGCTTGTTTTTATGTGGATTTTTTATTTGGTTTTCCGGTCTTTCGTTTTTCTTGCGGTTATCATATGATAGTTTATATTCCGGAATTTTGCGGTGAAAATATTTTCCGCTGTCCGGACAGACTCTTTTTTTTCAGGAGGAAAAAGGTTTCTATGGTTGAAAGAAAAAAGAAAACTATGGACGGTAACGAAGCCGCGGCATACGTGTCATACGCTTTTACCGAAGTAGCGGGCATTTATCCCATCACGCCTTCTTCACCTATGGCGGATCACGTAGATCAGTGGGCTGCCGCGGGACAGAAGAATATGTTCGGAACGCCCGTAAAGGTTATTGAAATGGAATCCGAGGGCGGCGCGTCGGGCGTTGTTCACGGTTCTCTTGCGGCAGGAGCTTTGACCACAACATACACGGCGTCTCAGGGACTTCTTCTTATGATTCCCAATATGTTCAAGATCGCCGGTGAACTTCTTCCCGCCGTTTTTCATGTGTCCGCCCGTACTGTAGCGACTCACGCGCTTAACATATTCGGCGATCATTCCGACGTTTACGCATGCCGTCAGACAGGTTTCGCAATGCTCTGCGAGACAAATCCCCAGGAGATAATGGATCTCGCTCCCGTAGCTCATCTTTCCGCTATCAAGGGCAGAGTTCCTTTTATAAATTTCTTCGACGGATTCAGAACATCGCATGAAATTCAGAAAATTTCTCTCTGGAATTACGATGATCTCAAATCCATGGTAGATATGGACGCGGTAGAGGCTTTCAGAAAGAGAGCTCTCAACCCCGAGCATCCCGTCATGAGAGGTTCTCATGAAAACGGAGATATATTCTTCCAGAACCGTGAAGCGGCGAACAAATATTATGACGCTCTTCCCAATATCGTAGAAGGATACATGAACGAAATCAACGAAAAACTCGGCACAGACTACAAGCCATTCAATTACTACGGCGCAGAGGATGCGGACAGAGTAATAATCGCTATGGGTTCAATCTGCGACGTTATAGAGGAAGTTATAGATTACCTTAACGCCCACGGCGAAAAGGTAGGACTTGTGAAGGTCAGACTTTACAGACCTTTCTCTGCCGACAGACTTATCGCTGCTATTCCTGCCAGCGCGAAGAAGATTGCCGTTCTTGACAGAACAAAAGAGCCCGGAGCAGAGGGCGATCCTCTTTTCCTTGACGTTGTCACGGCTCTTGCGACTCACGGCATTTCAAAGAAAATTATTTCCGGCAGATACGGACTCGGCTCAAAGGATACTCCTCCCGCGTCTGTGTTCGCAGTTTACAAGGAGCTTGCAAAGGACGAGCCCAAGGAGAGATTTACAATAGGCATTGTCGATGATGTCACAAACCTTTCCCTTCCTGAGGAAGAAGCTCCCAATACTGCTGCCGAAGGTACAATCGAGTGCAAGTTCTGGGGTCTCGGCGGTGACGGAACAGTCGGCGCAAACAAGAACTCAATAAAGATTATCGGCGACCACACAGACAAATACGTACAGGCTTATTTCCAGTACGATTCAAAGAAAACAGGCGGCGTCACTATTTCCCATCTGAGATTCGGCGACAAGCCTATAAAGAGCCCTTACTATATCAACAAAGCCGACTTTGTCGCATGCCACAATCCTTCCTACATAGTCAAGGGACTTAAAATAGTCAACGACGTAAAGCCCGGTGGCACGTTCCTTATCAACTGCCAGTGGGATCAGGAAGAGCTTTCCAAGCATCTTCACGCCGATGCAAAGAGATACATTGCCAAAAACCATATCAATCTTTATACAATAAACGCCATTGACCTCGCGGCTAAGGTAGGCATGGGCAAGAGAACAAATACAGTTCTTCAGTCCGCTTTCTTCGCTCTCGCGAAGGTTCTTCCTATTGAAGACGCAATCAAGTACATGAAAGATGCGGCCACCAAGTCTTACATGAAAAAAGGTCAGGACATAGTCGACAACAACCACAAGGCTATTGACGCCGGAGCTACCGCGTTTGTAAAGATTAACGTACCCGACGACTGGGCTAATGCGGTTGACGAGCCTGCGAAGACAGCCACGGAAGGCGACCCCGCTCTTCTCAAGATGGTCAATGAGATTACTACTCCGGTTGACAATATGGACGGCGATTCTCTTCCCGTTTCCGCATTTGTAGATCACGCCGACGGCACATTCCTCCAGGGTGCTTCCGCTTACGAAAAGAGAGGCGTCGCGGTCATGGTTCCGACATGGGATGAGACAAAGTGTATTAAGTGCAACCAGTGCGCTTTCGCGTGTCCTCACGCCACAATCAGACCTTTCGCTCTTTCGGAAGAAGAGGCGGCTGCGGCTCCGGAGTGCGCGAAGTTTACTCCCACTCCTGTCGCAAAGACAAATTACAAATTCGTCATGGCTGTATCGCAGCTTGATTGTATGGGATGCGGCGTATGCGTAGGCATCTGCCCGAAGGGTGCTCTTACTATGGTTCCGAGAGAGGAAGAGGAGTACAAGCAGCCCATATTCGATTACTGCGTAAGCAAGGTATCAGAAAAAGAAGATATTGTCGATACGACCAAGGTTCCCAATTCTCAGTATAAAAAACCTCTCCTTGAGTTCTCAGGCTCATGCGCAGGATGCGCGGAGACTTCTTACGCTCGCCTTGTAACACAGCTTTTCGGCGACAGAATGTACATCTCGAACGCGACAGGATGTTCTTCAATCTGGGGCGGCCCCGCAGGA
>OMUY01000088.1 GCA_900314355.1 uncultured Eubacteriales bacterium | reverse complement strand
GAGCTTTGTCAATAGTTCGTTTCCGTACGGCAGTCAAAGACAGCAGAGATACCGTATATATTTTCTGGACTGTTATTGTAGGAATTTGCTGCGGCGTCGGTGATTACGAAGTCGCTGCCATAGGAAGCGCAGTAGCTTTCGCAGTTCTTCTTGTTTTAGGATTTATTAAAAATGACAATCGAATGCTTCTTATTATTCGCGCGTCCCGCAATCGTCAGGATGTAATACAGGCCCATATTTTTAAAACATTTAAGCGCAAGGCAATTTTGAGAGTACGCAATACCACAGACGAAACAGTGGAATTAATTTATGAATTGACATCCAAAACTTTAAGCAAAGCAGAGGGTGAAACTGCCGGTCTTACAGATTCTATTTATGAGCTCGGCGGAGTTGAATATGTAAATATTGTCATGCAGAATGACGAGGTTTCAAATTAATAAAAGTGTCAAACAATTCAAATAAGGAGGTTCGGTTATGAGATACAAAGTAATTTCTTTATTAGCATGTATAGTTATTCTATTCGCGTCATTTACCGTACCTCTTGTTGTAAAGACGAAAAATACAAGATATCATCAGCATATTGAGGCTCAGGAAAAAGCGCCTTGTAATCACAGCGACAGTGTTTTCTGCACTCACCTGCCGCTTGTCATGATAGACACGTCCGGCAAATCCATCCCCGGAAAAGCCACATATACTGAAGACGGTGGCATAGAATATTCTACCGCCGAAGATGGAGCTAAAGAGATAAGGGGAAAAATAAAAATCGCCGACAGTCCCACTCAAAACAATCATCTCTATTCTCCTGCCGCAATTTCTTCCGATATGACTATACATATAAGGGGAAATTCTTCGCGAGTGTTTGATAAACCAAGTTATGACATTAGGCTCATAACTTCCGACGGCGAAAACAACCCGCAGCCTGTTATGGGAATGGATGCTCATCACGAGTGGGTATTATACGGTCCTTATATAGACAAAACCCTTATCAGAAATTATATGTTGTATAACATAGCCGGCGAAATAATGGATTACGCGCCCAATGTCAGATTCTGCGAAGTTTTTATCAACGGCAGCTATCAGGGCGTATATGTAATGACCGAAAACATAACGGCGGGCAATGACGGCGCGAGACTTGATCTTTCCGTGAGCAAAAAAAATAACACTTTTTCAGGATATGTATTAAGAATAGACCGCGGCAGTGAAAATAAGATTAAAAACATCAAAACATTTTCATGTTATTCACTCAGAACAAAACAGATCGTCAATATCGAATATCCCGGACTTGAAAATCTTACACCGGAAATTGCTGAAAAAATCAGACAGGATTTTTCAAAATTTGAAAAATCTTTGTATTCATACGATTTTGACAAAGCCGATTACGGTTATAAAAAGTATATAGATCCTCAGTCTTTTGCCGATTATTTCATTATAAACGAATTCACATGCAACTACGATGCAGGTTATTATTCAACTTATGTATATAAAGATATTGACGGAAAGTACCGTTTGTGCGTTTGGGATTTTAACTCCGCGTGCAACAATTATCCGGAGATTGATATTGCAAATAACTATTTTGAAATGCAAAACGACCTTTGGTATTTCATGCTTATGAAGGATGAAGACTTTACCGACCTTATAATAAACCGTTACCGTGAACTTCGCAAAAGCTACCTGAGCGATGAATATTTAAATAACTACATTGACGGATGCGTTAAATATTTGGGCGGCGCAATAGACCGCAATTATGAAAAATGGGGTTATATTTTCAAACCGGAAAACGGGCCTTTGGAACCTGCCGACAGAAATACGAGCTCTTATGAAGAATCTATTGAGCAATTAAAAAATTTTATCAAACAAAGAGGCAAATGGATGGACGAGAATATTGAAAGTGTCAGACAGTATTCCGAAAATTCCAAGATAAAGAAATTTGATGAGGCGGCAAACTAAGGATAAAAACAAATGAAAAAATTTATTATTACAGTTTGCATAATTGTTGTATTATACATTACGGTTGACACAGCTTATTACCGTTTGGGCGTCTATATAGATTTTTCTCCTGACGAGCCTGTAACGACTTTTATTAAAACAGACAGCGACAGCATCTATCTCAACAAAGGAGACGGATATAAAAAGTTTGAAATAAAGGGCGTAAACATGGGCTCCGGAAAACCCGGCGAATGGTCTACCGATTTCGCTATTGATAAAGAGACTTACAAACGTTGGTTCAAAGAAATACAGGATATGGGTGCAAATACTATTCGTATATATACTGTACAGGATGATACGTTTTATAATGCGTTTTATGAATATAATGTGAATAACGATAATCCTCTTTGGCTGATACACGGCGTCTGGGTAAACGACTACATCCAGAACTCTCACCGCGACGCATATGACAAAGATTTTTATGATACTTTTCTTGACAACTGCAAGACAGCAATCGATGTTGTGCACGGAAAGAGTAAAATTTCTCTCGGCAGGATGGCGTCGGCAGGCTCTGGAACATATAATAAAGATATTTCTCAATGGGTAATCGGTTATATTCTCGGCGTTGAATGGGAAGATGTCACAGTAGCTTATACCGATGAAAAATATAAAAATAACGATGAGTATAATCATTACAAAGGCGAATATATGTACACTACGTCCGAAGCGACGCCTTTTGAATCCATGCTTGCGCGCGTAGGCGATAAAGTCATCGAGTATGAATCAAAAAGATATAAGCAGCAGCGCATTGTCGCATTCTCAAACTGGCCAACAACCGATCCGTTTGATTATCCTGAAAAAATTACGACGTATTTCATGAAATGTGCAAAGGTTGACGTAGAGCATATAAAAACTACAGACAAATTTCTATCAGGTCAGTTTGCTTCATATCACGTATATCCGTATTACCCCGATTATCTTAACTACGTCGACGATTTGACTAAATTCGGAATAACAGACAAAACTCCGTTTTATACTAAAGACGGCAGTTTTAATACATACAAGGCGTATCTTTCTCTCTTGACAAAACATCACACTATTCCCGTTGTTATTTCAGAATTCGGAGTATCTACCGGTCGAGGCATGGCGCAGAGAGACTTCAATACAGGACGAAATCAGGGAAATATGTCAGAGAAAGATCAAGGAAAGGCTCTTGTACAGTGTTATGATGATATAAAAAGCACCGGCTGCGCCGGCTGCTGTGTATTTTCATGGCAAGATGAATGGTTTAAACGAACATGGAATACTATGTACGCCGTAAATTTAAAGAGAACCCCATATTGGTCTGATTATCAGACAAACGAGCAGTATTTCGGTCTGCTTTCATTTGACCCCGGCACAAAAAAATCAGTATGTTATGTAGACGGAGATATATCCGAATGGAAAGATAACGACGTTGTCTTCAATAACGGCAAAGAAAGCATATCCGCTAAATATGATGAAAAATTTATCTATTTTTTGATTCATAAAAATAATCTGAATTTTGGCAAAAAAACACTTTATATTCCAATAGACACTACTCCTAAAAGCGGAAGCAGCTATTGTAAAAATTACAATCTTCTTTTTAACAGAGCGGCTGATTTTATCATTGTTTTAAACGGAGAAGACGACAGCCATATTCAGGTTCAGGAAAGATACGAGGTGCTCAGGTCAACATATTCACAAAATGTTTACGGCTTCGACACCTATGTCAAGGGAAATATTCCGGACGTTGACTCTCCAAAATTCGTGAATATCAACATGATATTGCAGACGGAGACTCCCCTTCTTTATAACGATAAAAATGCTACCGCCGAGGTTTTTGAAACAGGAAAACTCACATACGGAAACGCAAATCCCGAGAGCAAGGATTTTAATTCTCTCGCTGATTTTATCTGCAGCGGCGATTATATTGAATTAAAGCTCCCATGGCAGCTGCTTAATTTTTCCGACCCTTCAAGAATGACTATTCATGATGATTATTATGATGACAATTACGGAATAGAATATATTACTATTAATAAAATGTATATCGGTCTTTCCGACGGAACAGACAAAGGCAGAATTAAACTTACAAGTTTTCCGCTTAAAGGATGGGGCAATAAAGTTACTTATCATGAGAGGTTAAAATCATCATATTATATCCTGCAGAAATTATGGAGTGAAACTAAATGAAGGTTGAGATATTAATATTCGCATATCTTGCCGTCTGTGCGTCTATGATAGTGTTTAACATTGTCTGTATTTTTGTGTTTCGCCATAGGGATAAAAAAATTGACTCAAGTAAAATTGATTTCGAGACAGAAATAAAGCAATGCATCGATAATAAAGCCGTTGACAGCAAGCACAGAGAATTTCTTATGAAAAAACTTAAGAAAGTAAATAACCTCACTGCCTTTGACAAAACTCTCAACGATCTTTATCTTGATTATCCGGATCAAATAATATGGTATTTGGAGGATATATCCTCTGTGTTTGTCTACTTATGCCTTGAATATTTGAAAAAAAACAAAATTCAGTCGGCGTATTATCCTTATATTATCAGAAAATACAGAATAGGCAGCGGAAAAAACATAAGCATAATAACAGACACTATGCTTATCCTTGTCGGTGATTCTTCTCTTTATTGCAGACAAAACGCTCTTGAAGCACTGAGTGTTATCGGTGACGCATCAAGTATAGTAAAAGCTTTACACATTATCGACGAAAGCGGCTACTATCATCATTCAAAACTGATTTCCGACGCTCTTTTGGATTTTTCCGGAAACAATATAAAACTTTCTGATTTGCTCTGGAGTGAATTTTCGAAGTTTTCAGAAAAAATGCAGCTTTCAATTTTGGACTTTTTCCGTTTTTCTTCAGGTGAACACGTAAAACGAGTATTTCAGCTTTTGACATCGAAAGACACGTCCGATGAAATAAAATACAGCTGTATAAGATATCTCGGTAAATTTCATTATGACCCGGCATATCCGTATCTTCTTGATTACGCAAAAGATACAGATGAAGTTCATTGGGAATATACTGCTATTACAGCAATGTCGCTTGCCGCTTACCCATGTGAACAAACAAAAGAGGTGCTTAAAAACTTACTCCACAGCAGCAACTGGTATGTCAGATATAATGCGTCACAGAGTCTGGAAACGCTTGGCTATACTTATACTGACCTTATTGATATATTTGACGGAGACGACAGGTACGCCAGTGAAATTATGCGCTACAGGTTGGATCAGAAGAAGTTGAAAGAAAGCGAGGCGACTTTAAATGATGCTTAATGACCAGGTTTTTGAAGTAATAAAAGTCGTATTGGATGTCATAAACATCTTTTTTATCGTTTATCTGATAGGCTATTCGACTTTTCTGTTTATAGCTGTTGTCACAGGTTCATCCGAACTTTATAAGAAAAAACAGCAGGATAAGTTAAAAAACACTTTAATGCGAGATTATTATATTCCCGTAAGCATTATCGTACCGGCGTATAACGAGGAGGTTACAGTAGTTGAAACAGTAAAATCTCTTCTTGCTCTTGACTATAATCTTTACGAAATTATTATAGTTGATGACGGTTCAAAAGATACTACATCCAAAAAACTTATTGAAGCTTTTAACATGAAACCTATCCGCAGACCCATACAACGCAAAATAAAATGTCAGCCTGAAGAGTTTATTTATGAAACATCCGTACATAATGTCCCTCTCACATTGATACGCAAAAAGAACGGAGGAAAAGCCGATTCGCTGAATATGGGTATAAATGCGTGCAGATATCCGTATTTCATATGTATGGATGCGGACTCTGTTCTACAGCATGATTCTCTGAATAAAATTGTTCATCCGTTGCTTGAAAATGAAAATGTCGTAGCGGTCGGCGGCGTTGTTCGTCCGTGCAACGGTGCGGAACTTGAACGAGGCAGAGTAAAAAAATACAGAATGCCGAAAAATATTCTCGCTTGTATGCAGGTACTTGAATATGACCGTTCGTTTTTGGCATCAAGGATTCTTTTTGACAAATTCAACGGTTCTCTAATAATTTCCGGCGCATTCGGCCTTTTTAAAAAAGACACTGTAATTGCAGCCGGCGGATATGACAGTACAACATTGGGGGAAGATATGGAGCTTGTTGTAAAGCTTCATGAGTATTGTGTTCTAAACGAAATCCCCTATTGTATAAAATACGCTACTGACGCAATATGCTGGTCTCAGGCACCGGAGAGATTAAGAGACTTGTGCAAACAGAGAAGACGCTGGCATTTGGGACTTTTCCAAAGTATGTGGAAACACAAGGAAATGCTTTTTAATCCCAAATTCGGAGCGGTAGGATTGATTTCATTTTTTTACTTTTTAATTTACGAGCTGCTTTCTCCTTTTATTGAAATATTCGGTGTAATTTCTATGATAGTGGCTTTTATCGTGGATTTAATCAATGTTCCGTTTATGATTCTGTTTTTTCTTATCTACGCGGTTTTCGGAAGCGTGCTGTCGCTTACAGCTTTTTTCGCACGTACACAAACAATAGATTTGAAAATTACTGCCGGAGATGTCGCAAAAGCTATTCTTCTTTGCTTTTTTGAAATAAGCGTGCTTCGTTTTATTTTAGCTTTTGTTCGCGCTACGGCATTTATAGGATACAGAAAGAGAAAAATGAACTGGGGAAAAATAGAACGCAAAAAAATTAATATTGAATAGAAAAGGAGGACTGTTCTATGAATAAGGAAATAATCGGCAGCGCTTTTTTCGGTTATTCAAAGACAAACGTATGTGAATATATAGCTTCTATGAATGAAGAATTCAGCCGTCAGCTTATGGAAATGGAAAATGAAAATAAAAAGGAAAAAGCTGAACTTAAAGCAAGAATAAATACCCTTGAAAAAGAGTTAAACGAAAAGAAAAAATCCCATGGTGAAATTGCCGATGCATTACTTGACGCGCAGCAGTACGCCGCCATAATAAAACAAAAAGCCGAAGCTGAAAATAAAAAACTTATAGCTGAAAATCAAAAACTTCAGAAAGAACAGTCCGAACGGCTCGAGCTATATAAAGCGGCGATTGATAAGCTCAGAAAAGAACTTGCCGTTTTCTCCGCCGATACCGATAAAAAATTATTGGAGTATTGCGGTCAAGCGGAAGACATTGAAAAAGAATTTGAGGAAGTATAGTATGAATAAAAAAATAACCGTATCGGTTATTGCTTTTCTGATTATATGTTTATCTGTACTGTGCTGTTTCGCTTCGGTGGAATATTCTCCCGAAGCTACAGGAGGAGAAACAGTTTATATCGCGGGAAATCCTGATTTATATCCAGTAGAATATTATGATTCAGAATCTAAAACATATAAGGGAATTCTTCCCGACGTGTATGCCGAGATTTCTAAAAGTACAGGTCTTAATTTTACATATATCAGAACAGGCAGCGAAAATGAGCAGAATCGTATTGCCGTGAATAATCAGGCTGACATTATTTCTGCGCATATTAAAGGCGATGTAAGCGATATTTCCGACGAAATCAGTCTTATGTCATTTAATAACAACGGAGAAAAACTTGAGATATGCATTGGTTTCACAAATATTGCAGACGATAACACAAAAAAGCTTGTAAAGAACGCGATTTCAAAAATTCCCGACAGCGAACTTTTATCTTATTCTCTTCAGGCTACGATACTGCCTGAAAAAAATGTTTCTATCAGACTATTGATTATTTTGATTTCGGTGTTGTCTGTGGCTTTGCTTGTTTTTATTATTATTGCAATAAAGAACAAAATCAAATCAAAAAAACTGATGCAGACTAAGCTTACTGATACATTAACCGGAATAGGAAACGAAAAATATTTTGAACAGAACTACCGTCATTATATAACGCCGTCAACTTTCAGCCTTTACTATATTATTTATTTTTCTATTAATATGCAGAAAATTGAAAAATATTTCGGCACAACCGAGGCGGAACAAATAGAGTTATACGCGGCGAATATTCTTTCTTCTTCGGCAGGTGATCTTGATTTTACTGCAAGAATAGGCAGCGGTGTTTTCTTGTGCGCATATCAGTCTCCGTCCGATGAAGAGATGAGCAAGACAATAACAGAACTTCTCGGTAAACTAAACGCATATAAAGAGACATTTTTAGAAGAATTTCATACTTATTTCAGAGCCGGTATTTTTCACCCGGACTCTGCAAATATTCCTTTTGAAACTGCTGTGCTTAACGCACGTGAGAGTTATTTTTTTGCACATCAGAACAAATTGCCGTATCAATTTTCGACTAAAGATTTTCTTGAAAAACAAGAGACAAAATCAAAACAGCAGAAGAAGCTTGCCGACGCAATTAAAAACAATGAGATTAAGTTGTATCTACAGTTTATCGTTGACGCAAAAACCGGAGTAATAAAAGGAGCGGAAGCGCTGTCACGGTGGCATAATCCGGAAGATGGCATTTTGCTGCCCGATTCTTATGTAAACGCTATGACTTCGGCAGGAATAATAGAACATCTTGATTTCTATATTTTTGAAAAGGTCTGCAGTCAGCTTGAAGAATGGTCCGATACGGATAAAAAGGATTTATGGATTTCGTGCAATTTTACGAGAGCTACTGTATCAAAGAGTAATTTTTTCGAGCGCTTCAAAGAAATACAGAATAAATATTCTTTTGAACACGATAAGCTTATTATAGAGCTTACAGAGGATTCACTTGCCGATAACAAAGAAGTTGTTTTCCAAAATATTTTATCCTGCAAAAAGTTAGGTTTTAAGATCGCTCTCGATGATTTGGGAAGCGGATATTCGTCTTTCAGAGATTTATGCGACTTTCCTATTGATTTGATAAAAATCGACAGGCATATCGTGGCAAAATCCGTAACACGTCGTGGAAATGCGCTTTTAGCCGGAATTATTAAGCTGTGTCACGATCTCGGCATGAAAGTTCTGTGCGAAGGCGTTGAAAGTGAAAAAGAAAACACAAATTCAATAAATGCCGATTGCGATTATATACAAGGCTATTATTATTCACATGTTCTGCCTTATGAGGAATCGGACACGTTTCTTTTAAAATCAAAACATTTTTGATTAAATTTTAATTTGTGTCAAAATTTTTATCAAAAATCACACAGAATAATTAGAATTGACTTTACTGTGTGTTATTTATTCAAATAAATAAAGGCGCACCTAAAAAGATGCGCCTTTTTATTATTTATTATTTATTTAAGCGTTATTTTTTTAAAGACTTTTTTGCCCTTTTTGATAACCACAAATCCTTTTTTAAAATCAGCCTCGGTCAAAACTGCGACAGGAGATGTTTCTTTCTTATCATCTACCGTTATTCCGCCCTGTTCAATCAAACGTCTGCCCTCTCCTTTTGATTTTGCGAGTTCCGAAAGCGCAAGCACCTGTGACAGAGCAATTTTGCCGTCTTTAAATTCATCTTTGCCGATTTCAGCGACAGGCATATTTTCATGGTCTGCACTGCCGGATGAAACAAAAATGGATTTTGCCGCCTTACGGGCTTTTTCAGCCTCATCTTTGCCGTGTACAAGACTTGTTAGTTCGTAAGCGAGTATTTCCTTTGCTTCATTAAGCTGCGAACCTTCCCACTTATCCATCTCGTCTATTTGTTCAAGAGGAAGGAATGTAAGCATTCTTATACATTTGAGAACGTCCTGATCGCCTACATTTCTCCAATATTGATAAAAGTCATATGGAGACGTTTTGTCCGGATCAAGCCAAACAGCGCCGGAAGATGTTTTGCCCATCTTTTTGCCCTCGGAATTTAACAGAAGCGTAATTGTCATAGCGTACGCGTCTTTGCCGAGTTTCTTTCTGATGAGTTCGGTTCCGGCAAGCATATTGGACCATTGATCATCTCCGCCGAACTCCATGTTGCATCCGAATTTAGTGAAAAGATGATAGAAGTCGTATGCCTGCATTATCATGTAGTTGAACTCCAGGAACGAGAGACCTCTTTCCATTCTTTGTTTGTAACATTCGGCTCTGAGCATATTGTTTACGGAAAAATACGAACCGACATCTCTTAATACATCGATGTATTTCAAATCTCTGAGCCAATCGGCATTATTTACCATTATTGCTTTGTCATCGCCAAATTCAATGAATCTGGACATCTGTTTTTTAAAGCAATCAATATTGTGATCTATCTGTTCAACGGTAAGCATTTTCCTCATATCGCTTCTGCCTGAGGGATCCCCTATCATTCCGGTTCCTCCTCCGAGAAGAGCCACAGGTTTATTTCCTGCCATTTGAAGTCTCTTCATCAAACAAAGAGCCATAAAATGACCGACATGAAGAGAATCCGCTGTAGGGTCAAAACCTATGTAAAAAACTGCCTTGCCGTTATCTACAAGTTCTTTTATCTCTTTTTCATCCGTCACCTGGGCAATTAGACCTCTGGCGACAAGTTCATCGTAAACTTTCATCTATAATCTCCTAAGTAATATACTGTAAAATTAATTTTCAGCGAGCAAGCGCATTTAAAATTTTGCCCGTAGAAATTACGTCTTTATCAAAATCTGAGGTATTCGCTTCAACAGATATTGTTTCACAACCGGCAAATTTTACGGCGTCAACAAAACCTTTGTAGTCAAATTCCTCAAAACTTTTTAAATACTGACGTTTAAATCGTTCGTCTTCGGATACGGGATTCGAAATATGGGCATGTTTAATAATTCCCTTTAAATCTTTGATGTCATCCCATGTATCGTTTTCTTCAACACAATGATAAATGTCGGCGAGGCAATAAACATTTTCTTCGTTTATTGCGGCCGCAAGCATTGAACCCTCTTTCACAGTGTTGATAATATTCGTCTCTTTTTTGCACAGAGGTTCAAATACAATATAAATTCCATATTCAGCAGCCTTGGGAGCTGCGTATCGTTTCACAAAATATATTATGTCATTTACTGCTTTATAATAAGAATATCCTTCCGGTATTCTTCTCGAGCCTCCAGAACCATAAACCACTGTTTTTACTCCGAGCCCGTTTGCTCTTTTAAAACCCTTGTCAAGATATTCACTTAATTTATCATAATCCACATCGGGTCCGACTGTTTTTAAATCGCCGGGAATAAAACCGTTCATGCAGTCACAGCCCATGGAATATTTTTTTAATTCTTCTTTAAAGCTTTGATATTCTTCTTCGGTCCAGTTTTCAACACTGCCAAAACCCGGCTCCATATAATCGAAGCCGTTTTCTTTTGCGCCTTTTACTCTTTCAATTCCTCCGCAGATTCCAAGTCTCATTTCTTTTTTCTCCTAAAAATTAATATATATTATCATCTGTTGCTGTAATTATTCTTATAATTTTGAGCGTCAGACAAAAGCTTTTCCGCTGACATCAGATGAACGCTGTCATTTTCGTCTCCGCCTATTAACCTTGCTATTTCCTGTTTTCTTCCGTCAAAATCAAGCGGTTCTACTTTTGTAAATGTTCTGTCACTGTCTGTATATTTTGAAATTCTAAATTGAGTGTCGGCAAATGATGCTATAGAAGGAAGATGTGTAATACATATTACCTGACAGTTTTTAGACACAGAATAAAGCTTTTCCGCTATTTTTTCAGCAGCTTTTCCGCTTACTCCGGAATCAATTTCATCAAAAATAAGAGTATCGACAGGTGATTTTCCCGCGAAAACATTTTTCATTGCCAGCATAATTCTTGAGAGTTCGCCGCCTGACGCAGTCTTTACAAGAGGTTTTGCCGTTTCTCCTTTATTTGTCTTGATAAAAAATTCGACTTCATCTATTCCGTCCGAAGAATATTTTTTCTCTTTAAAATTCACAAAGAATTTTGCATCGGACATATTGAGGTCGGCAAGCTCGGAATCTATTCTTTTTTCAAGAACAGAGGCGTACTTTTTTCTTTCGGATGACATCTTATATGCTAAATTTAATGTCTCTGATTTTTTCTCGGCAAACTCTGAATTTAATTTCGCTATAGTTTCGTCATTATTTTCTATAAGGTCAAGTTCTGAATTTGCCGTTTCGAGAAATTCAAGCGTATTTTCTTCAGAACCTCCGTATTTTGAAGTTATTGTATATAACAGATTTAATCTGTCATTTATATAGTTTATATCTTCATATGAATTTTCTTCAAAATCAGAGAGAAGAGAAGAAATTCTTGATCCCAAATCTGATATATTAAAATAAATATCCTGTGCCGAATCCGATAAATTTTTAATGTCAGAATTTATTTCGGAAGCTTTCTGAAGGCATTTAAGACAATCTGAAATAAGGTCGGCAGCACCCGAATTCTCTTCATCGCCGATTACATCAGACTCAGCTTCTTTTAACATAGAATTGAGACTGGCATAATTTTCGGCGGTTTTCTTTTTTTTCTCGAGTTTTTCAATTTCACCCGGTTTGATTTCCGCCTTTTGTATTTCGTCAATCTGAAAACACAGCATTTCTTTTTTTCTTTCTTTTTCAGATTCCGAAATTGTCAGTCTTTTTATTTGTTTTGCAATATCTTTTAACTTATTAAATGATTTCCTGTAATCCGATAATAAATCTTCATCAGAAGCAAACATATCGACAAACGAAAGATGATTGTCAACATTCATCAATTCCTGATTATCGGACTGACCGTGTATGCTGACAATTTTTGTTCCTATTCTTTTTAGTGTACCAACATTTACAGGCTCTCCGTTTATTCTGCACGTGTTTCTTCCGTCCGCTGTCATTACCCTTGACAAAATTAAAGCGTCCGTATCCGCGTCAACTCCCGCATAAGAGAGCAAAAATTTAATCTGTTCTTCGGGAAAATCAAAAACAGCGGTAACAGACGCTTTTGTCTGCCCGTTTCTTATGAGATCACGTGAAGTTTTAGAACCTAAAACTGCGTTGATGGAATCTATCAGAATAGATTTGCCCGCGCCGGTCTCGCCGGTAAGACAATTAAAACCATAGCCGAAATTAATTTCGGCTTTTTCTATTACAGCGATATTTTCTATTTTAAGAGTTCTGAGCATCTAAAACTTTTTTATAAATACAGTAAAATTTATCAGGTTGCTTTCTTTGTATATGATTCAATATCTCTTTTAGTGTCTCGCGCAGCCCTTTCGTTTTTGCATAAAATAAATATTGTATCGTCTCCGGCTATAGTTCCGGCGACATCCTCAAGATCCATTGAGTCAATCGCGGCACAGCAGGCATTTGCAGTTCCCGGATGACATTTGACGACTGTTATGTTCTGAGCGCAATTAGTGGAGATAATAGACTCTGAAAAAATAGCGCTGAATTTTAAAAACTTATTATTAAGGCTGTCCGCCTGACGATATCGTGAAATTCCGTTCTCATCTGTTTGTTTTACAAGCTTGAGTTCTCTGATATCCCTTGAAACTGTTGCCTGAGTGACTTCAACTCCAAGGTCTTTCAAATAGCCCATTAGTTCCGCCTGAGTTGTTACTGCATACTTGTCAATCAGATTAAGTATCATTTCTTGTCGATCTTTTTTCATAATGTATCACTCCTTTTGAAATTATAGAAAAGATTTTTAGGAATGAGATCGGAAATTCAATTTTTGATTGCCCAAAAAATTATTGGACGCCTGCCGCCTTTCTAATTAATTTTTTAATATATAGCCCAATTCTTTTTTTATTATACCACAATAATTATTAATTGTTAATACATGAATAATGAATAAATGAAAATTTTTTAAGTTATATTATTGTATATATAAGCAACCAACAAATAAATTGTAGAATATTAACCGGTTGATTTTTGATATTATTAAAATAAACTACATCTGAATCATTTTTTTATTCAGCACGTCCATAAAATTATCTTCGTTAATTGAAATAAAATGAGCTTTCTTATCGGCTTTTTTTATTAAAGCTTTATATCCCTTTTTAAATTCATGCGATGTTTCGCCGTCGCAAGACCAAACGACTTCATTATCGTCAAAGAAATCTCTTGAAACTGTAATAACGGAATCTTCGGAAAAAAGTATTGTCCTTTCTTTAAGAGAATGGGGCGCAATCGGAGTGCATAATATAGTTTCGACTCTCGGATCTACTATGGGACCGCCGGCAGATAGATTATACGCCGTGGAACCAGTGGGAGTTGAGATTACAATTCCGTCCGCAATAAATTTATTTACATGTTTGTCGTCGCAGTATAAATCCAAAGACACAAGCTTTATCTGTTGACCCCTGGCAAAAACCACATCATTTATGCAGACATTTGAGCCAATTTTATTGTCTTTTTCATCATAAATTGATATGTCAAGACATATTCTGTCTATTACTTTGAAATCGCCTGTTTTCAAATGAGAAAGGCTGTCTGTCTCATTGTTATCAATACCCATCAGATATGCGAGGTGACCCGCGTTGACGCCGAGAACTTTAATTTCTTTATCATAACCTAATTTTGCGGCGTTAATCATTGTCCCGTCTCCGCCAACAGCTATAATTAAATCCACTCCGGACAAATTGTCAAGAGAAATGTATCCTCCATGATAAGAAGGAAAAACATTTGTAAGATAATTCGGAAGAAAATAGTTTAATCCCTTTTCTTCAAGAACCGCAACTACCTTGACTGTGATGTCAAAAGCGTGTTCTCTTGTAAGATTGGGCAAAACTACAATATTTTTTATTTCACTCATAATATAAAAATTTACTTATCGAGCAGCGAATGTGATTTATTTACAATATTTTCGGGATTTACCAGAACGCTTTCCGATGAATCAGATTTTTTGATATAAAGAAGATATTCTATATTACCTTCAGGCCCTTTAATCGGAGAAAAATCAAGCCCTAAGACCGCGAAATTGATAGATTTTACAAATTCAATTATACCATTAATTACATCAAGATGAACTTGAGGGTCTCTTACGACTCCTTTTTTTCCGACATTTTCTCTTCCGGCCTCAAATTGAGGTTTAATCAAACAGACCATTTCGGCTCCGTCTTTAAGAAGGGGTTTTGCGGCAGGCAAAACAAGCTTTAATGAAATAAAGGATACGTCAACGGACGCGAAATCCGCCTCATCCGGAATCAAATCCTTTGTAATATATCTGAAATTTGTACGTTCAAGGTTGACTACTCTCGGATCTGTTCTGATTTTCCACGCAAGCTGACCATATCCGACGTCAACACTGTAAACTTTTTTGGCGCCGTTTTGAAGCATACAATCTGTAAAACCGCCTGTTGAAGCGCCAATGTCAATACAGACTTTGTCATTTAAGTCAATATTGAATGACGACAGCGCCTTTTTGAGTTTATATCCGCCTCTTGATACAAACTCGTTTATTCCTCTCAATTCGATTTTATCTTCCGGATTGACGAGATCTCCGGCTTTTTTGGCTTTTTCTCCATTGACATATACTTGACCGGCCATTATAAAAGCTTTGGCTTTTTCTCTCGACTCAGTCAGACCGTCAGAAAAAAGCTTTACGTCAAGCCTGATTTTATCGTTCAAATTTAATTTCCACCTTTTTAATACGTTTCAAAAATATTAAAGAATAAAATATTCAAAAATAAAGCAGACAAATAATCAACCATTAATTCCTAAATTGTATATTATCAGTTTTATCATCGAATCGGAATCGAGACCGAATTTTTTAAGCATTAATTCAACTGTTGAATGTTCTACGAACTCGTTGTCTATCGCCCTTAAAATAAATTCGCCCTTATAATGATTTTCTGTTAAAGCTTCATTGAAGATTTCTCCTACTCCGCCGGATTTTTCGCATTCTTCAAAGAAGAAAATTTTATCCGAATTCTCCGCTTCTTCAACAGCTTTAATGTTAAGAGGCTTGATTTTATTTAATTTAATAAATTTTACTTTGTAACCGTTTTCATTTAAAAACTTCAGAGCCTTGTAAGCATAGTAAGAAAGACGTCCATAGCTGACTATAACTATTTTGGAATCGTCTTTTCCAAATACGTCAAAATCCGAATATGAAAGACACGCGCCTTCTTTTTCTAGCGGAAGCTCGCTGCCTTTATACATTCTTACAAACGAAAGGCCTTCTGTTTCGTATATCGATTTCTTTAAATCTCTGCGCATCTCCTCATATGTCGCCGGAGACCATACAGTAGTATCTGGAATAGAATTGATAAACGGAACATCTAAAATTCCCTGATGTGTTACGCCGTCGCCTGAAACAAATCCGGCTCTGTCAATTACCACAGTGATATTCAATCTTTGAATTGCCGCGTCATGAACAAGCTGATCATACGCTCTCTGCAAAAAAGCCGAATAAACCGCAAAAACCGGTTTCATTCCGCCTTTGGCAAGACCCGATGCAAATGTTACGGCATGTTCTTCAGCTATGCCGACATCAAAAAATCTATCCGGAAACTCAAGTTTAAACGGTTCAAGTCCCGTTCCAAGAGACATTGCGGCAGTAATTGCACATATGGAATTATCTGTTTTGGCAATGTTTAACAGGTATGAACCGAATTCTGACGAAAAAGATGTGTCGGAAACATGAAATTCGCCGGTATTTATATCAAATTTAGATATGCCGTGAAAACAGGAAGGGTCGAGTTCAGCATAATCGTAGCCTTTTCCTTTTTTGGTGCAGATATGAATCAGAATCGGAAAATGCGTAGTCTTCGCCGCTTCAATAGCGTCAATTAATACTGAAATATTATGGCCGTCAAGAGGTCCCATGTACCTGAATCCTAAATCTTCAAACATGGTGCTTTCCCTGTAAACCGCTTTTTTTATGGTAGTTTTAAGTTTGAAAATATCGTTTGCGAGATCATCGCCAACATATGGAATCTTTTTTAAAATTCTTTCGGTACCGGCTTTAAACTGCAGGTATTCGGGTCTCGCTTTAATTACCGCCAAATGCTGGGCAAACGAACCGACATTTTCAGAAATAGACATCTCGTTATCATTTAGTATGACGATGAGATTTGATCTTTCTTTTCCGGCGTTATTCAACGCTTCATAAGCCATTCCGCCCGTGAAAGCGCCGTCGCCTATGACGGCGACTGCATAATTGTCTCTGCCTTTTATTTTATTTGCCATTGCTATGCCGAATGCAGAAGATATTGATGTGCTTGCATGACCTGAGAAAAACACATCATGTATGCTTTCATTCGGGTTGGTAAAACCTGATATGCCGCCCGGCTGCCTTAACGTCGAAAATTCGCGGTATCTGCCGGTCAGCATTTTGTGGCTGTAGCATTGGTGGCCTACATCCCATACTATAGAATCTCTTGGCGAATCAAAGCAGTAGTGAAGAGCGATTGTCAGCTCGACTACGCCTAAATTTGAGGCAAGATGACCACCCGTTTTTGAAACGTTTTTGATTATCGCGCCTCTCAGTTCGGCAGCCAATTCATTAAGTTCTGTCAAATTAAGTTTTTTCAAATCAGACGGTGTGGAAATTTTTCTCAATAATTTGTCATCAAACTCAACTCCGGGCTTGTCGACCGAATAAAAAGAAGCTATTCTTCTCTGAATATTTGAATTTATGTCAGACTTGCCTCTTTCATTATCTTTTTTCATAATTTTTTACTTTGCAAATTAAATAAACAACTGATTGTACAGAAAATTTTATCACTTGCTTCTGACAAGCAGTTTTTGCGTAAATGTTTTCAAAAAATCCGAATTCAGATTCATTTCATTTAAATCGGATAAAGCTTTTTCGGTGTATCTTTCAGCTTCCGATTTTGCGCCCTCAAGTCCGAATGCGGATACATATGTTGTCTTATTCTCTTTAATATCGGATGAATCCTCGCCCTCTGAAAAATCGAGGATATCATCGACTATCTGAAAGGCTATTCCTAAATTTACACCATACTCTACTGCTTTTAATACGGAATCTTCTCTGTCCGCGGCCAAACACCCAAGTTCGCATGCGCATCTGATAAGACATCCCGTCTTCATGGAATCCTGCAAAATGAGTTCTTCTGGAGAAAGCTTTTTATTTTCACCTAACAAATCGACTGTCTGTCCTCCGATAACTCCGTTAATTCCGCCGTTATCGGATAATGTCTTTAACGCTTTAACTATCAGCTCAGGTCTCATGCTTGAAGATGCGAGACATGAAAAAGAGTGATCGAGTAGCGCGTCGCCTGCCAATAAAGCATTAGCTTCGCCGAACTTTTTATGAGAAGAGGGCTTTCCTCTTCTGAAATCGTCATTATCCATGCATGGAAGATCGTCATGAATCAGTGTATACGTGTGCATAAATTCTATTGCTGAAGCGAAAGGAAGAGCATCTTGTACATTTCCTCCCAGAGCTTCGCAAAAGGCGCACGTCAAAACAGGTCTGACTCTTTTTCCGCCGGAAGAAAGAGAATACTTCATGGCGTCCATTATAACAGACCATAGCTTCGGAGTTTCCGGAACCATATCAATTACATATTTATCAAGTAATTTCAGATACTCAGAATATTTATTGTTAAAATCAAAATCGTTCATATTAAATTATTCGGAAACTTTATTGTCTTTGTCTATATTTGAAATTTCTGTAATTTTAAGTTTTGCATTATTCAGAAGAGCTGTAATGTATCCAGACAGTTTTACAGCCTCGTCATATAATTTAACTGTATCTTCAAGAGTTTTATCGCCTTTTTCTAACTCGTCAACAAGTTCTTTTAACTTTGCCGAAGCATTTTCATAAGTCATATTTTGATCCATATTATTTTATCACCCGATAATTATTTTAATTTAATGCTGTCTACCGTACATCCGGCAGTTCCGTCAGATAAATTAAGAAAAATCTTGTCTCCGACTTTAAGTTCTTTAGCCGAGATTAATTTTTTGCCGGATATATCGACAGTCAAAAGACCTTTTTTCATCATCTTGACTGGGTCGAGTCTTTTTAGTTCGGAATCCAAAGAATTAACTTTGATTTCCTCTTTTGACAAATATGATTTTATCGCATTTTCTGCTCTGACTTTCAAATTTTCAATTTCCGTAATCCTGCTGTTTACAGTTGTTAGCGGGTCAAATGATTTTATTATTACGTTTAAAGATGTCAATTCTTTTTCTTTATTTTCAAGATAATTTTTTATTTCTTTATTAATCTGCACTAACAAATCGTCATTCATCTGATAAAGAGCTGCGATATCTGGCACAGCAATTTCAGCGGCCGCAGAAGGCGTCGGGGCAGATTTATCTGAAGCGAGATCACAGAGAGAAGTGTCTATCTCGTGTCCGATACCTGTGATTACGGGAATTTTAGAATTTCTGACGGCTCTTACAAGATTTTCGTCGTTATATCCCCATAGATCTTCTTTACTTCCGCCGCCTCTGCCTAAAATAATAAGATCTATATCGTCATGTTTATTAATTTCCTCAAGAGCAGAAATATTAGATGCGGCACATTCGGAACCCTGAACGAATGCAGGACAGAAAATTATCTCGCAAAGCGGATATCTTCTTGAAATAACATTTATTATATCATGAAATGCGGCTCCGGTTGCAGATGTTATTACGCCTATTTTTTTTGGATATTTAGGAAGTGGGCGTTTTTTATCCGGATCAAAAAGCCCTTCTTTGTCAAGCTTGTTTTTGAGTTCTTCATAAGCCTGCGCCATAGCTCCAACGCCAACGGGTTCAATTCTGTCGGCGTATATCTGATAATTTCCGCTTTTTTCATAAACAGAAACTCTGCCGAAAACATATACCTTCATCCCGTTTTCCGGCGTAAATTTAAGGTACTTCGCACTGTTTCTGAACATTACGGCGCTGACAGAGCTTTCTTCGTCTTTGAGCGAAAAATAAATATGTCCGTTGATATTCGCACCTTTGAAATTGGAAATTTCACCTACTACTAAAATATGTTCAAGATGCTCATCCGAATCCATCAGAACTTTTATGTAATTATTCAGTTGTGAAACTGTAATTGCCTGAAAATTTCGCATATTAATTTATTTAATCTGATTTTTGAATTTTAAATAACCGAGATAAGAGATGCCAGCGGCATTGTCTTTAGAAAAAGACGGCTCGGCAAAATAAACATTATTAAATTCTGATTCAATATTTTTTCTGATTATCTTATTTGACATAACTCCGCCGGCAAAAACAATACTGTAATCTGGATAGATTTTTCTTCCAAATACGCACATTTTCTTAATGGCGAAGAAAATATAATCAAGGCAGTATCTGCATATATGTTCCTTTGAATCGCCGTTTTTCATCATCTGTCTTACCTTGTTTTCAAGTCCGGAAAATGAAACCGAGCCGTCTTTTTCAAAAGGATTAATCTTATATTTTATGTCCGATTTTAAAGCGTATTCTTCTACAAATTTGCCTGATGGAAAATCCATGCCGAGCATTACTCCTGTTCTGTCGACAGCCTGTCCTGCTTTTAAATCAAGAGAGGCTGCAATTAATTCGATATTTAAAATATTATCCGCGTCAGGTGAAACTAAAAGCAAATCTGTTGTCCCGCCCGAGACATGGAAAGATAAAAATTTTTTGTCGAATAATTCTGTTTTTCCGGAAGAAAACAAAGCAGATGCAATGTGTCCCTGCTGATGAGAAAAGCTATATCCGGGAATATTCAGAACTGAGGAAATTTCTTTTTTTACACCGTCGCCTACAAGGAAACACGGCATATAAGAATCGGGTTCGTTTCGCGGGCACGATGATGAAGAAACTGAGATTATTTTAATACCGTCGAATTTTTCTCTCGCATCGCAAATTGTTTTCTCTAATAATTCAGGAAGATTTTTTGTATGCAAGAACACGGCGTCAGACTGTCTGAGTCCTCTGTTTCCGTGTTCTACCGCTAATAATTTTTCATTTTTTATAAATGAATTGCTGTCGGGAAAATACAAAGCGCATGAAGTGGTGTAATTGCTTGTATCAATACCAAGAAAACATTCTGTCATATTTCAATAACGCCGCATTATATTATTAAATTCAATATTAATTATCAGGGAAAAGTTTTTTTACTATCGCTCCCAAAACACCGTTTACGAATTTATAATCTTTACGGTCTCCGTATTTCTTCGCAATTTCCACAGCTTCATTTACAGCTATTCTGTAAGGAATTTTTATCGATTTATTGCAATAATACATTTCGGATACTGCCGTCTTTATAGCGGCAATATTGACTTTCGGTATCCTGTTAAAAGGAGTATTGATATTATTTTCAGATATAAGATTGTTTAATTCTCTGTCATGTTTTTCTGCCTGGGAAACAATTTCTATAGTTCTGGGGGTGGGTTTGAAAATCTCACATTCTAAAGCGTAATTTACGGCTTCTTCAGTCGTCAATCCGGGATTAAACTCACGTTCAAAAATAAGAGAAAAAGCCTGTTCCCTATCCTTTTCCTTTTTTGAGAATTTGGCGATTTGATAAACAGCATTTTTTTCATCTTCTGAACAGTATTTTTTTGAAATTTCATTCAAAACCGAAATCAATTCTTTGTCAGAAACCTCAAAATATTCAAACATTTCGGTCAGAGCAATTCTCAATATTATTAAGGAAGCGGTACTCAGATTTTTTCCTTTTAAGATTTCAGATGTACTTTTAATTCTTAAATTTCTGTCTATTATATTATCGATATAGTCTTTGCTTCTGTCCGAATCAAATGCAAGTTTTTTTGCGTATTCGGAATAAGAAAAAATTTCGGCAGCGATAAAATTGTAATAAATTCTGTCAATCGGAGTTTCAGGAAAATAAAATTTTTCTAATAATATTAAAAATGCCTGCTCAAAAATTTCAACCGAAGTGTATTGGGGCTTTTCATCGGCTGTATTTTCCTGTTCAATATCATTTTCCGCTTCTTTATCTTTATTTATTTCGTTGAGCACGTTCATCAATTCATCGGAATTGTTAGCATCGAGTCCGTTTCCCATTTTATTCGCTCCATAATAATTTTTGAGTTATTATATCATAAAATATATATTAATTCAAGGATTTGAAATTCTCTCGCATTTTACAAATAAGAAAAATCCGTCCGAATTTTCAATCGAACGGATTTAATTGGATTTTTAGCTTTTTGAAGATTTAATAAGATTAAATATAAGCGTAATTAATTTTTTTAAGGATTTAAAAAACTTCGCAATTTTTTGGAAAAAGTTCAGTTTTTCGGGCTGAGTGTCCCAAGCTTCTGTGTTGCAGTTTTCCTCTGTCATCTTTACCAAATAGCCGGAATTGTTATTTCTTTCCATAACCTCAGTTGTAACATAAACCATAAACTGAGAATATTCAAAGTCATCGACTGTAAGCTGGCCTTCGTCGCAGTCGGCGACAGTAATCAGCATTTCTCTTAGCATATCGGGATACCAGTAATGTGAACAGTTTTTCAAAAACCATGTCTGATCAGGAAGCACGCATGTAGAAGCGTCTATTTTCTTATCAGGGCTGATGTATTTTTCTTTTCCTTCAGAAATTTTCTTCTGAATATAGTCGTTTGTTAATGTTGAATTTAAGTTTGATGCGCATGTGGCGCCGAACGACTGATCTTCTACGGTAATTATCTCATCGGATAATTCGTCGTCTGTAGTACATATCGGAATCATTTGAAAACCGTAATTTACTTCAATTCCAACATTCCCCGAGTTATTCATTTCAGTTAACAGCTCGGGTAGTCTTTCTTTTACTGTTACCTCGTAATTATCAATCTTTTCTATAAGACCTGCGTACTGCTGTCTTTTTTCGCTTCCCTCTTTGCCGAAAACGTATTCTTTTGCCTTTTCGTAATCTTCGGGTTTTACAGTTCCCCAAACCGAAGGATATGTAAAGGCGGTTGAAAGAGCAAGAGCCGATGTAACGCCTTTAACAAGTTTGTAATATATAAGAGGTTTTAAGACCTTGCCGTCATCAAAGACACCTGAATCATCGAGAAAATCAAGACTGGCATCAATTAGTTCCTCATAACCTCCGAGGTTAAGCTCCGACCTCAAAGCGAGATATCTTTTCATCGCTTCCGGATCAAAATCAAAATTGCCTGAAAGAGCTTTGCTCAAAAATTCAGCGCCTCCGACAGTACTCGATTCCATTCCAATGCCTTTTAATGAATCTGTGCCGTACTCGGCGATATAAGCCATAATCACCTGAGTTCCGAGACAGTTGGCAAGAACGCAGACTTTATTTTTACCTGTTGATTTTTTGATATTTTCAATATATTCGTTTAAAAGCGTTGCCGAATATAGAGGATCAAGTCTCCAGTCGTAATGAAATTCGTATTTTTCGTCCGGATAATCGTATACTCCGTTGTCGCCTGCTTTGTCTGTATGAGATGAATAATCGTTGTCCCATCTCGCCCAGCCGGAAATATTTGTTCCATACTGAGGATCTCCGTTTCCGTCAAGCAATGTCTCTGAAAATAAGTCGGAAATCTCTTTTTGAAGCGCGTCATAATAAGGCTGCCAGTTATTGCACAGCGCGCCTTGAAGCAAAAACGGTTTAATAACATTCATAATTGAATCTTTTACATTGTTGCCGTCTGAATCCTCGCTGTCAAGAGCCTTTTGAATGTTGACAACTGTCGGCACTTCTTTGTCCTCACTGTTTGTAATGGCGTTTCCGTCTCCTCTTACCACTACTAACGGAACAGTTGTATATGATTTTATCTCATGATAAACTTCAACTTTATCATTTTCGGCGCCAAATGATAAAAACGTAAATGACGAAAAAATAAGTACGATTGATAAAACAATGCAAAATGCTTTCTTCATACAAATACACCCTGTGAATAAAATGATTTTGTCTTTCTGTATTATATTAATTATAATCAATTAATTAATTATGATGATTCTCTTTTTGAAATATGAATAAATTCACAATTTGTTCATAAAAAATCTTTAAATTCTCAACTGTTTATTAAATATGTAAATTATTGTACAATATAAGTCTTTTAATTTGTTATGCCGCAAAATATAATAATGGATTAATTAATTTTCTTTAAAAAAATACAGGCGGTTATATTTTATCGCCTGTATTATTTTGACAGTTATTCAAAATATCCCGAACAGATTTCCGAAGTGTATTCGTTTTTTAATTTTTCGGCTGTAATGCCTGTATATTTGCTTTGGTCGGAATATTTCATTACAAGATAAATTCCGTTTACGTATCCGGACGTATATTGAGGGTCGTAACCGTTTTTCTCATAATAATTATACATGACATTTGCCATTGAATTATCGCCGAATTGATAAGCGTACTCGGCTCCTGTTGAAACTCCGTTTTTCATATGGTAAATGATATAATTTGTCCCGTCCCTGATGACTATTTCATCTTTTGACGAATAAAGTTTAAAAACCTCATTGGAATAATCTTCGGATGTTGTATTATATTTTTCATTTTCATTTTTTATAACTTTGCTGTGAAGCGTATTGCTGCATGAAGTCAACGTAATTATTGATAAAACACATACAAAGCATAACAAAACAAACGAAATTTTCTTTTTGTTGTTTATTTTAGGTCACCTTCGTTTTTATAAATCGAATCGCAGTAAATACACCTGTATACACAGTTTTTTCTGTCGGTAAGTTTAAACACTTGCGGAAGTTCCTGTTCAATGGAAGTTATACATCTGGGATTAGAGCATTTTAAAACGCCTGTCAGTTTTTCGGGAAGTTCCGGTCTATTTCTTTCGACAACCTCGCCGTCTTTTATAATATTGACTGTGATTCCGGGGTCTAAGAAACCCAAAACATCAAGATTAATATCTATCGGCTCGCAGATTTTGAGAATATCCTTTCTACCCATTTTCATGGAAACGGCGTTCAAAATCATGGCGACTTCACAATTTAATTTGTCAAGATTCAAAGCGTGATATATTTCCATTCCCTTGCCGGCAGTAATATGGTCAAGAACTACACCGTCTTTAATCGGATTGACTATCATATTTATCCTCCTGAATTAATTGATTCCGAGAAGCTTTAAAATTAAAGCCATTCTGATATATTTTCCGTTTAATGTCTGATCGAAATAGCATGCACGCGGATCGTCGTCAACCTCAACAGATATTTCATTAACTCTCGGCAGCGGATGCATGATTATCATGTCTTTCTTTGCGTTTTTAAGTTTCTGCTCGTTTAAAATATAAGTATCCCTCAGTCTAAGATAATCCGCTTCATTGAAGAATCTTTCCTGTTGAACTCTTGTCATATAAAGAATATCAAGATCGGGAATAGATTCCTCGAGACTTCTTGTCTCTTCGTATTCTACGCCTTTTCTGTCCAGAACGTCTGTCTTGATATAATCGGGAATTTTTAATTCATCCGGAGAAATAAATACGAATTTATTCCCTTCGTATCTTGACATTGCGTTTGTGAGAGAATGAACAGTTCTGCCGAATTTTAAGTCGCCGCACATGCCGATTGTTAAATTTTCAAATCCGCCTTTTTTCCTGTATATAGTCAGCATATCTGCAAGCGTCTGAGTGGGATGGTTATGTCCGCCGTCGCCGGCGTTAATAATAGGAACCAAAGATTTCATAGCGGCAACAAGCGGAGCGCCCTCTTTAGGGTGTCTCATTGCGATAATATCCGCATAGCCCGAAACGACTCTTACTGTGTCAGAGACGCTTTCGCCTTTTGATGCGGATGAATTTTTTGCAGACTGAAATCCGAGCACATTTCCGCCAAGTTCATACATTGCGGCTTCAAAACTTAATCTTGTTCTTGTTGAAGGTTCGTAGAAAAGCGTCGCGAGTTTTTTCCCTTCGCACTTATGGGCATATTTTTCGGGATTCGCTATAATATCTTCGGCTTTTTTAATAAGTTCATCTATTTCTTCAACTGTAAGCTGATTTATATCTATTAAACTTTCTACCATAATCTTCTTTTCCTCAAATCAATAGGCTTTAATCCAGCTTTCATCTGATGGGTTGTCTCTGAATTTCAGAAGTTTTGCTACGTCCTCTTTTTTTATTAAATTTTCTTCTGCCGCCTGAGAAACCACAGTGTCAAAATCTGTCAGACTTACATTTTTTACATTTGCTTTTTCGAGGTTTTCAATTCCTCTTTTCATTCCATAAGTAAAGATAGAAATTATTCCGAGAACATCCGCTCCGGCTTCTCTTAACGCATCTACGACGTCTATTACGCTTCCGCCGGTTGAAATCAAATCTTCAATAACTACTACCTTTTCATTTTTTTCGAGTCTGCCTTCTACCTTGTTTTTTCTTCCGTGGTCTTTGTTGGATGAACGAACATAGCCCATAGGCATGTTGAGAATTGACGCCGCGATAGCCGCATGAGCTATTCCTGCAGTACTTGTTCCGAAAAGCGCTTCGGCTTCCGGATATTCCTGTTTTACTTTGTCCGCGATGGCGTGTTCAACTAAATCTCTTACGTCGGGGGAAGTAAGTATAAGCCTGTTATCCGTATATACAGGGCTTTTAATTCCGCTTGCCCAGATAAAAGGCTCATCCGGTCTGAGAAAGACAGCGCCGATTGACAATAATCCATTCGCTACTTCGGTTTTCGTATTCATAAAAATCTCCTTTAATGATATCAGTATTTCAGCACATTTATCCGACGAAATCGAACATGCACTGATTATAAACTCCGACCGGGTCGGATGAAGCTGTTATCGGACGGCCGACGACTATATAATCCGAATTTAACTGTTTTGCCCTTGCCGGTGTGGTAACCCTCTTCTGATCTCCCGCAGAAGAGGAAGAATACCTGATTCCAGGAGTAACAGTCAAAAATTCTCTTCCGCACATCGCATGAACGAGATCAGCCTCAAGAGGAGAACAGACTACTCCGTCAAGCCCGCTTTTTTTCGCATTGTTCGCATAACTCATTACGACTTCGCTGAGCGGTCTGTTTATCAATAACTCATCCTGCATCATTTTTTCACTTGTTGATGTCAGCTGTGTTACCGCAATAATAATAGGTCTTGTTCCGTCTTGTCTGATAAGACCTTCAACGGCGGACTGCATCATTTCACAGCCGCCGGCAGCATGGACATTAACCATATCGACGTCAAGCCGGGATATTACGGACATCGCTTTTTTTACCGTATTCGGAATATCATGAAGCTTCAGATCGAGAAAAATCTTGTGTCCGCGTGATTTTATTTCTTTTACAATATCCGGACCCTCCGAATAAAAAAGTTCCATTCCGATTTTCACAAAAGGCTTTGTGTCCGTAAATCTTGAAAGAAAATTAAGACATACTTCTTTATTTGGAAAATCACACGCGATTATTACATCTTTACCCATTATGAGCCACTCCTATTATATCTTTTATATTTTTGATATGGTACTTTTCCATTGCCGAAGGTAAGTTGTCGACAATTTCAGACGACGCATACGGATTTACAAGATTATAAGCTCCGACTTCAACCGCAGTCGCTCCGGCCATCATCATCTCGATTACATCCTCCGCACTCGAAACGCCGCCCATGCCGATAATCGGTATTTTCACAGCATCGTATACTTTGTAAACATCTGCTAACGCTACAGGAAAAATCGCAGGTCCCGACAATCCGCCTGTTTTATTTTTAAGTACAGGTTTTCCTGTTTTAAGGTTTATTCTCATACCGACCAAAGTATTGATAAGGCTCAAACCGTCTGCGCCTGCGTTTTCGCATGCTTTTGCAATCGAGACGATATCTGTGACATTCGGTGTAAGCTTAATAAAAACAGGTTTACTTACGACTTTTTTTACTTCTTCTGTAATTTTCGCTGCATTTTCACATGTTGTGCCGAAACTCATTCCGCCTGAATGAACATTGGGACAGCTTATATTTACCTCTATCAGTCCTACAATGTCTTCATTGTCTATCTTACTGCAAGCTGCAACATAATCATCGACAGAAAAGCCGCTTATATTTGCTATCACTTTTTTATGATAGACCTTTTTAAGTTTAGGCAATTCCTCTGAAATTACTTTATCAATACCGGGATTTTGCAGACCTACGGAATTTATTATTCCCATCGGCGCTTCGGCAATTCTCGGTGTTTCGTTTCCGAATCTTTCTGAAACGGTGGTGCCTTTAAACGAAAAAGAACCGAGTTTGTTTATATCATAAATTTCAGCAAATTCATATCCGAAACCGAATGTTCCGCTCGCCGGAATTACAGGGTTGTCAAGTTCCCAGCCTGAGAGAGAAACTTTTGTCGAGACGTTTTCGCATTTTACCATATTATCTCTCCTTTCTCAAGAACCGGGCCGTCGCGGCATATTCTTTTATAACCGTATTTTGTTTTGCATGAACATCCCATACAAGCTCCGAATCCGCATCCCATACGTTCTTCAAAACTGAATTGACCGTCAGTGGAAGAATTGTCATAACATGATTTAAGCATCTGTTCTGGACCGCAGCAGTACAAATACGAATAATTGATTTTTTTCAAAGCGTCTGCGGCAAATCCTTTTTCTCCTGCGCTGCCGTCAACTGTCATAAGATATGTATTGACACAGAGATTTTTAAAAGCGTCAAGGCAGAATACTTCCGAAGCGCTGTTAAACCCGAGAACAACAGAAGGGCGCTTATTCTCGTTCAAAAGCGTTTTACATAAATAATACATAGGCGGTATTCCGACTCCGCCTCCCAATAAAACGGGCGTCTCTCCTGATTTATTTGTATTAAAACCGTTTCCGAGACCGCTCAAACAATCGAGAGTCTCTCCTTTTTTCATTTCGGAAAGTTTTTCTGTTCCTTTACCTACGACCTTATAGATTATTGAAACAGAATTTTCGGAAATATCATAAATTGAAATCGGTCTTCTCAGATAAAATCCTTTAATTTTAATATCCAAAAACTGACCGGGATTTTTAAAATCGCTCGAATCGCCTTTCAAGATAATTTTGTATACATTATCCACAAGCTTTTCATTCGATTCAATTTCATAAATAACCTTTTTCATAATTTCAGTATCAAAAATTTAAATCATTCCGTAGTTGAAAATTCTATCTTTATACGAAGTAAAAACACATTTTCCGTATACATCCCATCCTTCAAAAGGCGTTGACCTGCCCATCGAAAGAAATTCATCTGAATTTACAATAAATCTTTTATCCAAATCAAAAACTGTAAAATCGGCATAAGAAAAATTATTTTCATTCGTAAGACCAAATCTTTTCCGAGGATTTACGGTCAAAAAAGAAATAAGCTTTCCGAGAGTTATAATTCCGGTTTTTACAAGTTTTGTATATAAAACAGAGAAAGCGGTTTCAAGTCCGACTATGCCGTTTAGTGATTTCTCAAATCCTTTTGATTTCTCTTCTTGGCTGTGAGGTGCGTGGTCGGTAGCTATCATGTCGATTGTTCCGTCTATAAGACCTTCAATCAATGCGTCTCTGTCTTTTTTGTCTCTTAAAGGCGGATTCATCTTGTATCTGCCGTCATCTTTAATATCTTGAGAACAAAGGCAAAGATAATGAGGAGCAGTTTCGCACGTAATATTTACCCCGTTTTTTTTCGCATCTCTTATCAATTCGACGCTTTCGGACGTTGAAATATGGCAGACGTTGTATTTCGCTCCTATATCAGAATTGAGCTTTATGTCCCTTTCTATCATTTTCCACTCCGCCTTACGAGAATCGGGAATATTATATTCGCAGTGGCATGAAATTGTTTTTCCGAGTTTTTTAGCTTTAATCAAAGCTTCTTTCATTAAATTGTCAGATATTATTCCTTTTCCGTCGTCGGAAAAACCGCAGACATACGGCGCCATATCTTCCATATCCGAAAGACTTTCGCCTTTTTCTCCTTTTGTAATTGAGCCGAACGGTTCAACGTCAATTACGGCGTCTTTTTTGATAATATCAGTTTCTGCAGAAAGATTTAAAATTGAATCGGGGCACGGTTTTAAATTTGGCATGGTGAAAACATGGGTATAACCTCCGTGCGATGCTGACAAGCTGCCTGTTCTTATTGTCTCTTTATAAGAAAAACCCGGCTGTCTGAAATGGACGTGAACGTCCGTAAAGCCGGGAAAAATATATTTATTTTCGCAATTCACAATAATATCAGCGCTTAAATCACAGCAATCGGAAATTGTGATTTTTCCGTTATCCAAAAGCAAATCAGCAGTAATAAAACAATTACCTGAAATATCGGATTTTATATCAGACAACGGGAAAAATGTGCCGTCGGCAAAAATATTAGCATCTTTCAACAGTAAGCTCATCCGAAAAACCTGCCATAAATCAATTTTATAAATTATATCAGCAGATTATTTTCTTGTCAAGACGGTCGAAATCAATTATATCAATACTTTTCCCCGATTTATTGCTGCGCTTTTTGAACCGCTTCGCCGGCTCCGCTTACAACCTGACCTAACACGTCATAAAATGATGAAGCAAATTCTTCCTGAATGGAGCCGCCTAATTTTTGTGAAATAGCCTGCATTACGGCACTGCTGAGAGAGTCCATATCCTGATAATCGACAAGCTCTCCTTTTGAATTGTACTGATATCCGTGAATATCCTGAACAGTCTGATTTGAATCCATAATTTCATGGATTGCGCTGATTAATCTATTTTTATTATTGTATATGAAAGAATAGTAATCTATTGAATTGTCATTATAAACCCAGATATTAACAGTATTTTCCGCAGTATTGTGTTCAATGGCGTATTTAAGTTTATCTTCTGAATAAAACTGCGACTTTACAATATTTCCGTTTTTATCCTTCACATCTTTTCTCACAAGTATGCCGGAAGAATAAAATTCATCGGCCTCGGTTTCTTCTTCTTCAGATACTTTTGTGCTGTCATATTCGGAATTGAAGCGCACGTATTTTTCCGCATCGGACTTATTCCAAGGAACAGAAAAATCTTCTGTCACAAATTCGCCCGTATAGACCTCCATTGAATCGACATCAACGGATGAAGCTTCCTGCGAGTCTGTCTTTATTGAAGATTCTGTTTCAACTTCTGCCGAATCAGGCTCAGTAGTCTCACTGCCGGTTTGCTTTTTCCCGGTAAACACAGCGGCAATTATGACAGCGATTACTAAAACGGCGACTATCAATACAATAACAAATATTTTCGTATTGAATTTTTTTTCTTCTGTATTTTTATTTTCTGCCTGTTGATTTTCCAAAATATCTTCAGAAACTTTTTTCACCTGAATATCCGCGCTTTTTTGCGGCTCGTAAGAAATGCTTTTTTTTCTTTGTTCTTCTTTAGCTTCCTGTTTAGCCGCTTTCTTTTGAGGATCGTATCTTCTTTTTTTTGCCATATTTATAAAGCTCCCTTAATCGGTGATTTGTGTTTTTGATTGATAATTTAATTAAGATATTTTTTCAAATACAGACCTGTATAACTTTCTTTTACGTTTGATATTTCTTCCGGAGTTCCTTCGGCAACGATATTTCCGCCTAAATCTCCGCCTTCCGGTCCAAGGTCTATTATGTAATCGGCGCATTTGATAACATCCATATTGTGTTCGATTATTACTGCCGTATTTCCGGAATCAACAAGCTTCTGAATTACATTTACAAGTTTTTTTACATCGTCCGTATGAAGACCGGTCGTAGGTTCGTCGAGAATATAAATTGTCTTTCCTGTCGATTTTCTCGACAATTCTTTTGCAAGCTTTACCCTTTGAGCTTCGCCGCCCGACAGAGTAGTCGCGCTTTGACCGATTTTTATATACCCGAGACCTACATCAAATAAAGTCTTAAGTTTGTTTCTGATTTTCGGTATATTCTCAAAAAATATCATTCCCTCTTCAACAGTCATTTCAAGGACGTCATAAATATTTTTTCCTTTGTATTTGACCTCGAGAGTTTCTCTGTTGTATCTCTTTCCTCCGCATACCTCGCACGGAACATAGACGTCCGATAAAAAACTCATGTCGATTTTTACTATTCCGCCGCCTTGGCACGCCTCGCATCTGCCGCCTGACGCGTTAAATGAAAACCTTGACGATGTATAGCCTTTAATTTTTGCGTCTTCTGTCGACGCGAAAAGATCCCTTATATCTTTGAAAACTCCCGTATAAGTCGCAGGATTCGATCTCGGAGTTCTGCCTATCGGTGATTGATCGATATTTATTACTTTATCGAGAAATTCTGTGTTTTTAATTTCCTTATGTTTCCCGGGAAAAGTTTTTGCGCCGTTCAGTTTTGATGCAAGCGATTTATATAAAATTTCATTTATAAGCGAAGATTTTCCGGAACCCGAAACTCCTGTAACGCAGACAAATTCGCCGAGCGGTATTTTAACATCGATATTTTTCAGGTTGTTTTCCTCAGCTCCGATTATTTCGAGAAAAAGACCGTTTCCTTTTCTTCTGTTTTCGGGGACGGGTATTTTCTTTTTACCTGAAAGGTACTGCCCTGTGATTGATTTCTCGCAGTTTTCTATATTCTCAACGGATCCAGTCGCAACAATTTCTCCTCCGTGGATTCCTGCTCCGGGGCCTACGTCAACTATGTAATCGGCCGCTCTGATAGTGTCTTCGTCGTGCTCTACAACAATAAGGGAATTTCCCTTATCCCGTAAAGTTTTAAGAGTATCAATAAGCCTGTCATTGTCCCTCTGATGAAGACCTATGCTTGGCTCGTCAAGAATATACAACACTCCGACGAGAGACGATCCGATTTGAGTTGCAAGTCTTATTCTCTGATTTTCTCCTCCCGATAAAGTCGCGGCAGCTCTTGACAAAGTAAGATATTCAAGCCCGACAGACTGAAGAAATTTAAGCCTTGAAATTATTTCCCTGACAATCTGATCGGCAATAAGCGCTTCTCTTTTTGAAAATTTCAGATTTTCTATAAATTCAAGCTCTTTTTTGACAGGCAATTTCGTGAGTTCATATATATTTACCCCGCCGACAGTCACCGCAAGAACTTCTTTTTTAAGTCTTGAGCCTTTGCATTCGGGGCATTCTTTTTGAATCATTACCTGCTCGATTTCATACCTTGACCATTCCGAATTGGTTTCGTTATACCGTCTTTCAAGATTATTTACAACGCCTTCGAAAGGAGCCTCGTAATTTCCGCCTCCAAGCAGTCCGCCTCTTTTAAGCTTAAGTTTTTCTTCCCCTGTGCCGTATAATATGGCTTTTAAACCCTCTTCGGGAATATCTTTAACAGGAGTATTAAGAGTAAAGCCGTATTTTTCGCTTATCGCATCAAAATACATTTTTGCAATAGACGAATAATCAGCCTTTGACCATCCCGAAGCCTTGATGGCACCCTGCATAATGGAAAGATTTTTATCCGGAATTACAAGATCCGGATCTACTCGCATAAAATAACTCAGACCCATACATTTGGGACATGCTCCGTAAGGGTTATTAAAAGAAAACATTCTCGGAGAAAGCTCGTCAATTACCGCTCCGTGTTCGGGGCACGCATAATTTTGAGAAAACAGAATTTCTTTATCTCCGTTTAGTATTAATACCGTGCCTCCAGAAAGTTTAGAAGCGAGTTCAATCGATTCAGCCAATCTCGATTTAATTGATTCTTTAATCTTGAGTCTGTCAACTATTACTTCAATATTGTGCTTCTTGTTTTTTTCAAGTTCAATATCTTCGGATGTATCGTAGATATTTCCGTCTATTCTTATTCTGACATATCCTGATTTCCTTATGTTTTCAAGCTCTTTTTTATACTGGCCTTTTCTTCCTTTCACTATCGGGGAAAGAATTTGAATTTTCGCAGCCTCTCCCATGTTCATTACAGCGTCTACTATTTCATCAACTGTCTGCTGTTTGATCTCTCTGCCGCATATCGGACAGTGCGGAATACCTATGCGCGCAAAAAGAAGCCTGTAGTAATCGTAAATTTCCGTAACGGTTCCGACTGTTGATCTCGGATTTCTCGACGTCGTCTTTTGATCTATCGATATTGCAGGCGACAGCCCGTCGATAGAATCTACGTCCGGCTTATCCATCTGACCCAAAAACATTCTCGCGTATGACGAAAGCGATTCAATATATCTTCTTTGACCTTCCGCATAAATCGTATCAAACGCAAGAGAAGATTTTCCGGAACCTGAAAGGCCTGTAAACACAACAAGCCTGTCCCTTGGAATAGTAACGCTGACATTTTTTAAATTATTCACTCTTGCGCCTTTGACTACAATATCTTTTAAAGGCTCACTTTTTACATATGAACCCGAATATCCTTCGTTTTCATATTTTTTTTCTGTTTTATTTTCATCTTCCATTTTTTTGCCCATAATAAATATATAGCTTGTTATAATAATATTATATACTAAACACTGATTCAAGTCAAAATAAATCCCCCGTATTTTACGAGGGATTGTGAATGGAGCTGCTGACCGGATTCGAACCGGTGACCTCGTCCTTACCAAGGACGTGCTCTGCCGACTGAGCCACAGCAGCAAAAACGAAATTTTAGTTACTGTCTAAAGCAACAATGTTTAAAAAATGGCGACTCGGATCGGGATCGAACCGACGACCTCTAGCGTGACAGGCTAGCGTTCTAACCAGCTGAACTACCGAGCCGAATAAATAGCAAAACACTTATTTATAACACAGCAATTATATCACAAGAAGCAATTTTGTCAATGAAAAATTTTAATTTATTTTTTTATATTAGTCTTTTTTATTATTGCAACATCACTAAGATTGTGTTAATATTAAGCATTGAATAACGTTTTTTCTGGAGAAATCGATAATGATTAATGTTGACAGCGTACTTTACAAAGGAAGACCTGACATGAAAATGTCACCAGTCGAGGAAGCGATTTATGACAAATTGGATTCGCTATCAATTGAATATTTCAGATCTTCCCATGATGCGGCTGATACAATAGAGGACTGCAAACAAGTTGAAAATGTACTCGGCTGCGAGATTTGCAAAAATCTTGTTCTATGCAATCAGCAAAAAACAAAATTCTATTTATTGTTAATGCCGGGAGACAAAAAATTTTTAACGAAAGTTCTTTCAAAAGAGATAGGGTCATCAAGGCTTTCGTTCGCGCCCGCCGAGTATTTGAAAAGATATCTCAATGTAACTCCGGGATCGGTAAGCATTCTTGAATTGATTTTTGATAAAGATAAAAACGTAAATATTTTGATAGATTCCGATTTGCTAAAGCAGGAATACATCGGTTGCCATCCCGGGAAAAACACGGCCACACTGAAAATTAAATCGAGTGATATTTTTGAAACATTTCTAAAAGGAATAGGCAGATATTATACAACTGTTGATTTATAGTTTTTAGGTTGATTTATAGTTTTTAGGAAGAGAAATTATTCTATGGAAAAGGAAAGTAAAAAACCCGTTACAGCGATTATTGTCGGCGCAGGTCACAGATCTATGATATACGGCGGATATTCATTAAAACACCCCGATGAGCTTAAAATTGTCGGCGTAGCCGAGCCTGACGAAATTGCGAGAAATATATGCAAAGAAAAATTCAACATACCGGATAATATGTGCTTCGGTTCCGCGGAAGAACTCGCCGAACATGATAGACTTGCCGATGCGGTAATCAACGGCACGATGGACAAATATCATGTTCCGACGTCTGTGCCGTTATTGAAAAAAGGATATGATATGCTGCTCGAAAAGCCTTTTGCATGCAGCGAAACAGAACTTGAGCTTCTTGAAAATACTGTCAAAAAATACAGAAACAAAGTCATGATATGTCATGTTCTGCGATACTCTGTATTCTATAAAAAAATTCACGATATAATATCATCCGGAAAAATAGGAAGTATAATAAGCATAAATACTATAGAAGACGTATCGTATCATCATTATGTTACATCATATGTAAGAGGAAAATGGAGAAATTCCGACGAATGCGGAACTTCAATGCTTCTTGCAAAATGCTGCCATGACATAGACTTGATGACATGGATGACAGGCGTTGACGTCAAACCTTTATCTGTATCAAGCTATGGTTCAAATATATATTATAACAGAAATAACGCACCCGAAAATTCCGGCGAAAGATGTATGGTAGACTGTCCTCTAAACAAAACATGCCCTCTGTCGTGCGAAATAATCTACCTTGAAATACCGTTTAAATGGGACTGGTATGTTTGGCAGGACATGATGGATGCGCCTCAGGAAGAAAAACTGAATTATTTAAAATATAAAAGTCCCTACGGAAGATGTGCTTTTAAATGCGATAATAATGTAGTGGATCATCAGAGCCTTATTGTGAATTTTTCAACCGGCGCTTTAGGTATTCATACTTTGAATACAAATACGGCATATTCAAAAAGGATTATCAGAATTATAGGGACTAAAGGTCAGATTGAAGGCGAGTTTGAAAATCAGCGGATAAAATTATCCGTTATAGATCCGACAAAAGAAAGCGATCATCTCGAAGAAAACTTTGATTTATCCGATGTCGCGTCCGCATTTAAAAATCACGGAGGCGGTGACGTTCTGCTTGTTTCCGACTTTGTAAAATATATACGAGGTGAAGAAGTATCTTCGTCTTGCACAAGTCTTGAAGACTCTTTAAGCGGACACAGGGTAATTTTCGCCGCCGATAAATCCATGAAATTAGGAGGAGCGGCTGTTAATATTATTTAATTTTAATCTTTTTTTAAATTAGATTTATTATAAAGTATTAATATTAAAAAAAATAAAATTTTTCGGAGGAAATTATGGATCCAAAATCTATGTTTAAAATCGGATACGGTCTTTACGTATTGACCGCCAACAGCAACGGAAAAGACAACGGCTGTATTATCAACACGGCTATTCAGGTTACAAGTCAGCCCAACAGAATATCAATCTGTTTAAACAAGCTCAATTACACTCACGATATGATAGTCAAAGACGGAAAATTTAATATTTCGGTCATAGACGAGACAGCGAGTTTCGATTTGTTTAAACATTTCGGTTTTGCGTCAGGAAAAGATAAAGACAAATTTGCCGATTTCGACTCATACAAAAAATCAGAAAACGGTTTGCTTTATATTTGCGAAAATACAAACGCATTCATTTCCGGCAAAGTTTTTGAAACGGTAGATCTCGGAACCCATACGATGTTCCTCGCTGACGTAACAGACGGAGAAGTTCTTTCAGACAACAAAACATGTACTTATGATTATTATCAATCAAATATAAAGCCAAAGCCCGAAAAGAAGAAAGTCAAGGGATACAGATGCAGGATTTGCGGATATGTCTATGAAGGAGAAGAACTTCCCGAAGATTTTATCTGCCCTATCTGCAAGCACGGAGCTTCGGATTTTGAAAAGATAACGGATTAATTCAACAATATCAGCACTATCGGTCATGTTAAACATGTCCGATAGTTTATAATAAAAACCTAAAATACGGAGGAAAAATCATGTATGAAATTTTGAGAAAAGAGGAACTGAATCCTACTGTGACTCTTATGGAAATCAATGCTCCTCTTGTCGCGCACAAGGCTCAGCCGGGACAGTTTATTATATTGAGAGTAGATGAAAACGGAGAAAGAATACCTTTAACAATAGCGGACTCAAACATAGAAACAGGAACTGTCACAATTATTTTTCAAATAGTCGGAGCGACTACATTTGAATTAAACAAGCTTAACGTCGGCGATAGTCTTCATGATTTTTCCGGACCGCTTGGAAATGCCACCGAAACCGACGGCGTCAAAAAAGTCTGCGTAGTAGGCGGAGGAGTAGGATGCGCAATCGCATACCCTGTCGCTAAAAAATTTCATAATCTTGGCGCGGACGTCACGTCAATAGTGGGATTCAGAAATAAAGATCTTATTATTTTGCAAAAAGAATTTGAAGCTATTTCCGATAAATTTATTCTTATGACAGACGACGGTTCGGACGGCGAAAAAGGCGTAGTTACTGCACCTTTGAAACAGATGATTGAAGACGGCGCAAATTTTGACGAAGTAATAGCAATCGGACCGCTTGTTATGATGAAATTTGTAACTCTCACCACAAAACCATATAAAATAAAAACCGTAGTTTCCATGAATCCGATAATGGTGGACGGAACAGGTATGTGCGGCGGTTGCAGACTGACTGTGAACGGAGAAACAAAATTCGCCTGCATTGACGGACCTGACTTTGACGCATTCGGAATAGATTTCGATGAAGCGATGAAAAGAGGAGCAGTCTATAAAGATATTGAAAGACACAAATACGAAGAGACTTGCAATCTGTTTAAAAAGGAGGTAAAATAAAATGCCGAATATGCAAAAAGAAAAGACTCCGATGACTTTGCTCTCGGGAAAAGATAGAACGGAAACTTTCAAGGAAGTCGCTGTCGGATATACCGAAAAAGAAGCATTGAACGAAGCTGACAGATGTCTTCATTGCAAAAACTCTCCTTGCGTATCGGGCTGTCCCGTAAACATTCAAATTCCCGAATTTATACAGAAAATAAAAGAAAAAGATTATATCGCATCTTATAATATCATATCCAAATCATCAAGTCTTCCGGCAGTATGCGGAAGAGTTTGCCCTCAGGAAAAGCAGTGTGAAATGCACTGCGTAAGAGGAATAAAGGGCGAACCCGTATCGATTGGCAGGCTTGAAAGATTTGTATCTGATTATTTCAACTCCAATTCGTCAGAAAAAATTTCCGCTCCGAAGAAAAACGGACATTGTGCAGCCGTAATAGGTTCCGGCCCTTCGGGACTTACTTGCGCAGGCCAGCTTGCTAAAATCGGATATGACGTAACCGTTTTTGAGGCTCTTCACACTGCCGGCGGAGTTCTTCAATACGGCATACCTGAGTTCAGACTTCCCAAATCTGTTGTAAATAAAGAAATTGACGGTCTGAAAGCACTTGGCGTAAAATTTATGACAAATGTCATAATCGGAAAAACATTGACAATCGACGAGCTTCTTGAAAAATATGAGGCTGTATTCATCGGTTCCGGCGCCGGACTTCCGAGACTTATGAACATTCCCGGAGAAAATTTAAAGGGCGTATATTTTGCTAATGAATTTTTGACAAGAATAAACCTTATGAAAGCTTACAAGCCTGACAGCCCGACTCCTATTCTGCCCGTAAAAAAGACAATAGTTGTAGGCGGAGGAAACGTCGCCATGGACGCCGCGAGGTGCGCGCTCAGGCTCGGCGCTGAAGTAACGGTAGTATACAGAAGAACAGAAAAAGAACTTCCTGCAAGACGAGAGGAAGTTATACACGCTATGGAAGAAGGAATAAAATTCAATTTCCTTTCAAATCCCGTCAAAATAAATCCTGACGAAAACGGCGGAGTGCGATCTGTCACGTGTATTAAAATGAAACTCGGCGAACCCGACGCGTCCGGCAGGGCAAGACCCGAACCGATTGAAGGAAGCGAGTTTGACATAGAATGTGACTCTGTCATTACAGCCCTCGGAACAACTCCGAATCCTCTTCTCAAAAATACCACAAAAGGTCTTGAAACAAATAAAAAAGGCTGTATTGTAGTAAACGAGGATGAGGAAACAACCATTGACGGTGTTTTCGCCGGAGGAGACGCCGTGACAGGAGCGGCGACCGTAATACTTGCTATGGGAGCAGGCAAAAAAGCTGCGGAAAATATCGACAAATATATAATGTCAAAATAAGATTTAATTATGGTTTCAATCGGAAATACATGGGATGACCTGCTTAAAGATGAATTTCAAAAAGAGTATTACAAAAAAATTCATAATTTTTTGAAAAAAGAATATGCCAACTACCCCGTCTACCCTGATATGTACGACATATTCAATGCTCTGAAAATCACCGATTACAACGCGGTAAAAGCTGTTATCTTAGGTCAGGATCCGTATCACGAGCCCGGACAGGCCAACGGGCTTTCCTTTTCCGTCTGCGACGGAATCGATCTTCCGCCGTCTCTGAAAAATATTTTCAAGGAGTATCACGATGATTTGGGCTACCCAATTCCTTCGTCCGGCGACTTAACTCCATGGGCAAAAAACGGCGTCCTGCTTTTAAATTCAATTCTAACTGTCAGAGGCGGTATAGCCGCGTCGCACAAAGACATAGGATGGGAAAATTTTACCGACAGAGTTATATATCTTTTAAATGAACGTGAAAAACCTATAGTTTTCATTTTATGGGGACGCTTTGCGAGGAATAAAAAAGCTCTGATAACAAATCCGAATCATTTTGTAATAGAATCTGCCCACCCGAGTCCGCTGTCGGCGTATCATGGTTTTTTTGGCTCTCGTCCCTTTTCAAGAACCAATAAGTTTTTGAAAGACGATCCGGTTAATTGGTATCTCGGAGAATGAAACCCATTTTATAATAATAAAAAATTTACCGGCGTGATTTTAATTCATGCCGGCTGTTTTTTATTATTTGTTCTGCAAGATTTGTTTATTTCATAGTTTCCTGCTTTACTTTGTGATCAATTACGTGCCTTGAAGCAAGTTCTTTTCTGATGTCGTCAGGTCTGATATCCATTTCAACCATTAAAACAAGAAGATGATACGAAAGGTCGGAAATTTCAAAAATAGTTTCTTCTTTTGAATGTTTTCCTGCTCCTATGATAACCTCGGTACATTCTTCTCCGACTTTTTTCATTATCTTGTCAAGCCCTTTGTTAAAAAGGTAAGACGTATAAGAACCTTCCTTGGGATTGGTTTTTCTTCCTTTGATTAGGTCATAAAGAGCGTCGATTGAAAAATCTGTTTTTTCATCATCTTTGTAAAGCAGGTCAAAGAAACAGCTTTCGGCGCCGGTATGGCATGCGGGACCGTCTTTTATAACCTTTACGACAAGCGCGTCGTCGTCGCAGTCTGCAGTAATAGAAACGACATGCTGAAAGTTGCCGCTTGTTTCGCCTTTTCTCCATAAAGTCTGTCTTGATCTTGAATAAAAGCATGTTTTTTTCTCATCGAGAGTTATCTGCAGGCTTTCCCTGTTCATATAGGCGACAGTCAAAATTTCATTTGTATAGAAATCCTGTACTACCGCAGGAATAAGACCTTTATCGTCAAATTTCAATTTTTCAATTACATCTTTATTAATCATTTTTATCTCCGAAAATTTATTTATATTCTCATTTCAATTCCGTTATCGCTCAAGTATTTTTTTAAATCTTTTATCTTTATTTCTCCAAAATGGAAAACAGACGCGGCAAGTCCGGCGGAAACAGAAGGCACTTCTTTAAATAAATCAAGAAAATCCTTCATTTTTCCAGCTCCTCCCGATGCTATTACAGGCACGTCGGTAGATTCGCAAACCTGTCTCAGCATTTCAATGTCGAAGCCGTTTTTAACGCCGTCTGTATCTATCGAATTTACAACAACTTCACCTGCGCCGTTTTTTGTACATTCCTTTACCCATTTAATCGCATCAATTCCGGTATTTATTCTTCCGCCTTTTGCAAATACGGTGAATTTTCCGTCTGTTCTTTTCACGTCCATAGAGAGAACCACGCATTGATTTCCGTATTTTTCGGCAGCTTCCGAAATTAATTTGGGATTTTCTATTGCTCCCGAATTGACGCTCACTTTATCGGCTCCCGATTTCAGCACTCTGTCAAAATCGTCAAGCGTTCTGATGTTTCCTCCTACCGTCAGAGGAATGAAAATATTTGACGCAGTCTCTTTTAAAACATCCGAAAACAGACTTCTTCCCTCCGCGCTTGCTGTAATATCATAGAAAACAAGCTCGTCCGCGCCTTCGTCATTATAGAACTTCGCCAATGATACCGGGTTATCTACGTCCTTAATATTTATAAAATTTTTGCCTTTTACTACGCGTCCGTTTCTGACATCAAGACAAGGTATTATTCTTTTAGTAATCATTTCATTATCTCCAAAACTTTTTTGATGTCAATTCTGTTTTCATATATTGCTTTACCGATAATGCAGCCGTAGATATTAAGGTTATTTAATTTTTCGACATCGTCTAAAGAACTGACTCCGCCCGACGCTGTGATATTAAGATCATCGATAGAATTTAGTTTTTTAAATATTTCGTAATTAATTCCGGACAATTTTCCGTCCTTGGAAATATCGGTATATATAATATACCTTACTCCTTTTTCTTTCATTTTTTTGCAGAAAGAATAAGAATCAATGTCTGTAGTATCAGTCCACCCTGACACGGCGACTTTAGAATTTCTTGCGTCAACACCAACCGCGATTTTGCCGCCGAATTTTCGTATAGCCTCATCGAGCATTTCGGGATTTTTCACAGCGGCTGTTCCTATAATAACTCTTTGTATTCCTCTGTCAAGATATCGTTCAATTTTATCTATGGTGCGGACTCCGCCTCCTGTTTCGACAAAAAGCGATGTTTTCTCCGCTATTTCGCAGATTATCTTCATATTGTCATCTTTTCCGTTTTTCGCGGAATCAAGGTCAACAACGTGAAGATATTCAGCGCCGAGAGATTCAAAATATTTTGCCTGGTCGAGAGGCGAACTTGAATAAACTTTTTTTAAATTATAATCCCCTTTTGTCAGTCTTACGACTTTACCGCCGATAATATCTATTGCGGGAAAAATTTTCATTTTTTACCTCTCACAAAATTAATCAATCTCATCAAAAGCTTTCAGTATATTAAGTCCGTCTCTGCCGCTTTTTTCGGGATGAAACTGAGTGCCGAAAACATTGTCTTTATGAACATATCCGCTCACTTTTACGCCGTATTCGCTGTATGCCGCCAAAGAATCAACATCTGCTTTAGCATAATAAGAATGTACATAGTAAACATACGGCTCATTATCGGTATATTTCAAAAGCGGGTCATTTTCTTTTACAGCAAAAAGTTTATTCCAGCCGATTTCAGGCACATTGTAATTTGAAGGAATATCGTCTCTCAGTGGATAAATATTTCCTTTCAGATAGCAAAGTCCCTTATGTTCACCGTATTCGTAGCTTTTTTCAAAAAGAAGCTGCATTCCGAGGCAGATGCCCAAAAGGCACTTTCCTTTTTTTACCTCTTCATCGAGAACAGGGATAAGACCTGTCGATTCGAGTTTATCATAAGCATCTTTGAACGCTCCGACGCCCGGCAGAATGATTTTATCGGCGTCCCTGATATGCTGAGCGTCTTTTGTCACTTCCGATTCGATATTCATATATTTAAGCGAAGCGTTTAACGAAAAAAGATTTCCAACTCCGTAATCAATAATAGCTATCATAAAATACCTTTCGTAGAAGGAATTACATCCGGATGATCTTCATCTACCTCTACTGCCTGTCTTAAAGCCCTCGCAAGCGCTTTAAAACAAGCTTCTATAATGTGGTGAGAATTTCTTCCTGCCAATTCCTTAAAATGAAGATTCAGTTTTCCGCATCTTGAAAAAGACGTCATAAACTCTTCGCAGAGTTCAGTGTCAAAGTCGCCGACTTTTTCCGTCGGAATTTGAACATCGAAATTTAAGCATGACCTTCCGCCGAGATCGACCGCGCAGAGAATTAAAGCTTCGTCCATAGGAAGTATTATATTTCCATAACGTTTTATTCCTCTATGGTCTCCTAAAGCCTCGCTGAAGGCTTCGCCGAGACTTATTCCAATATCCTCAACAGAATGATGAAAATCCACATAAGTATCGCCTTTGCATTTTACTGTCAAGTCAAAACAGCCGTGTTTTGCAAATAAAGTGAGCATGTGATCAAGAAAACCGACGCCTGTATTAATTTCTGATATTCCGGAGCCGTCAAGCTCGATTTTAAGATAAATGTCGGTTTCTTCTGTTTTTCTTTTTATTTCAGCATTTCTCATTTTCTGTTCCTCAATTTGGGATTATTAAATTGATTTCAGTATTTTGTCTGTAGCGTCAATAAGATTATCCATCTGTTTTTTTGATCCGATAGTTATTCTTACGTGATTTTTCGTTCTTTCAGAATCAAAATGTCTTACCAATATATTTCTTTTTCTCAGCTCGTTAAAATAATAGGTCCCGTCCATTTTCTTGTGTTCCGGAAAAATAAAATTGGACTTTGAATCCGGAATAATAAATCCTCTTTTTTCTAGTTCCTTTACGGTATATTCCCTCGTCTTGATTATTTCATCAACGCATTTTTCAAAATAATCAACGTCAAGAACAGATTCTTTTCCTGCGATAATTGAAAGTCTGTTGATATTGTACGGATTAAAACAATACCTCATAGTATTCAAATCGTTTATCAGTTCTTTGTCGGCAACGGCAAAACCAAGCCTTGCGCCCGCGAGATTTCTTGATTTTGAAAAAGTTCTTGAAACTATAAGATTTTTATATTTCTTTGTAAGTTTAACTGCGGACTCGGCGCCGAAATCCACATATGCTTCGTCAATTAATACTATCGAATCATTTGAAGATACGATTTTTTCAACGTCGTCGAGGTCTAAAGCTATTCCGGTAGGAGCGTTGGGATTTGCAATAAAGACAGGTCTGTTCAGTCCGATATAATCGTTTACATTTATGCTTAAATCGTCATTTAATTTTAGAATTGTGGGTTTTAGATGATATATTTCGCAAAAGACAGGATAAAATCCGTATGTCAAATCCGCAAAAACCGGCTCGTGTTCACTGTCGCAGAATGCTTCGAAAGTAAAAGAAAGTATCTCATCCGAGCCGTTTCCCATCATAATCATGTCGGGGTCAACCGATAAAATTTCGGCTATTGCGTTTCTGACATCTGTCGCATTTGGGTCCGAATAAAGGTTCAATCTCGACAATTCTTCTTTATTTAAAGCTTCCAAAACCTTTGGAGAAGGAGGGAACGGACTTTCATTCGTATTAAGCTTGACAAGTCCCAGTATTTTTGGCTGTTCACCGGGAGTATATGGAATAATATTATTAAATTTGTTGGATAAAAATTTTGACATCTTTCAAAAAAAATATAAAAATCAAAAATATTTGAGAACTAAAAATTCAAATTGATATTAAAGCTTAATATTTATCTTTCTCATCAGAAAATCTGATTCCGATTGACCTGCCGTGGGCTCTCAGACCTTCATGCTCGGCAAAGTCCTGAATCCTGCCGCCTGCTTTATTTAACGCTTCTTCGGAATAATAAATAAACGATGATTTCTTTACGAAATCGTCAACAGAAAGAGGACTTGAGAATTTAGCTGTTCCCGATGTCGGTAGAGTATGATTGGGACCTGCAAAATAATCTCCGAGGGCTTCAGGACAATTTTCGCCGAGGAAAATAGAACCTGCATTTCTGACTTTCGGAAGATATTCAAACGGTTTCTTTACAGAAATTTCAAGGTGTTCGGGCGCAATTTCATTTGAAAGCTCGACTGCTCTGTCTATTGATTCAACGATAAATATTTTACCATTAGTGTCAATGGAAGTTCTTGCAATTTCTTCCCTTGGAAGTTTTTTAAGCTGTCTTTCTATTTCATCTGAAACTTTTTCGGCAAAATCCTTATCTGTTGTTATCAAAACCGCTGACGCCATTTTATCGTGTTCAGCCTGAGAAAGCAAATCGGCTGCAACGCAGCATGGATTGCAATCCGGCTCCGCGATTACGAGTATTTCGCTTGGACCCGCAATCATATCTATTGATACTCTGCCGAATACAAGTTTTTTGGCTGTCGCAACGAAAATGTTGCCGGGGCCTACAATCTTGTCAACTTTTGGTATACTTTCCGTTCCATATGCCAAAGCGGCAACGGCCTGAGCTCCGCCGACTTTATAAATCTTATCTGCGCCGGCGATTTTTGCCGCGGTCAGTATAGCCGGAGCGACTTTTCCGTCCTTTGAAGGAGGCGTCACCATAACTATTTCTTCTACTCCTGCAATTTTAGCCGGAATAATATCCATCAATACTGTGCTCGGATATGCTGCTGTACCGCCCGGAACATAAACGCCGGCTTTTTGAATGGCGGTATATCTCTGTCCCAAAACTATACCGTCATCTTTTGTCAGCATAAAATTATTGTGAAGCTGATGCTTGTGAAAAAATTCAATATTTTCCTTTGCCTGAATAAGCGTCTGCTTGAAATAATCGTCTACTTGCGAAAAAGCCTCGTCAATCTCTTCTTCTGAAACCTGAAGTTCGTCTAATTTGACATTATCGAATTTTTCAGTATATTCCTTCAGAGCGTCATCTTTGTTGTTTTTTACGTTGTCTATGATGTCTGAAACGATTTTTTCAATTTCTTCGTTGCGTTTACTGTCTTCGCGGGAAAATATTGAAAGATCTCTTTCGCCGATTGCGTTTATAATTTTTATCATTTTATTTTCCTCATATATATTTACGATTAATAACCAAAAAATTTAAAAACGGCTCGGAAAATTATCTCCTGAGACAGTCTGCCATTTTATTTATCTCGTCCGTTTTAAAATTATAGCTTGATTTATTTGCGATGAATCTGGCTGAAATAGGAAGTATTTCGGTAAAAACCTTCAAGTTGTTCTCTTTTAAAGTTGTTCCTGTCTCAACTATATCTACGATTACATCAGATAAATTAAGTATAGGCGCAAGTTCGATAGAACCGTTGAGCTTTATTATTTCGATTTCTCTGTTAATTGATTCATAATAGTTTTTTGTGATATTCACAAACTTTGTCGCGACTCTTAAAGGTACGTCCGGATTGTCTTTAAAAGACGCAAGAGAGGCAACGCACATTTTGCATTTCCCTATACCCAAATCGAGAAGCTCATATACATCAGGGGAATACTCAAGCAAAATATCTTTTCCGACAATTCCGACGTCAGCCGCACCGTGTTCAACATAAATACTGACGTCAGAAGGCTTGACAAGGAAATAACTGATTCCGTTTTCTTCGCTTGTAAAAATCAACTGTCTTGTATCGGAGTGCATTTCTTTGACATCGTACCCCGCATTTGACAAAATGTCAAACACTCTATTTCCGAGTCTTCCTTTTGGGAGAGCTACATTTATCATTTACGCTTCCCTCCTTGGTTCCGATGCGAGAAGTCTTTCTATTATATCAAAATATATGGCAAATCCAATAGCCTGTTTATGTTTTTTCTCCATTTTTTTCAAAAGAGCATCATATCTCCCGCCGGATAATACATTTCTGGGCACATTGTTGATATAGCCGTCAAAAATAATTCCGTTATAATATGACGGATCTTTGACTAAAGAAAAATCTATAACAATATAGTCTCTCAAACCGTTTTCTTTTGCTTTTGAATAAAGCTTGCTTAATTCATCAGCAGAGTCTGTCATTTCATTGTTTAAGGCGTTTTCTTTTATGAACGATAAAATTTCCTCGTTTGTTTTTCCCGGCGAAAGAAGAGAAATTAAAATATCGCAGTATTTTTCCGGAAGATTTTTTTCAATGATTAATTTTTTGAAATCGTGGATATTTTTATGTGAAATAAGATTTAATATCTCTTCCTTTACATTCGAGTCTTCCGAGATGAAATTCAAAAGAGAATCAACATACGCGTTGTGCGAAATCTCAAGCTTAGAATTTTTGTCAATCTCAAAAAGACTCTGCAAAGCTAATTTAACAGTATCAAAAGTCTCGTCAATATCTATTTTGCCGATATTTTCAATTCCGACCTGAAAAATTTCCTTGAACTCGTTTATATCCTTTGATTCTCTGTATACGTTTTCAGTATAATAGAGTCTTTCATTTCCGGATAAAGCCGAGGAATTTTTACCGGCATTTTTAATTATTGACAATGTTATGTCGGGTTTTAAAGCCATTAGCTTGCCATTTAAATCGGTGAATGTCAAAATTCTGTTGCCGACAAGAAAATCTTTGTTCTTCGCGTAAAAGTCATATGATTCAAACTGATTGGGAGTAAATTTATGATACCCGTTTTTTTCATATATGCTTCTCAAATTAAGAACAGTGATTTCTTCATTTGAAAGGAAATTATATTTTTCCATATATTAACCTTTTTTTTGTTTTATTAAATCAACGGAAAAAGCATGTAGAATAAAATTATTTTTTTAGAAAAGACCTGTTATTGTCCCGTCGGAGGTTATATCCATATCGAGAGCACTGGGGTGTTTGGGAAGTCCCGGCATTTTAAGTATATCACCTGTCATGACAGTAATAAATCCTGCGCCGGAATAAAGAACTACATCTTTTACATGAAGACGATAATTTGAAGGAAGACCGAGTTTATGAGGATCGTCGGAAAGAGAATACTGCGTCTTAGCTACGCATATAGGCAGTTTATCCATTCCCTCTTTTTCTATTTCGGCTATCTGCTTCAAAGCTTTATCAGAATAATCTACGCCGTCTGCCCTGTAAATTTCTTTTGCAAGCGATTCGATTTTTGTCTTTATAGGGTCGTTGACGTCATAGTAATATTTCAATTTTATAACTGTATTTTTTTCAATGGTTTCGCACACAGTCTTTGCGAGATCTGCGGCTCCCTTTCCTCCGTTTGTAAAACCGTCTGAAATTTCAGCTTCAACGCCAAGTTCTCTGCAGTAGTTTAATACGTAATTTATTTCCTCTTCCGTATCGGTATAAAATTTATTCAAAGCCACAACTATCGGAACTCCTGTTTTCTTTAAGTTTTCTATGTGAGCTTTTAAATTTACTATGCCTTTTTTCAATGCCTCCATATTGGGCTTTTTCGCGTCGTCTTTATTTAAACCGCCGTTGTATTTAAGAGCCTTGCAAGTACATACGAGAACAATGCAGTTTGGTTTTATTCCTGCCGCGCGGCATTTAATATCTATAAATTTCTCTGCTCCCAAATCGGAGCCGAATCCCGCTTCCGTGATAGTGTAATCCGCAAGCTTCAGTGCAAGAGAAGTAGCCCTGATTGAGTTGCAGCCGTGGGCGATATTTGCAAAAGGACCGCCGTGAATAATAGCCGGCGTATTTTCAAGTGTCTGCACAAGATTCGGATTGATGGCGTCCTTCATCAAAAGAGTCATCGCGCCTGCGCATCCGAGCTGCTTTACATAGATTGGATCTCCTTTTCTCGAATAGCCGATCAGGATATTTTCAAATCTTTTCTTCATATCCTCAAGATCCTTTGACAGACAGAGAATCGCCATTATCTCGGTTGCTACTGTGATAATAAACCCGTCTTCTCTCGGAACTCCCTGCGCCTTTCCGCCAAGACCGATTACTATATTTCTCAATGACCTGTCGTTCATATCCATACAACGTTTGATATTTATCCTTCTCGGGTCAATATCGAGTTCGTTCCCCTGCTGAATATGGTTATCAATTATGGCGCAGAGAAGATTATTAGCAGATGTAATCGCGTGCATGTCTCCGGTAAAATGAAGATTTATATCCTCCATAGGAACTACCTGAGCATATCCTCCGCCGGCAGCTCCACCTTTAATTCCGAATACAGGACCTAATGACGGTTCGCGCAGAGCGATAATCGCCTTTTTTCCTATTACATTCATCGCCTCGCCGAGAGATACCGTTACCGTTGTTTTTCCTTCTCCGGCAGGCGTCGGATTAATTGCTGTAACTAAAATCAGTTTGCCGTCTTTTTTGTTCTTTAAACTATCTATAAGAGACTGATTAAGTTTTGCTTTATATTTACCGTAGTAATCAAGGTAATTTTCATCAATTCCAAGATTTGCCGCTATTTCTTTTATCGGAAGCATTTGTGCATTTTGAGCTATCTCAACATCTGTAAGCATTTTATTTCAACTCCAAAAACAATTTATCGCGCTAAAGTATTTTTATTTATTATAAACTTATTTATTTTAGTATTTTTTCTAAAATAAAATAATAATCAAATATTTTGTATTTCACCTAAATTAACAAAAAAATATGCTGTCGGATGAATTATTTATCATCAAACAGCATATTTCAAATATCATTAATTAATTATTATTTGTCTTCTTTATCTTTTTTAGAAAGGACAACATCGTCATCGCCTGCGAAATTGAGGATTGTAGACAAAATAATTTTGTAACCGTCTCTAATAGCAACGGGGTTGAGTCTGTCGGGTTTGTCTTTTCTGTTATGGTAATAATCCGCCGGACCTGGATCCATAGCTGCAAGACAAGTAGCGGAAATACCCGCCTGAGTGAATGCGGCGGCGTCAGACGCTCCGAAATAAACATTAGCAAATTTCGGATCTGTAATTCCGGCGTCATGAGCAGAATCCATAACGAATTGAGACCACTTGGGGTCATGTCTAACCTGACCCGTAAGGTCACGGTTATAAATGTTCATATATTCACGGTCCGTAAGTGTATCAACTGCGAGAATATGAGTTTCGACACCCTCCTCTGTAAACTCGTGAAGATGATCCTCTGCATACTGTTTTGCTCCTCTGAGACCGGCCTCTTCGCCGTCGTTTATACAGCAGACGACATCGGTATGCTTAAATTCTATTCCGGCCTCGTCAAGCATCTTTAATGCGCAGAAGGCCGCGAGCGTACCTGTAAGATTATCATTGGCTCCCGGAGAAATGACATTATAGTTAATGAAACTATGAAGAGTAATCATATTTGGTATTGTGAAAAGATAAACAGGATAGCTAAGCTTATTTACAAGCTTAAAGAAAGATTTATCGCTTAACTTTCCCGCTGTTCCTACTAAATTCAGCGCACTCATAACACAGCTGGCTATTGCGGAAACTATAGTGCCGCCCATTATCGGTCCCATGCCTTTGCCTTTGCCGTAATATGTGTGGCGCCATTCGTATTCAGAATCTATATGACCTACAATAACTATTCTCTTTTTGGTTTCTTCGGTAGCTTTTCTTGTGGCTACAAGAGTATGTCCGTCTGTTTTCTTGTAAAGGATATCGCAAAAACGTTTGTAGAATAAGAACTCTTCTGCAGTAATCGTAAGACCGGCTGCAGTCGTGCCGAAAACAAGAGCATCAGGAAAAACTTTTCCGCCTTTTCCGGAATAGTGCAATGCTGTCGCAGCGGCAAGGGAAGGGATAATAACGTCACTAACGGATTTTGTAAAGTGCAGAAAAGCTTTAGGCGCCATTTTATAACCTTCATAATGAACTTCGCTCGAAAAATTTCTGAGCATTTTCTCAAGCTCTGCTTCAGCCGCAACAGCCTCTTTGCTGCCCGACTCTCTAGGACCTATTTCCTCGCATATTTTTGTAATTTCTTTTACAGTAAAATCTACATTTTCGTCAATGATTTTTTGATCGAAATCTGAGAATTTCATTTTAACCCTTCTTTTTGATAAAATTTATATATATTTTACTAAAACAATCATACATTTGTCAATAAAAGTGTTTAATAAAATTGATATAAATATTTTATATACATTTCACAAAAAATAAATTATGAATTCACTTATTATTAGAATACAGAAAAATATTTTTTTTCGTAAAGATTTGAGGATTAAAAAAACTTTTAATTTATGTTTAAATTTTTTGAAAATCGGAGCCGATTTGGCCATTATGTATAATTTGACTAATAATACAAAAACAGTTGAAAATAATAATACCTGATGTTATAATTCTGTTATCTAACTTTTTGAAAGGTTTTGGCGTCATGGAAAAATATTTGATAAATCCCAACCACAAAATCGCCGTTATCAGCAAAGATATCTACGGCCATTTTTCCGAGCACCTCGGAAGAAATATATACGAGGGAATTTACGTCGGAGAAGATTCCGATATCCCGAATAAAAACGGTATGAGAACAGACGTTATCTCGGCTTTAAAAGAGATGGGCGTTCCCGTTTTAAGATGGCCGGGCGGCTGTTTTGCCGACGAATATCACTGGATGGACGGAATAGGATCAAAGGAGAACAGAAAAAAGATAATCAATACTCACTGGGGCGGAGTTGTGGAAAACAATTCTTTCGGAACTCATGAATTTTTTGAGCTGTGCGATCAGCTTGGATGCGACGCATATATCAACGGAAACGTAGGTTCCGGAAGCGTACGTGAAATGAGCGAATGGGTCGAATATATGGAGTTTGACGGAACTTCTCCAATGGCCGAGCTCAGAAAGAAAAACGGCAGAGAAAAGCCGTGGACTATAAAATATTTCGGAGTCGGCAACGAAAACTGGGGCTGCGGCGGAAATATGGAGCCTGAATTTTACGGCAACGAATTTAATAAATACAATACTTTTGTCAGAGATTACGCCGGCCGAGGTCATATTTACAGAATAGCAAGCGGCCCGAATAAAACAGATTACAACTGGACAGAAGGCGTAATGAAGGTGTCCCACAGACATATGAACGGACTCGCCCTGCATTATTATACCGTGCCGGGGGGATGGGGTGACCACGGATTCGCGACTGAATTCGACGATGATAAATACCTTGAAACGATAATTGACGCTTACGGAATAGACGATTGTATTAATCACCATCTTTCTGTAATGGATAAATATGACAGAGAACACAAGGTAGACCTTGTAATTGACGAATGGGGCACCTGGTACAATGTTGAACCCGGAACAAACCCCGGATTTCTATATCAGCAGAACACCATAAGAGACGCTATGGTTGCCGGTTTGACTTTGAATATTTTCAACAAACACGCCGACAGAATATCTATGGCTAATATCGCTCAGATGGTGAATGTACTTCAGTCTGTTATTTTGACGGACGGAGAAAAAATGATAAAAACTCCAACATATCACGTCTTCAAAATGTTCAAGCCTCATCAAAACGCAAATCTGCTTTCAAGCTACATAACAACAGATTTTATTTCACGCGGCGGCGATAAAATTCCATCGCTTATTGAAAGCGCCTCTGAAAAAGACGGTGTAATTACATCTACGATAGCGAACGTTTCTCTGACAGAATCAAAAGAGATAAAATGCCAGGTAGCCGACACAGACGTAAAAGACGTAAAAGCCGAAATAATAACAGGCAAAAAAGAAGATCACAATACTTTTGAAGATCCGGAAAATGTCATAACTCAGGAATTTACCGAGTTTACAAAAAGCAGCGACGGATTTACGGCGAAGCTTCCCCCTCTTTCGGTAGTTTCTTTTGCAATAAAATGACGCCGGATTATGATTTAAGAGAATGTAAAAAATGCCTTCTTCTCGCGTCGGGGGATTTTGAAAATTATAAGCTTGTAAAAGAATATATCCAAAAAATTCCCGAAAACGAAAAATCTGAAGACAAACTGTATTCTAACCGCCTTGAAAAATGCAAAAATTGCAGCTTTCTTATTTCCGGCACATGTTTAAAGTGCGGTTGCTACGTCGAATTCAGGGCGGCATTTAAAAAAAAGCATTGTCCGAAAAAAATCTGGTAAATACAAAATAATCCTCCTTAGTGAAATACAAAGGAGGATTATTTTTATGAATTTTCAATTAAGTCATAATCGCCTGATTTGAGAACGTTTATCAAATCGGCATTTGTTTTAATAGGCACATCAGTAATAATTCCACCCTTGGCAAGATGAGGCGGTCTGTGAAAATCACTTCCGCTGACTTTAATCTTCATACCGCTTTTTTCAAACCATTGAAGGGATTTTATGTTCTCTTCGGGAGAATTTTTACCGTTGAACACCTCACACCCGTCAAGATATTTCGGATTTGTCCTGTAAATATACGGTCTGAAAGGGTGAGCCTGCAAAACGATGAGACCATTTCTGTGGGCAAGTCTGTAAAAAGACTTTGGATGAAGCGCCATCAGATTGCCGGCGTTTTTGATAAATTCAGGCCAGACTCCATATACAAGATAATCATTTCCCGTACCGTAATACCTTAGTTCCATTCCGAGCAGGACTGTAAAATCCGGATATTTTGAGGCCGCTTTCAATCCGTTCTCGTATCCGGAAATATAGAATTTCCAGTATTTCTGAGGCATCAGTCTTCTTATTCCCGTAAAAGTCAACGGAGAATAATGATCTGTAAAAACAATTCCGTTATACCCTTTTTCCCTGTACATTCGTACAGCTTCCGAAGCAGGAACTTTTCCGCATTGAGAAACTTCTTTTGTATGAGCATGAAGTTCGTATTTATATGGCATAAAGAAATCCTTAATAATTCAAAAGATTAATATAATAAAGATTGATGTCCTTATAACAGTCATCCGTAAAATAGCCGTCTTTTACAGTGCCTATAAGTTTAAAACCTATCTTTTCATAAAGATGAATCGCTGAAAAATTATCGGCAACTACGGCATTGAACTGCAAAATTCTGAAACCGTGCAATCGGCCCTGTTTCAAAGAATCTCTTACGAGGCTTTCACCGATATGTCTGTTCCTGAATTTTGACGAGACGGCATAACTCGCGTTCGCGATATGACCGCATCTGCCGATGTTATTCGGATGAAGGATGTATAAACCCGCGACTTCCCCGCTATCATCATCCACAGATACACCTGTATAAGTTTGAGAAGAGAAAAAGTTTTCTGCTTCTTCATCATCCTTTAAACCGATTATCTGAGGAAAAGCGTTTTTCGCGTCGACAACTTCATTCCATATTTCTCTTGCTTTTCCGACATCTTGTTTTTCAATCGCTCTTATCATTATTCCTTCTGATTTAAGCCTCGGCGCCTGTCGCAATCAGATTTTCTTCGGCTTTTCTCTTTTCAATAATTTCTTTGTATTTGTTTTCGATTTCATCAAGTTTTGTATAGTTCTCCGCCTCGACAATAAGCTTTTTGGCGTTAAGATACGGTCTTGCGGCGCGGGCGAACTGAACGTTGCCGTCCATTTCTTTTTTAAGCTGATTATTTAGTTCTTTCTTCTTAACCTGTATTTTTTTCAGCTCGTTTTTGTCTTTCGTTTTGGCAGTAACTATCTCTTTTATCTTTTCATCGCATACATCAAGTTCGTTATAAAGATTTTCGATAACGGCTACATCGGGCTCAACAAATTTTGACCTGTCTTTGAAATATTCCTTGATATATTTAATCGAACTGAGTCTTGTCTGATACTGTTCGATGTAGAATTTTCTGATTTTCTTCTCGTCCTCTGTTGTTTTTGACATGGCTTTCGCTTTTTTAAGGTCAGCTTTAACCGTATCGGAGTCATCATTTAAAAGGGCATTGAGACCTTTATCAAAAATTTTCTTTGAATATTCAAGCTCTTCTTTATAGACGGGAGTTGAAAATTTGTCAAGCTCGTCGCAGACAAACTGCGCGATATCTATATCATTATTATGCTCTATATCCTCTCTGTACTGTTTCTTTTTCTGTTTCCTGTCCTTGCCTCTATAACCTTTATAATTTGACTTTGAAATATCTGTTTTCTTTTCCGCGGAAAGTTTTCTAGAATTGTTGATAATTTCAATAGTCTCAATGAGGTCGTCGTCTTTTAAAGCTTTATTGTCGTAATCCTCAAACATAGCTCTTACCTTGAGAACTTTGACAATGGACTTCTGTTTTTTCTCCGTAAAATCGTACCAGAGATATGGAATTACATTTAAAGCCGCACCTATCGCCGATACAATTATAAGTACATGCAGAACCTGAAGGAGAAGGTTTGTATCGTAAAGAGCGGAGAACGCGTTGGTATAGTTGTTCTGACCAGCTTCCATCTGCTTTTGCAGAATTTGACCGACTGTATTTCCGTCGCCGAGCATTCTGTTCAAAATGTTAGGATTAGACGTTACCAAAGCGGCATTTTGTTTTGTAATACCCTGTTTTTCATAAATTATAGGAAGAATTGATGATGTCAGAAGAGTAATTACAGAACCGATTGTGCTTACAGCCGCAAACATTCCGTCAATTCTTTCTCCTGTGATATACTGCTGATAATCTCTGATGTCAGCCTGAATGGCAGGGTTCAGAATTACGGCAAACGAACCCATGAACGAATTTAAGTAAAGCCAGAAAAGCACTACCCAAATTGTAGCAGAAGAAAGCTTCAATGTTGACGGAAGAAGCATTAAGATAAACAAAATATTAAAAAGATTGGTGACTACAAGAACTCTTTTTTTGCCGTATTTTCTTATCAGAAACGGGGCTAAAATCATTCCCCAAAGAGAGGCGTTGCCGTAAAGAGTTATGACTATTCCGTAAGTCGTGCCAGAACAAACGCCGCCGTAATTATAAAGCCAGTTGAATATATTTACATATGCCGACTCAAGGAATCCGATCCAGCTTGCAAATGAGATAATCCAGAAATATTTATTTTTTCCTACGGCTTTGAGCGCATCGATGAACCTTATTTCAATAATATGAGTTCTTGCCTGAACGATTTTCTCCTCGGTATTTGCATAAACAAGTATGCAAAGAAGTATTCCGACAATACTGAAAATAGGATAAAGAAGCCTGTAGACCCTTATATCGGTAGTATTCGAATGGAAAATATTTGACGCTACAATAGGCGTAATAAGATTTACAATAGAAGGAGCAAGAGAATAAACAACACTTTTTATTGCTGTTGCGTCTGCTCTTTCCTGAGTATTCGGAGAAAGGACATGAATAAGGTTCTCATATGCGTCATAAAAGAAATAATAAAAGAAATTCAGAAGAAGATTGAAAAGCAAAATCATTGCGCATTTAAAAACGTAAGCTTTTGTTTCTCCGAAAATCATTCCGTCGCCTAATTTCGCTCCGAGAGTATCATACGGGAACCATACGAAAAGACATGATAAAACAGCCGTAGGTATAGCCATTGAAACGAGGTACGGCCTGTATTTTCCGGCTTTGCTTCTCGTATTGTCTATGATATTAGCTCTTATAGCCGTTGTTGGGATGTTTGCAAGAACGGCTATTACCCATAAGACGTAGCAGTCAGTGGCGTCAACACCTAACGTAGATGTGATTATAACGTTGCTTGTACTTAAAATTACCGACAATGCTATTGTGATAATAGAATACGCGCCTATACCGCCGACAGAATAGGCAAGCACTTCCTTGAAAGTCATGTATCTGCCTTTCATAGGTTTTGTCCAGTACGTTCTGATGTCTTTTAAGTAATCACCTATCTTCTTTTTCTTATTAGTCTGCGTATTGTTGTCTCTTTGATCCATCTTACAATTCCTTTCGACTGAATTTCTAATTTAAATCATTTCAAGCAATGTATGTTTCTCATTTAAATTCGGGTTCTCTATCACCTTTTCGAGAATTTCATTCAATTTTCCGCCGATTTTTTCATCATCGACTCCTTTCTTTTTTAAATCGTTTCCGTTTATTTTAAGTTGTGAAAGCATATATGGCTCATTATTATTAATAATATCATAAAATAAGCTTATTGCAACATTTATTTTGTCGGAAATGTCATTATATCCGTCAGATAATGCAGATCTGTCGGCTTTTCTTATCTTCATCATCGGCAAAAAATTATCGGCTCCCACGTCACAGATATATTTTTTAACGTCAACCTTAGTTTCGGGAACTTTTTTATCATGAATCGAAACAAGGTAAGAAACTTTACTGATTACTTTATTCGGAAATCTCAAACGTTTCAAAATGTTTTCCGCCATAATTCCGCCGACTGCGGCATGATTGGGGAACAAGGTGTCTCCGTTTTCATCGTAAACACAAGTAACGGGTTTGCCGACGTCGTGAAGAAGCATTGTAAGTCTCAGAACTGAATCGGGTTCGATATTTTTAACTGTATGACATGTGTGCGTCCAGACGTCATAAGCGTGTTTTTTTCCGATTTGCCTAAAATCGAATTCGCTTGAAAGTTCGGGAATAATTGCGCCGAAAACTTCTCTGTAATTTAAAAGAACATCGAATACATTTTCTCCTACAAGAAGCTTGATAAGTTCTTTCTGAATTCGTTCCGCGGAAATATTCAACAGAAGAACAACATCTTTTTTTATTGCATCGGCTGTATTTTTTTCTATTTCAAACCCCAAAACAGACGAAAATCTGACAGCTCGCATTATTCTGAGAGCATCTTCCGAAAACCTTTTCTCCGGATCTCCGACCGTTCTAATAATTTTATTATGCAAATCCGATATTCCGCCGAACTCGTCAATCAATCCGTATTTCGGATTGTATGCCATAGCGTTAATCGTAAAATCCCTTCGTGAAAGATCCTCATGAATATCCTTTGTAAAATTGACGAAATCTGGATGCCTGCTGTCGCTGTACGCGCCGTCTGTCCGAAATGCGGTAACTTCAACAGGTTTTTTAGATATTATGACTGTTACTGTACCGTGCTTTATGCCTGTGTCAATAGTTCTCTGATCCGCAAAAGCATATTTTATTTCGTCAGGAGACGCGGAAGTCGTCACGTCCCAGTCATCCGGATTTTTTCCGAGTATGGAATCTCTGACGCATCCGCCAACGACATAAGCTTTATGCTTAAATTTATTCAGTCTGTCAAGGACAAATTTGATTTCCGCCGGCAGATCTATTTGAATATTTTTTAAATCTTCGTTAATCATAAGTTAAACTCAATCTGTTTTCCGGCATCGTCTGCGGAGCGCAGCATTCCGGAAGAAGGTATATTTTTCGGTCTGTATCTTGATGGCTTGACAAACATTCCATCTTGATAGAGTTCTGCATTTATCAATTTATGACCTTTTTTGAGAGTCATAACCTGAACTCCCTGAGTATTTTTCGTGGATTTGGAAGTAATCTGAGCAGAATTGAAAAGAAGCAGCCTGCCGGATGAAGATTCGACTAAGATATCTTTGTCTTCGTTTATCTGTATACCTTTAACGAGAACAGATTTGTCCGAAACGGCATTCAAAAGTTTTTTCCTGTTTGTTTTCGTAGCAAAGGAAGACAATTCAACTTTTGCGACTTTTCCGTTTTCAAAGAAATAAAGGATATATCCTGAATAATCTTTCGTTATGATATATGCAGTCGGTTTTTCATCTTCTTCAAATTCCAAAACAGACGGAAGAAAATCGCCGAGAACAGAGGTTTTAGTATCTTCAAATTCCGACGCGTTTGTTTTATATGCCTGATATTTATCTGTAATTACTATTATATCGGTATTATTTGTTGTTTCCGCGCTTTTAACAATAAAATCTCCGTCTTTGAGCTTATGCGCTCCGCTCATTCTCAGAGACTGCGGAGTAATTTTTTTAAAGTATCCATCTTTTGTAAAGAAAAGATTTACCGGATAATCGGGAATTTCCCGCTCGACTGATATGTCTTCGTCATCTGTGTCAAAAACTATTTCCGTCTTTCTGTCTTTCCCGTATTTCTTTGAAACGTTTTTGAGTTCGGAGATAATAATACCGTCAATTCGGGATTTCTTTTTTATTATGTCGTTTAAATCGTCTATCTGTTTTTTCAGGTCTTCAATATCCTTGGTTCTGTTAAGGATATACTCTCTGTTGAGATGTCTTAATTTTATTTCCGCAACATAATCGGCCTGTTTTTCATCTATTCCGAATCCTATCATAAGGTTCGGGACAACTTCTGATTCTTCTTCGGTGTTTCTTATGATTTTAACGGCTTTATCGATATCCAAAAGTATTTTTTCGAGACCTTCGAGAAGATGAAGACGATCCGACGCTTTATTAAGTTCGAATACGGTTCTCCTTTTAATGCACTCTCTTCTGAATCCGAGCCACTCGTCAAGTATCTCTCTTATACCCATAACCTTCGGAACGCCGCCGACAAGAATATTGAAATTGCATGCAAAAGTATCTTCAAGAGGAGTTGACCGGAAAAGCTTTTTCATCAATTTTTCATGATCCGTCCCTCTTTTAAGATCTATTGTTATTTTAAGTCCGGTTTTGTCCGTCTCGTCTCTTATGTCGCTGATTTCTTTCAGTTTTCCTTGTTTTACTAGTTCGATTACCTTGTCAATAATCTGCTCGCTCGTAGTGGTTGCCGGAATTTCCTTAATATCTATGCAGTTGGATTTTTTATCATAAGAATATTTCGCCCGAAGTTTAATTTGACCTCTGCCTGTTTTGTAGACATCGTCAATAGTTTTTTTGTCATAAATAATCTGCGCTCCTCCGGAAAAATCGGGGGCAAGAAGAGTCTGCGATATATCAAAGTCAGGCTCCTTAATCAAATTTATAGTCGTATCGCATATTTCACGAAGATTAAAAGAACATATATTAGACGCCATTCCGACGGCTATTCCCATATTTGAATTGACTAATATTGTCGGGAATGTCACAGGGAATAAAGTCGGTTCGAGCATCGAATTGTCATAATTCGGCACCATATCGACCGCGTCCTTGTCTATATCCTTAAAAAGTTCCTCGCAAATGGGGTCAAGTTTTGCCTCGGTATACCTTGACGCGGCATAAGCCATATTTTTTGAATACGCTTTTCCGAAATTTCCCTTTGAGTCAATATACGGATGTAGGAGCGTTTCGTTGCCCCTCGTCATTCTGACCATGGTTTCATAAATCGCCGCATCGCCGTGAGGATTCAGCTGCATAGTGCGGCCTACGATATTTGCGCTCTTTATCTTTTGTCCTTTTAAAAGACCCATTAAGTACATGGTGTAGAGGAGTTTTCTGTGGGAAGGCTTAAATCCGTCGATTTCGGGAATAGCTCTGGACATTATTACAGAAACGGCATACGGCATATAATTTGTTTCAAGCGTATCTGTGATTTTCTGCTCGTTTACCTCTCCCGCGCCCAATATATGAGCGTTTTTGTCAAGGTCTTCGGATTTCGGCAAATCCGGCTGCTTTTTCTTTCTCGGCATGATTCAACCTCCTTTCAGCTCAAATCCGCAAGATCTATATAATCAGCGCTGTACTTTGCAATGTGATCTTTTCTCGCCTGGAGATCGTCTCCCAAAAGAGTGTCAAAAACCTTTGCGGTCAGGCCTTCATCACCGGAAGGACCGACTTGGATAAGTCTTCTCGATTTCGGATTCATCGTAGTCATCCACATCATCTCGGGCTCATTTTCGCCGAGACCTTTGGAACGCTGAATAGAATATTTTTTCTTGCCGATTTCTTTCAGAGCTTCTTCCTTTTCCTGCTCGTTATAAGCGAACCACGTCTGATCTCCGCTGTTTATTTCATAAAGCGGAGATTCTGCGATAAATACTTTTCCTTTTTGTATGAGCGTAGGCATCAGCGCATAAATCATCGTAAGGATTAAAGTTCTGATCTGATAACCGTCGACGTCGGCATCTGTACATATAATAACTTTTGACCATTTCAAATTGTCAATATTGAAAGTCTGAAAAGACTTGTTTTCCTTCGTTTTGATTTCTACGCCGCACCCGAGTACTTTAATTAAATCAGTAATAATATCGGATTTAAAAATTCTCGAATAATCGGCTTTAAGACAATTTAATATCTTTCCTCTTACCGGTATTATGGCCTGAAAACCCGAATCCCTCGCCTGTTTGCATGCACCGAGAGCTGAATCACCTTCGACGATGAAAAGTTCGCGCTGAGAAACGTCTTTAGATCTGCAGTCAACAAACTTTTCTATTCTGTTAGTCAGACTGTCGCCGGTAGCAAGAGTCTTTTTTAAGTCTATTCTCGTTTTTTCGGCCTTGACTCTTGAACGCATATTAATTAAAACCTGATTGCAGATTTTCTCAGCGTCAAGTTTGTTTTCAATAAAATATATTTCAAGCTGCTTTTTGAAAAAATCAGTCATAGCCTCTTGAATAAATTTATTCGTAATGGCTTTTTTAGTCTGGTTTTCATAAGACGTCTCTGTTGAAAAAGATGAAATTATTATTATCAGACAATCTTCGACATCCTGAAACGTGATTTTAGGGTCAGAACGCAGGTACTTAGAATTATTCTTCAGATAGGAGTCAATCTCCGATACGAATGCGCTTTTAACGGCTTTTTCCGGAGCTCCTCCGTGTTCAAGGTAGGATGAATTGTGATAGTAATCCTTGAGCTGTTTCGTTTTTGAAAACGCAACGGCTGCTTTTATTATCAATTTGTATTCGGGCTTATCCTCCCTGTCTCTTCCTTTCGTCTCTGTTTCCCAATACTGAACGGACGTGAACGCGTCGTCACCGGCAAATTCTTTGCAATAATCTTCGATTCCGTGTTCGTATGAATATTCAAACTTTTCAAATTTTGAAGAAGATAGCTGATTGCGTAAAATAAAAGTTATTCCGTCGTTTACGATTGCCTGTCTGCGAAGTATTTCCTGAAAATATTCAAGAGGAATATCTATATCGGTAAATACTTCGAGATCGGGCTTCCATTTTATGACCGTTCCAGTATCGTTTCCGGAATAAGGCTCTTTTTTCATCTTCCCGACCGGAAATCCTTTTTCAAATCTGAGATTGTAAATATAGCCGGCTCTTTTTATCTCGGCTTCCATATATTCGGAAGAACACTGCGTGGCGCATAATCCCAAACCGTTTAAGCCGAGCGAATATTCGTAAGAGCTTGAGTCGGAATTTGTGTTGTATTTTCCGCCTGCGTACATCTCACAGAAAAGAAGCTCCCAGTTGAATTTTTTTTCGTTTTCGTTCCAGTCTACGGGCATTCCTCTTCCGTAATCCTTGACCTCGACAGATTTATCGAGAAATCTCGTGACAATTATTTTTTTGCCGTAGCCTTCCCTCGCCTCATCTATTGAATTAGAAATAATTTCAAATACTGAATGTTCGCATCCGTCAATTCCGTCCGAACCGAAAATTACTGCAGGGCGTTTTCTCACTCTGTCAGGGCCTTTTAAACTTGTTATACTTTGTTCGGAGTAATCGTTTTTTCTCTTTGCCATATATTTCCTCGGGAACAAATCCCAATGATGAATTTTGATTTTATTTGTTTATTATAATTCAAATCCCCGCAATAGTCAAATATTGTGGGAATTATATTGATTTATCGATTGTCTAAAAATTTGTCGCAGAAATTTTTGATTCTCAATTCGTAATTTTTCGGGTCTTTTAAATAGCTCCTGTCATGACCTGCTTTTTCAACAATCAATATGTCTTTGTAATTCGGGCAGTGTTCGTACAAATCGATTGCCATTGATACGGGAGCTGTTTTATCATTACCGCCGTGAATAAACAATATGGGAACCTTTGATTTTTTTACGTAATTTACAGGCTTGCAGTCGTTTAAATCAAAATCTGCGATTAATTTACAAAACAGATTGATTTCCTTTATCGTCGGAAAATCCGGTATCCCCATAGATCTGAGATTGTAAGCCAACTGAAACGGGGCGGATTTAAATCCGCAGTCCTCTACAATGAATTTTACATTTTCGGGAAGATTTTCATTGCCCGAAAGCATCATCACCGAGGCTGCGCCCATAGAATTACCTTGAAGAATAATTCGTATTTCTTTTCCGAATTTACGAATAAGAAAATTTATCCATTCGAGAGTATCTTTTGATTCATAATACCCATATGTCATATATTTTCCTTCGCTTTTCCCGGACGCACGGTTATCAGGCATGAAAACATTAAAACCGAGGTCATGATAAAACTTTGCAATATATTTATAATTTCTTTTTCCGTCGCTGTGATAACTGTGGACGCACAGAACAAAAACATCGCTGTTATTTTCGGATTTCAGAAGACTCGCTTTTAATTTAAGACCGTCTGCGGAAATCAACTCATAATCTTCGGTTTTCTGATTTTCAAACCATTCTTTGTTTTTTTCAAGATATTCAAAATCATATCCCGAATTATGATTTTTTCCTCCGTTTTTAAGAGCTTTGTTGCCGTTTATTTTATTGAAAAAATGAGAATAGATATTATTATCTCTGTCTAATATTACTTTAAAGAGCGAAAAGCCGGAAAAAAGCCCGAACGAAGCAAGACCTGCCGCCGCATATGCCGTTATTTCGATTTTTTTATTTCTCATTTATTTTCTCCTTTAATCATTGATAATCTCAACTGAACTGCCGTTTTCCTTTGAACTTTTAACTACTATTTGAGCCGGAATAACTTCTTTAAGCCTGTCAACATGAGAAATAACCCCGACAAGTCTGTTTTCCTCAGTCAATCCCTGAAGAACGTTTACTGCATCGTCAAGCCTGTTTTCGTCTAAAGTTCCGAACCCCTCGTCGATAAAAAGAGTTTCGATTTTTCTTCCGCCCGAGACTCTGCACACCGTATCGGAAAGACCGAGAGCCAACGCGAGAGAAACCTCAAATCCTTCGCCTCCGGAAATGGATTTTGAACTTCTCTGTTTTCCGGTAAATCTGTCTATAATATCGACATCGAGACCGGATATGCCGTTTGACTTGTCCGCGCCTTCCCTCCTTGCAAGTTCATATCTGCCGCCTGTAATCAAGTCGAGTCTGTAATTTGCGGCGTTCAAAATTTCTTCAAAAACGGTAATCATAACAAACGAACTGAAAGAAATTTTTCCTGTGGCAGAGTTATTGGAGCCGTTTGCGACAGTTGCGAATTTTTCAAGTTTTTCAAATGCAAACGAAGATTTTTTAAGCTTGTCTGTCTTGTCCTTTACCTGAGCGTAAGTTTTTTCATAAATAATTGAAAGTGAATAAAGCTTTTTATGTTTTGAATTTTCGGAATTAAATTCGTTATCGAGAAGGTTTATTTTTTCGTCAAAAATTTCAATGTCGGGATATCTTTTTTTGCCGGATAGTTCGTTTTCCGATTTTTCAAGCTGAGAAAGATTATTTTTAACGTCGGATTTATAATTCTGGACTTCCGTTTGAGATAATTTCAAAAAATCGTTTACTTTTCCTCCGTATGGAGAAATCAAATCAACAACTTCGTTTTCCGAATCAAATCCGTTTTTTGTCAATAAATCAGATAATTCTTTTTCACAGATTTCGAGTTCTTCTTTCTTTTTTGGCAGTTCGGAATTTTTTGTATCAAGTTTTCCAGACTCGGTATTTAAAATACCCGCAAGTTCATTTAATTTATCCCTGTGCGACTTGATGATTTCAGAATTTTCAGAGATTTTTTCGTCTAACTTCTTTTTCTCCTTTTCGGCGATTTCTCTGCTGTCAAATCGAAGTGACTTTTTTAAAGTGTCGATTTTTCCGCTTATATTTAATATCTCGCCGTTTTTTTCGGTCAACTGCGAACTGAGGATATCAATATCGGATTTAATATTGTTTTCCTGATTTTTCAAATCATTATTTTCGGATAAAAGCTGCTCGTAATTTTTGTAATTTGATTCTGCGAGTTTAAAATTATTTTCGCATTCATCAAATTCGGATTTTATTTCGGCTTCTGTCTGTAAAATAAAATTACGGTCGAAAATACTTTGTTCGTCTGCCTTATCAGAAAAAATTCCGATTTCGCTCACCGCGCCGCTAATCATATGTTTTATGTCGATTTCAGATGCGTCAATTTCCTTTTCTTTTTCTGTTCTTCTTTTTTCCTCAGCTTCAAGTTCCGATTTTGCGTATTCTACTTCATCCCTGGAAATTACAGAATTTCGCGGCGATGCGAAATGATGATATTGACCAGATTTAAAAACAGTGCCGCATACCTCGCATTTAGCTTCGCCTTTTTCTTCAAGCTCTTTTTCTAATTTTACTCCTAATACGGCCGCCTGGCAAGAAATAAAGCTTGTGTAAATTTTATTATATGAATCGCTTTTTTCCTTGCATGAAATAAATATTTTTTTATAGTTTGATTTCAGATTTTCAAGAGTTTTCTTTTTATTCTCAATGTCATTTATAAGGCGGACGGTATCGGAAAATTTATTGATATTTTCTTTTGATTTCTGCAAACTGATTTTTGCCTTCTCAAATTCAGCGCCGGAATCTTTTAATTCGTCAATTAATTTATTGTTTGATTCGATTTTAATTTCAAGTTTTTCATGGCGATTTTTTTCGGAAAGATATTTATTTTCTATTTCTATGTTTTTTGACTTTGCTTCCTCTAATAAAGTAAGCAAATTTTTAAGTTCGCCGTACACCGTGTCAATTTCGTGTTTTAAGTTTTCGCTTTGAATTTTGAGATCATCTGTTTCCTTTTCAAGTCCGGCGTCGTCTGAAACCTCCTTTTCCGCATGATTTTTAAGAATTTTAATCTCGTCAATATGAGAGTTTAATTTGATAATATCATTTTTTAAAATTTGCGTTTCGTCTGAAATTTTTCTTTTTTCGTTTATTTTTGAAATTATATAGACAGCTTTTTCCAATCTGCCGTTTAATTTCTCTTTTTCGTCATAATAATTTTTTTTGGAAGACAGTTTTTCATAAACTGTTTTGAGATTGTCATATTCGTCAAAAGACTTATTGACAGATTTCGCCCTTTCTTTTTCGGCAATCAGATTATAACGTTTTTCCTGAATTGAGTTTAATAATTTTTCGGAATTATCGGAGTCGGATTTTGTCTTATCGACAAGAATCTTCAAATTTTCCGCAAGCGCCTCATTTGACGGGTCATAAGAAAATTTTTCATCATCTGAAATATTTTCAGGCATAGGAAAAGTATCCGTATTCATCAATTCGGATATACTTTTTTCAAGTTCATTTCTTTCATGACTCAGTTTATCCCTCGCGGCGGTGAGCAATTCGGTAAATTTTTTGTATAAAGAGTCGTCGAAAAGTCTGCCGAGAATCTCGACTTTTTCTATAGAATTTGAATCGAGAAAATTTCTGAATTCTCCCTGAGCGAGCATTGCGATTTTTGTAAACTGGTCTAAAGACAGACCAAGTATCTGCTCGACCGCAGAAGATGTATTTTTATTAATTACACGACCGTCGGGATATGTCAAAACAGAATCCCTGTCCTGACTTGAAAATTTTTTCTTTGAGTTTTTGTTGTAGCTGATAACACGTTTGATTTTGTAAATCTTTCCGTTTTCTGAAAACTCAAAAATAACTTCTGACGGCGTTTTATCGTCGGAATAATCAGAGTGCATCATCTGATAATCTCTTCCGCCGTCAAGCTTGCCGTAAAGAGCGAATATAATCGCGTCGAAAATAGTAGTCTTTCCGGCGCCTGTGTCGCCGGTTATAAGAAAAATTCGGGAATTGATTTTTTCAAAATCAATTACGGTTCTGTTTTTATATGGTCCGAAGGCTGTCATTATCAGTTTAACGGGTTTCAATTAATTTTTTCCTCCGAATGAATTTAAGTAATTAATTAATTTGTCTGAAGTATTATCTGTTATTTCGTCGTCATTTCTTGCAAGTTCCGACACGAAGTTTATCAGCGCCGTATCTTTTTCGTCAGGTTCAGCGTCAAATCTTGATTTATAAAAAGACGCGAACATCTCTTCGACAGACTTTTCTGTCCCGTGAAATTCGGAAGATGATATTTTTCCTGAAGAAAGTATGGATTTACTTGAAAAGACATCGAGTACAAGAGAAGAACGGGCGGAAAAAATATTGTCAATAGACGCCCTTATGTCGGGTGTTATTCTTGAATTTGTCAATTCTACCTGAACATATTCATTTGAATAGCCGCTATTTGAAACAAGTTCATTTTGAATATCGGTCAAAGAACCCGAGTAGCAATGCATTCTGTGAAGAGGAGTTACCGGTATTACTTTTATTTCCGGTTCTGTTCCCTTATTTTTCAAAATAATTTCAACAAGTCCTTTTTGAGGCTGTTTCGTTTCGTCAAAATGATAGCATAAAGGCGTACCGGAATACCTGATATAATTTTTTCCGACAGGATAGCCTGCGTGTATATGACCGAGAGCGGCGTAATCGAATTTTTCGAAAACGGACGAATCCACTTCACCTATTCCTCCGACCATAGTCTCTGAACCGCCTCTGATGTTGGTTTTTCCTGCGGACACTACGTTTTGGTGAGATAAAATAATATTTCTTTCGCTGAAATCGATATCCTGAAAAGAAAGAACCGCCTTTACGGCATCAGTATATGTTTTGATATTTTCATCTGAAAAAACAGATGAAGCATAAGACGGAAAAATATACGGAAGAAGAAAGAAATTTACACAGCCGTATTCATCAAAAAGTTTAAAATGTTTCAGTTCTTTATTCAATACGCCGCTAATAAATATACCGTCAGCCTCAAGAAAAGAAGACGCATATTCAAGTCTTTCGCCGCTGTCGTGATTACCTGCTATTATAAATGTTTTAATATTCTTATTTGATAATTCCTTTAAAAAGCCGTCAAAAAACGTCATAGCCTCGGCGGAAGGATTGGATCGGTCATAAATGTCGCCTGAAATCAGCAGCGCATCCGGTTTTTCCGAATCGCAGACATCAAAAAATTTCTCTGCCCAAAAACTCTGGTCGCCGTTGTCAAGCATGGACAATCCGTAGATAGATTTTCCGATATGAAGGTCGGAGATATGAAATATTTTCATAAAAATACCTAATAAAAGAAAAACTGCAAATTAAATGCAGTCAGAATATAAAAACGGGGGGGGGGGGGGAAAAAAACGTTTTACCTTATTATGAATTAACAAAGCTCTCAAACTACCGCATACCGATGTATGACAATGTTACCGTTTTACCTTATTATGAATTAACAAAGCTCTCAAACAAAAACAGTTCAAAGAATACGGATTGATTAGTTTTACCTTATTATGAATTAACAAAGCTCTCAAACATCCAACTATCACAGAACATAAGGGAGACGAGTTTTACCTTATTATGAATTAACAAAGCTCTCAAACTGACTGAAGGAGCCGTCAGACGATACGCCGGTTTTACCTTATTATGAATTAACAAAGCTCTCAAACCTATATGGATATATTGACCGTTTTAATATAGTTTTACCTTATTATGAATTAACAAAGCTCTCAAACACCACTTCACGCATTGACGGGGGCATGGTAGTTTTACCTTATTATGAATTAACAAAGCTCTCAAACAGTCCTACACGGCTGTCAAAGTTTACTTTAGTTTTACCTTATTATGAATTAACAAAGCTCTCAAACTAATGACGTCGTAATAATGCCGTTTATAACGTTTTACCTTATTATGAATTAACAAAGCTCTCAAACCAATCGTGTTCTCTGCTGTACACTTGTAGTGTTTTACCTTATTATGAATTAACAAAGCTCTCAAACACACCAACAATGATGACAGCAAGTGCAGCAGTTTTACCTTATTATGAATTAACAAAGCTCTCAAACATAAGT
>OMUY01000025.1 GCA_900314355.1 uncultured Eubacteriales bacterium | reverse complement strand
TCATCCCTCCACCTTAGAGGTGGGAGACTTCTTGCTGTGATAGGTTAAAGTATAACATCGCTTCCGTGTCCGGTCAACATGATAAAACATCGGCGCGAGATATCGAATAAATTTCTTCTTAAAAAAATATTGCCGCTTTTGATTTAAAAAACAGGACTTTAATTTTTATGATTCGCAAATCTTTGGAAATTGATTTATAAAAACGAAAATAGATTTTTTATATTGATTTTTTTTTCATGATAGATTAATATATAAATAAGAATATTTTTTTACTTCATTAGTTAATCAGAAGAAACAAATCATCTGATTTTATTTATTTAAAAAATCCGGAGCGAATTATGAAATTCATTAAATTTATATCCGGCGAACGGATGTGCTTTTCATCGCTGTGCGCCGCGATTGTAATGCTTTGGACATTCGCCTTTATCAAAAGCCCGAAATACTACACTATCAGCACGATAGGACTTGAACACAGGGTGATGTTCTTCTTTTTATGTCTGCTGCTTACTTATTCCACATTGATAAATATGATTTACTATATGAAGCGGATAAACTACAATCACAATTTTTTCACCGTTTTAGTGTGGATCTGCTGTATCGGCATGACGCTTTGCTCTTTCACAACAACGAAAGGATCGCGCGCGGGAGCCGTATTTCACTGGACAACGGCGCTATTATACATTGCTGTAGTTCCGCTTCTGATGATGTGGCTGTCTCTTTACAGAATTTTCAAAAGGAAGGAAAAGCTCATATGGCTGCCGATGCTGATAATTCACGGAATTGACTCGGTCGACGTTATTTTGATGTCAATATCGTTCGCGACGGAAGGACTTACAAAAGGAAAAAACGGAATAATGGAGATAATTCCAATGACGCTTCAGCTTATTGCTCTGATAATTGCGAACAACACCAACCTGTTTACGAAAAAACAATATATTAAAGACATATAAATCGAATTTTACAAAAAGAGGTATTTTTTATGGCGAAGACAACTATTCCCGAAAAAACATACGACCTTATACCGTCGCAGCAGTCGATGGCTTATATGCTGAAATACTCTATTCATAAAAGTGTAATTCAGATACCTATCATGATGGCTGTTCACGGTCAGCTTGATTTCGACATTTTACAGAAAGCGTTCAAAGAAGAAGTCAAGAGAAACGACTGCCTCAGAATCAGATTCTATAAGGACAAAGGCGAGACGCGCCAGTATTTCCTTCCCTCATACGACCAGCCCGATGTTGAAATCAAACATTTCGCATCAAATCAGGAGATGAATGATTTTTTCAATCTCGACGCGCAGAAACCTGTTCCCGTTTATAAGAGCGTTCCGTACAGGCTTTATTTCTTCTCGACGTCGGACGGAAGAACGGGCGTATACATAAACACTTCCCACTTAATAATGGACGCTTACGGAGTCATAATTTTCTATGCGGACTTATTCTCTGTTTACCACGCTATGGCTGCGGGAAAAGAAATGCCCGCGCCTATGTACAAATACGAGGACAGAGTGATCAAGGAACTCGCGTACCTCAAAGACGAGAAAAAAATGAAGAGAGACGAGGAATTCTACAAAGAGTTCTGGATTAAAGACGGTATGCCTTTCTACGCGGGCGTTCACGGTCACAACATTCTCGACAAAGAGAGAAAGAAAAAGAAAGATCCCGAGCTCAGAATACCTGCCGCCTACGACGCTCTTCACGACAAATGCGACATGCTCGTTCTTGACATTCCTCAGGAAGAGACGAAGAAAATCGCCGATTTCTGCATAAACAACGAGGAGTCTCCGGAAAACGTAATCGAAATGGGCTTCAGAGCTCATGCGTCAAAGGTGAACTACGATACGGACGACACTTTCTCTCTTCAGCTCTGCTCAAGAAGAGTTACATATAAAGACAAGAAAATGGGCGGATGTCTCTGCCAGCCTCTCGCCGTCAGAGCAATAATTCCTGACACAATGACGTACAGACAGGGAGTAAAGGAACTTGACGAGGTAAGAAATACTCTTTACAGACATATGAATTACCCATACATCACTTCTTACGCGATGGAAAGAGAGATATATCATCTTTCAATGTTCCAGGCTCCTTCGTTTATGATGTTCACATGGCTTCCGCTTCCCGATATGTCGGGCGACAAATTCCCGTCGATAGATTTCGAGGGCTTCAATATCGGCAGATACGCCATGCCTCTTTACACATTCGCTTATCCCGTGCCGTCTGAAAAGGTAATAAAAATAAGATACCTTTACAGAACGTCGAGAATTTCGGAAAATGTAATCAGAACTCTTCACGCGAACGCCTTGAAGGCGATAATCGACGGAATAGACAACCCCGAAAAGACTATGGGAGAAATTAAAGCGGGTCTCAAAGACGTAAACGAACAATAATTTAATTAATATCTCCGCCGTCTGTTAGAGAGTAAGATTTTTAGATTAAAGATAATTAATAATCAGTTAAGTTTTAAATGATTTAATTAATTTATTTAGTTTAATTTATTCTCAATTATGACGACGGAGAGGCAGGTAAAATAAATTATGAGTAAAAAAATGAAGAATACCACTCAGCTTTCAAAGAAAGAAATGGCATGGATGGTAAAGCAGAGAAATCAGGTCTTGTGGAACGAGGGATATCTTAACAACCTAAGAGACATTTACGAGAGACCTTCAAGATATTTCTCCGGAAGAAACGCGATGGTGGAAAAAGTTGACGGCGAAAACCGCGCGTACACCATTGACCGTATGAAATCAGACATTGACGCGCTCGGAACAGCGCTTTTGTCTATGGGATTCAAGGGAAAGCATTTTGCTATGCTCGCAGAAAATTCATACGAATGGATGGTCTGCTTTTTCGCTGTGACTTGCGGAGTCGGCGTTGTGGCGCCGCTTGACAAGGAGCTTCCCGACGAGACGCTTTCAAAACTTATGGATAAAGCAGACTGCGAAGGCGTTTTCTTCACAAAGACATTCAAAAGAACAGTCAGAGATCATCTCGCGACTCACCCGGATTTCAAATTAGCCGTATCTCTTTACACAGAAAAAGACGGAGACAGATATTCTTCATTCGACGCTCTTGTAAAAAAAGGCAGAGAGCTTGTTGAAAGCGGCGACAGAAGTTTTACAGACGCGAAAATCGAACCGGACGATCTTGCCACGATAATGTTCACTTCGGGCACGACAGGTTCAAACAAGGGAGTAATGCTGAGTCATAAAAATTTCGCGACTAACGTAGACGGCATACTTTCAACAATACCTACAGAGTACACTTCTTTTTCTCTTCTGCCCATGAACCACGCATATGAGCTTTCGTGCGACATATTCACGTCGATTTACATGAACGCCTGCATCTATGTAAACGATTCGTTCAAAAACGTGCAGAAAAATCTGAACGAATGGAAGCCGGAGGCTATGGCTGCAGTTCCTCTCGTTCTCGAAGGCTTTTACTACGGTATACTTGACGCCGCGGAGAAAAAAGGAATGAAAGACGCGCTGATGAAACTTGTCGCGTTTTCAAACAAGATGAGGAAAAAAGGCATAGACCTTAGACCCGTGCTTTTTTCGACGATTCAGCACAATTTCTGCGACAGAAAATTCCCGACGCTCGTATCGGGCGGAGCTCCGTCGAGAGCGGAATATGTTACCGGATTGGGTGATTTCGGTTTTCATATATACAACGGATACGGTCTTACGGAGGCGTCGCCTACGGTAACTTTAAACCTTCACGCGGACGAAGATCCCACTTCGGCCGGATTCCCGTTCCCCAAAACACAGGTTCATATCGACAGCCCCGACAAGGACGGAATAGGCGAAATATGGATTAAGGGCGACAACGTCACAAAAGGATATTACAAAGACGAGGAAGCCAACAAGCTGTCGTTTACCGAGGACGGATGGTTCAAGACGGGCGACTACGGCAGAATGTCCCAGGACGGCGAACTATTCGTATCGGGAAGAAAAAAGAACCTGATAATCCTCGAAAACGGTGAAAACATATTCCCCGAGGATCTTGAGTTCACGGTTATGGACAATATCCACTACATAACACAAGTCGTCTGCTTCCAGGCCAAAAAGACCATACACGGCAAGAGAAGAGATATTATTGTCGTCTCCGTAAACATTGACGAAAATCATTTCACGGGCAAATCAAAAGAGCAGATAGAAGAAATCGTATCAAAGGATATTTCCGATTTGAACAAGACCCTGCCTTCATACAAAAAAATTCAAGACGTAGACGTAGTCATGGAGCCGTTTGAGATAAACTCAACGAGAAAAGTAATAAGGCAGAAAGTAGTTGACAGCTACGTCGAAAGACATAAGGAATAATAATCGGGTAATACATAAACCTGAAATTTATAAGAGAGCAAAATTATATAAGACTTAAGGAGAAATAATCATGACTGACCAGGAAATGCTTGAAAATCTGAGAGAAGTTATAACGGAATTTGTCGACATGAAACCCGAGGAGATTACGTTTGACACAAACATGAGATCAGACCTCGGCTTAAATTCGCTGGAGCTTGTAAATATGGCTGTGGCTATCGAGGACAAGTTCGGCGTGGAAATTCCCGACAGAGAAGTTTCGAGAATAGAGACTCTAAAAGACGTAATAGACGTCATCAGAGACTACTCGGAAGACTGAGGTTGAGTTAATTGCAGACTGACTTTGAGACGTACATTATACGCGGAATAATAGGATACTACGAATACGACTATTCAATTTTGTTTGAATATCTCGACGACAATGTGATGTGGTACGGTCCCAACGCCGGAGACGTTCTGATAGGAAAACAGGCGCTGATGGACAGATCGCTTTCATATACGAAATTTGCAAAGAAGAAAAAATTTGTAGTATCAAATCTGTCCTCCAAACTTATTTACGCGCGCGAGGGCAGATATTCGGCTGTATGTCAGTTCAGATTATTCTCAACGGATTCCGACGGCAAAACGAAAGAATACAATCAAAGAATAATAATAAACGGGCAGAAGCTCAAAAACTCTGACGGAGAGATATTCTGGCGCGTTCCGTTTATATCGGTGGCAAATCTGAATTTTCCGAAAAGCAGTTCAAGCAACAACACGGAAATAAGTCCGACGGAGCAGAACACGTTCAAAATTCTGTCCGACAGCTTTTCAGACAAACAGGTTCCGAGACTCGTACTGCCGGGCGAAAATCATGTTTCAATTTATCTGAAAGAGGACATGATAAAATACGCTGTGGGCGGAAAAAGCGTGAAATGCTACATATACACTACCGACGGCAAAACGCTTGTAGTCCGCATGCTTTTAAAAGACCTTGAGGCGATACTCCCCACATATTACTACAGATGCCACTCGAGCTATATAGTCAATTTGAGAAATGTTCAGTCTCTTTCATCAAAAGGGCTGACTCTTGTAGACGGCACCGTGATCCCCATTTCGGTAAAAAAATACAGAGAGACAAAAAACGTTATTGACGATTGGATGCTTATGGGTCAGTAGCTTTTTCTGCCGTCATGCTTAGTTGATAATTTATTTTCCATAAGGGCGAAAGTCCTGCGGAAATTTTTTCAGAGGTGTTAAGATGAACAGAGTAACGGTTAATCCGCAGTTCTGCAAAAGCTGCCTGTACTGCATTAATTTCTGTCCGAAGAAAGTTCTCGTTATGGGCAACGAGAGAAATTCAAAAGGTTATTTTTCGCCTGTCCCGGCGGAAATTGATAAGTGCATTGCGTGTTCGATTTGCGCTGTGGTTTGTCCAGAGGGCGCGATAACTGTAGAAAAGGATGTGGAGAACGATGGCTAAAATTCTTATGAAAGGGTGCGAGGCTGTCGCGGAGGCCGCTGTCAGAGGCGGATGCAGATTTTTCGCGGGATACCCTATCACACCGCAGAATGAAATACCCGAATATATGTCGAGACGTCTGCCCGAGGTCGGCGGAACGTTTATACAGGGTGAAAGCGAAGTGGCGTCCATTTCTATGGTATACGGAGCGTCGTCCGTAGGAGTCAGAGCAATGACAAGCTCGTCCGGTCCCGGCATATCGCTCAAATCCGAGGGAGCTTCATATCTTTCCGGAACTATGCTTCCGGCTTTGATAGTAGACGTCACCAGGGGCGGTCCCGGACTCGGTTCCATACAGCCTTCTCAGTCGGATTATTTCCAGCTCACAAAAGCTTTGGGACACGGCGGATTTCATATGATGTGCTTCGCTCCGGAGTCATGCCAGGAAATAGTTGACCTCACATACAACGCTTTTGAATACGCCGAAAGAGACAGAAATCCCGTAATAATGTGCCTTGACGGCTGCTTAGGCGCTATAATGGAGCAGGTGGAACTGCCGGAGATGAAGGAAATTCACCGCGACAAAGGCGAAAGTTGGTCTCTTTACAGACACGAGGGCGAAAAAAGAGATATGCACATTTTGACGCCTTATCTTATGGAACCTCAGCTTGAACAGCTCAACCGTATGAGAGCCAAACAATATTTGTCGTGGCAGAAAAACGACGTAAAGGTCGAAAACTTCATGACAGACGACGCGGAATTTATCTGTATAGCTTACGGTGTTTCCGCAAGAGTTGCAAAAGACGCCATTATCATGCTGAGACATGACGGCTACAAAGTAGGTCTTATAAGACCCATAACGCTTGTTCCTTATCCTAAAGCTCAAATTGCCGGACTCGATTACGGCAGAGTCAAAGGAATAATCGATATAGAGCTTGCGATACCGGCACAGATGAAAGATGATATTTCTCTTCAGGTCGCCGGAAGAGCGCCCGTATACGAGTACGGAAGAACAGGCGGAGTTCTCTTTGACGACGTTGAAATATACGGCGCTGTCAAGAAAATAATAGATTCAAGCAGGGAGGGCTGAAAATGGCAGTAGTTTACAAAAGACCGACGGAAACGCTCAGACCTGTTCCGACAGGATTCTGCCCCGGATGCCTTCACTCAACCGCGATCAGAATAATCGGCGAAGCTGTTGAAGAAATGGGGCAGGCAGATAACTGCATACACGTCCTTCCGGTAGGATGTTCAACGCTTAACCTTCTCGAATGGAAAGGCGACATGATAGGAGCCGCTCACGGCAGAGCGCCCGCAGTTGCCACAGGAATAAAAAGAAGTTCTCCCGAAAGGCTCGTATTTACATATCAGGGAGACGGAGACATTGCCGCGATAGGTTTTTCGGAGATTCTTTCAGCCGCCAACAGAGGCGAAAAATTTACAGTGATTTTCGCAAACAACCAGACATACGGCATGACGGGCGGACAGATGGCGCCTACCACGCTCGTAGGTCAGAAATCCACGACGTGCATAAACGGCAGAGACCCGGAAACGATGGGATACCCGATAAGACTTTCGGAAATTATAGACAGCCTGAAGGCTCCTTATTTTATCGCACGCTATTCCCTCGCGAATCCAAAGGGAATAATCGAAGCCAAAAAGGGAATAAAAAAAGCGTTCACTTATCAGATGGAATCACGAGGATTCACATTTATCGAACTTCTCACAAACTGCCCGACAAACTGGGGAATGAAGCCGCTCGATTCACTGAAATATATGGAAGAGACGACTTCAAAATACTTCGTTCCTGGAGTAATCAGAGACAAGGGGGCTGAAAACTGATGAAAACCACCGTAATTATTTCGGGGTTCGGCGGACAAGGCGTAATGAGCGCGGGCAAAATGCTCGCCGACACCGCATCTGAATTAGGTCTCAATGCAATATACCTTCCGGAGTACGGACCTCAGCAGAGAGGCGGAAAAGCGAAATGCACCGTATCCGTATCGGATAAAAACGACACCGTGTACTCGCCTTTGAAAAGGTACTGCGACTGCCTTATTGCATTAAACGATCTCTCTCTTCAAACTTTCCTCCCCCAGCTTAAAAAAGGCGGGATTCTCGTAATGAATACGTCAATTATCAAGTCGGAACCTGACAGAGACGACATCAAAATCATCAAAGTGCCGGCGGACGACATAGCGATGAAAGTGAAAAATCCAAAAGCCGGCAATCTTATAATACTCGGAGCGCTAACAGCCGCGGCCGGACTTATAAAAGGCGAGGATTTCAAATCTTCTATTGAAAAAAGATTCAAATCCAAAGGTCAGGCAGTGATAAATTCAAACCTCGCCGCATTTGACGAAGGGCAGAAGCTCGGAAAAATCGTCTGAAAAAAATAATTAAATTAATAACCTCGGGACAAAAACTCCGAGGTTTTTTGTTTCAGCCGAAAATCAAAAAATTTGCCCGGAGAATTTTTCCCCGGGCGATAGATATTTACCGTTTTTATTTTATACTTTTATTTTTGAAAGCGTTTCGCCTACTTTTGCATGAATTACAAGGTCAGCGGAGCTGTCGGCGGATGTACGGGAAAGATTGATAAGTACAAGGTGTTTTCCTCTGAAATATCTTATAAGCCCCGCAGCGGGGTAAACTACGAGAGAAGTTCCGGCGACTATCATCATATCCGCTTTTTCAATAGCGTCCACGGCGCCTTTTACGCAGTCATCGTCAAGCATTTCCTCGTACAGAACCACGTCCGGCTTTATTATTCCGCCGCAATCGCATCTCGGCACGCCTTCGCTTTGTTTCACATATTCTGCCGAATAGCTTTTTCCGCATTTCATGCAGTAATTTCTCAAAACGCTGCCGTGAAGCTCAAATACGTTTTCGGAGCCGGCTTTTTGGTGCAGACCGTCGATATTTTGAGTTATGACGGCGGCGAGCTTTCCTTTTCTCTCCATTTCGGCAAGTTTATAATGAGCGGCGTTCGGCTCAGCGTCGAGAATAAGCATTTTATCCTTGTAAAATTTATAAAATTTTTCGGGATACCTCATAAAGTAAGAATGGCTTATTATCTCCTCGGGCGGAACATCGTATTTCTGATTGTAAAGTCCGTCCTGCGAACGAAAATCAGGGATTCCGGATTCTGTGCTTACGCCCGCGCCTCCGAAAAATACTGCCGACTCGCTTTCGTCGATGAATTTTTGAAGAGTTTCAATATTATTGTCCATTTTCTTCTTTCTTCTTCTTTTTTGAAAATATCTGGCATCTTTCCATAGCGAGATCTATTTTTCCGTCGACTATATATTCTATCGCGTCGCAGGCTTTTTCCATTGTTTTTTTCAGCTCGTCCTGTTCTTTTTTCGTGAATTTGGAAAGAACGTAATCGGCGAGGTCTTCATCGGGGTCCGGCTTTGAGCCTACTCCTATTTTTATTCTCGGAAATTCCTGCGAGCCCAAACAGTTGGTAACGGATTTAACTCCGTTGTGAGTTCCGGGAGAACCTTTTCGTTTTATTCTTACGTCTCCGAACGGAATATCTATATCGTCGAAAATAATTATACATTTTTCCGGCGGTATTTTGTAAAACTGCGCGCCTTCGGCTACGGCAGTCCCGGAATTATTCATATATGTCTGCGGACGCATTATAAGACATCTGTGTCCGTTTATTTCGGTTAAGCACGTCAGAGAATGAAATTTCAGTCTGTCGGTTTCAAATGAATATCTGTTTGCGAGAATGTCCAGAGTGAGGAAACCGGCATTATGGTGCGTCAGCTCGTATTCTCCGCCCGGGTTCCCGAGTCCGGCAATCAGATATTCGATAGGTTTCTTTTCTTTGAAAAACATTTTTTTATTTCAGACTTTTCTTCTGTACGGCTGGTTTTTCTTAACCCAGTCCTCTTTATTTGTCTGCCTTTCCCTCGCTATCGCAAGAGTGTTGTCGGGTACGTCGTCCGTTATTGTCGAGCCTGCCGCCGTGTATGAATTTTCTCCGACTGTGACAGGCGCAACGAGATTTGTGTTGCACCCGATGAAAGCGCCGTCCTTTATTACCGTTCTTCCCTTCGTTTTTCCATTGAAATTGACGGTTACAACTCCGCATCCGAAATTTACGCCGGAACCTACATCGGAATCGCCTACATAAGTTAAGTGCGATACCTTTGTGTCCTCGTCGATATTTGAATTTTTGACCTCGACGAAGTTTCCGAGATGGACTCCGTTTCCTATATCGGAATTCGGTCTGACGTGTACGAAAGGTCCTATATCGCATCCGTCTCTTATGACGGCGTCTTCAATCTGTCCGTTGTTGAATACGGTATCGTCCCCTATTTTGGAATTTCTGACATAAGAGTTGGGACCTATCACCGATCCTTCTCCTATTACAGACTTTCCGGTTATTATCGTTCCCGGCAGAATTACGGTGTCTTTTCCTATTTCGGCGTCAGGTCCTATCATAACGCCGTCTCTGCACGGTATATCAACGCCTTCGTCGTTTAACCGGTCCATTTTCTTGTTTCTGGCTATTTCGTTTAATTCGTTGAGCTGTTTTCTTGTGTTGGCGCCCAAAACGGTATCGGACGAATCGGTGAGATACGCTCCTGCTCTCTTTCCAGCGGCGAGACTTATTGAAACAGTCTCGGTAAGATAATATTCTCCTTTTGAATTGTCGTTTGTTATTTTAGAAAGGGCGTATATCAGGTCGTCCGATTTAAAGCAGTAAGCTCCTGAATTTACCTCTTTTATCTCCTTCTGCTCGTCAGTCGCTGATTTTTCCTCTATAATAGAGATGAGATCGTCCTGTTTGTCTCTAATTATTCTGCCATAGCCATAGGGGTTATCAATGTCCGATGTAATCACCGTCACGGAATATTCCTGTTTTTCGTGATATTTGAGCGCGTCTTTGAGAGTCTGAGCGTCGATAAAAGGCGCGTCGCCGTTTAATACCACCACGTTGCACGGGTCGTGGGCGTTGATAAACGGAACGGCCTGCATAACGGCATGACCCGTTCCGAGTCTTTCGGTCTGTCTTACCGTTATTATAGATTTGTCGTCTTTAACATGGTCTTCTATATATTCCGCGCCGGAACCCGTGACTATACATATTTCATCTATTCCCGCCGCCTTTACGGCGTCTATTACCCAGTCGAGCATAGGTTTGAAAAGAACTTCCTTCAAAGCCTTAGGTTTTGAAGATTTCATTCTTGTACCCTCGCCAGCCGCAAGAATTACAGCTATCGAACTGTTCATATTATTACTGCCTTTCATTAAAAATATTTATTTTTTCGAAGCTATATTAAATATCAAAGCTTGAAAATGATTCTAACATAATTTTTATAATATCATTTTATCACATGAGTATAATCAATTCAAGACGCGTCATGTATCAAAACCGCTGCTTGGGAATTGCTTTTATAATATTGATTGCCGTCTTGCATTATTTTAACAGTTAGTTTATAATTGTATTAATTAATGTTTCACGCTTAAAATCTTTATACGGAAAAAATCAGAATCAGATGAAAGGACTACTATAATAATGGCAGATACAGAAAAACTTTATGAAGAGTGGCTCGATAAAGCCGTTCTTGATCCGGATTTAATTAAAGAACTTAAATCCGTAGAAGGAAAAACAGCCGAAATAGAGGACAGATTTTACAAATCTCTCGAATTCGGAACTGGCGGACTTCGCGGAGTAATCGGCGCCGGAACAAACAGAATGAACGTATACACCGTGGGACAGGCGACGCAGGGACTCGCAAATTACCTGAACAAATCGTTTGACTCTCCTTCCGTGGCTATCGGATACGATTCAAGAATAAAATCAAGACTTTTTGCGGAAACTGCCGCCGGCGTTCTTGCATCCAACGGAATAAAAGTTTACATTTTCCCTCAGCTTGAGCCGACTCCACTTCTTTCATTCGCAGTCAGAAGACTTCACTGTTCTTCAGGAATAGTAATTACGGCTTCACACAACCCGTCAAAATACAACGGCTACAAGTGCTACGGCGAAAAGGGATATCAGATGACTGATGAGGCGGCAGCCGAAACTCTCGAGGAAATTAAGAAAGTAGATATATTCTCTGACGTCAAATTCATGAACTTTGAAGACGCTCTCGCGTCCGACATGGTTGATTTTATCGAAGATTGGCTGATAAACGAATTTTACGATAAGATACTCGAAATTCAGCCCGACCCGGGAATATGCGAAAAAAGCGGCATAAAAATACTTTACACTCCTCTTAACGGAACGGGAAATATACCTGTCAAAACAATACTAAAGAAAATCGGCGTAAAAGATTTGAGAGTAGTCCTTTCACAGGAAAATCCGGACGGAACATTCCCGACTTGTCCTTTCCCGAATCCCGAAATTAAGCAGGTGTTTGAAGAGGGATTTAAAATCGCGAAGACTTTCCCGGCAGATTTAATAGTGGCGACGGATCCCGACTGCGACAGAATAGGAATTGCCGTAAGGCACGACGGCGAATACAAGCTTATGACGGGAAATGAAGTGGGTTGTATGCTCACTCAGTACCTTCTGATGAGAAGAAAAGAAAAAGGAACTCTTCCGAAAGACCCGGCCATTGTAAAAACGATAGTCACCTCGGAGCTTATCAGATTCATCGCGAACGACTACGGCGGGAAAACCTACGATTTCCTGACAGGATTCAAATACATAGGCGAATTTCTCGAAAAGCTTGTTGAAGCGGGTGAGGAAGACCGTTTTATTCTCGGAATGGAAGAAAGCTACGGCTATTTAAGCGGCGCTCACGCGAGAGACAAGGACGCTGTAAACGGCGCGATGATAGTGGTAGAGATGGCTGCCTACTACAAGACAATCGGAAAAGACCTTACGGAGGTCATGGACGAGATTTATTCTCATTACGGAATGTACCTGAATTCTCTTTTGAACTTCGGTTTTGAAGGTGAGACGGGCATGAAGAAAATGAGCGAAATGATGGAAAATCTCAGAAATTCCGTTCCCGAAAGCATAGGAGGATTGAAAGTTCTGAACGTATCGGATTACAAATTATCTGTTTCGACTGACACAAAAACAGGAAAGAGCGAAAAAATCGGTCTGCCTAAATCAAATGTACTTTCATATTCTCTCGAGGGAAATTCAAAGATTATAATCCGTCCTTCAGGAACAGAACCTAAAATAAAAATCTATGTGACGGCAGTTGCGGAAAACATGGATTCGGCGCAGAAACTGACGGGAAAGCTTTCCGAATCCATAGAAAGCATTATGGGGCTTGAGAAAAAATAAATGAACAGAAACGCGGTTAGAATAATTGCTCTGATACTCGCTGTTCTTATGGCGCTGAGCGTATTCGGAGTGCTTATATATCATTTCATATAAAACATCAAATAAATTATTCGGGCAGTATAATATTTTATATTGCCCGATTGTCGTCTGAAATATTTTCCGGAGGTCAAAATGTCGGTATTTTCAAACTGCGAACTGCTTTCCCCCGCCGGCAGCGAGGAAGGTCTTAGGCAGGCTGTTTTATTCGGAGCGGACGCCGTATATCTGGGCGGTCCTTTCATGCAGCTTAGAAGCGAAAAGGCTTCTTTTTCTTCTGACAGGCTTATAGAAGAGGTGAAATACGCTCACTCCAAAAACGTAAAAATTTACGTGACAGTCAACTGTTTCGCGGAAAACGAAGAGATAGAAAAACTTAAAGATTATGCGAAATTTCTTTACAGCATCGGAGCAGACGCGGCGATAGTTTCCGACCTTGGAGCGATTTACGCTATGAAAAGCGCATGCCCGGAGCTCGAAATTCACGTATCGACTCAGGCGAATATTCAAAATTTCGCCGCCGCGGAAGTCTATTACAATATGGGCTGCAAAAGAGTCGTTTTGGGCAGAGAGATGACGCTTGAAAACATCGCCGAACTGAGGGCAAAAACGCCGAAAAACCTTGATATAGAAGTTTTCGTACACGGCGCTATGTGCATGGCGTATTCGGGCAGGTGCCTCCTTTCATCTTATCTTACGGGCAGATCCGGCAACAGAGGAGAATGCACACAACCTTGCAGATGGATGTACAAGCTCGTGGAGGAAAAACGCCCGGGACAGACGTTCGATATTTTTGAGTCGGATTCGACCACGGCTATTTTGTCGTCGCATGACCTCAATACTATTGACTTTCTCGATAAAATCGCCGAGGCAGGCGCGATTTCTTTCAAAATCGAGGGGAGAATGAAATCTCCTTTTTACGTTTCGACCGTCACAAACGCTTATAAAATGAGAATGAACGGTTTTGCCGACCTTGACGCTTTAAACGACGAGCTTTGCGCCGTAAGCCACAGACCGTACAATTCGGGATTTTTCTTCAACAACGTAAAATATGACCCTAACAACGACGGATTATACAGGTATTCGACAAAGTTCATCGGGACTGTGACAGACAGAAAAGACAGCGGTCTGTTTGAAATAGAGATGAGAAACAGATTCGCTTCAGGCGATATGCTTGAAACGCTCTCTCCCGGAAAAATCGGGAAAAAATTCCGCGCGGAAAAAATGTACGACATGAATTTAAACGCGCGGGATGAAGCGTACATACCTCAGGAGCATGTTTTAATAGAGACAGACGAAAATTTAAAGCCCGGCGATATTATCAGAAAACGTGTCGGCTGAAAACTTTTTTTAAATATATTTTGCTTCGATTAAAAATAATCGGAGCATAATTTTTAATTTTGAAATTTTTAAGGTAAAATATTTATTTTTTTGGCAATCGATTTAAATATAAGCATAAGAATTTGATATTAATATTTTTAAATGATATAATTTAGATATATATTTTTTTATTCTTTGGAGAAATAAAAATGATAAGAGAAGACCTGACTTCATTTAAAAACCTGAATGAAATGATCGACTACGGAGCGGAGAACTTCCCCGACGTCCATTTTATTGAGTACAAGGAAAACGGCGGAGTTTCGTCGAAAACTTATACCGAACTTAAAAAAGCGGTAGATTCTTTTTCCAAAGCTCTTCTTGACAGCGGTTTCAAAAAGCCTCACGCCGCTATCGTAGGTGTGACAAGTTTTGAATGGATAGCGTCATTTTTCGGCACAGCAGGCATAGGCGGAGTAAATGTTCCTCTCGCGCCTAACGAGACGGACGAGATGAATTTGAAGCTCATGGATTTCGCCGACTGCGACATTCTTCTTTTTATAAAAAAGAACAAAAGTCTGTATAAGCTCGCGAAGGAAAAACTGCCGGGAATAAAACTTTTCATAAGTCTTGACAACAAATCAGACGAGAAAGATGTTATAAACTTTTCCGATTTCATAAAAGGGCATGAAGGAGAAACGGGTATTTCTCCCGACCCTGATGACGTATGCGCTATAGATTTCACATCCGGAACAACCGGATTTCCCAAAGGCGTAATGTGCACTCACAAAAATTACGTCTACTCGGCGGGAAGCGTTCACGTCGCGTGCCCGACGCTAAGAATGTTCTGCTGTCTGCCCATACATCATTCATTCTGTTTCACGGGAAATATAACGAAAAGTATAGTCAGGGGAAAAACCGTCTGTGTAAACGACAGTTTTCAAAATCTCGTATCGGATCTTCAGCTTTACAAGCCCGACAGCATTCTGTGCGTTCCGCTGATAGCGAAAAAGCTGATGTTCGGAGCGATGAAATTTGCGTCGGCTCATTCCGAAATGGATTACAAAGCGGCTGTCAAGGCGTTTTTCGGCGGTCATATCATGGATATGATTTCAGGCGGCGCTCCGCTCGAAGCAGACCTGAACAAAAAATTCAACGACACCGGAATACTCGTTCTCAACGGCTACGGAATGACAGAATGCAGCCCGATAATAGCGAACAACGCAATAGGCAGCTACCGCCACGGCTCTGTAGGAAAACCGATACCCTGCATGAAAGTAAAAATCGAAAACGGCGAGATCCTCGTAAAAGGTCCGAGCGTCATGAAAGGCTATTACAAAAACGAAGAAGCTACGAAAGAAGCCTTTGACAAAGACGGATACCTTCATACAGGCGACCTCGGTTATTTTGACGAGGACGGATTCCTCTACGTAACAGGCAGGTGCAAAAATCTTATTCTTCTCGACAATGGCGAGAACGTATCGGCGGAAGCTCTCGAAGACAAATTCGGAACAGAAAAATTCGTAAAAGAAGTTGTATGCTACGGCGAAAGCGGTTCGATTGTCGCCGAGATATATCCAAACAGCGAGTACGTCGAAAAACACGGCGTCACCGATTTAAATTCTGAAGCCGAAAGGGTTGTCGACAATGTAAATTCAAAGCTTGCCCAGTATCAAAGGATAACTTCGTATGTACTCAGAGATATTCCGTTTGCCAAAACGTCGTCAAACAAGCTTATAAGGTCTTCAAAGCTCGGTCTTACGGGCAGAAGAAAAACAATCGCGCCTTCTACCGCAACAGAAAAGAAAGTCGCCGATGCGGTTAAAAACACGCTTGGCTTAGATGACGTTTCAATATCAGACAATTTCTTTGCGATAGGCGGCAACAGTTTAAACGCTGTCGAACTTGCGCTGAGTCTCAATATAAGCGTGCAGAAAATTTACGATCATCCGTTTTTAAACGAACTCGCGTCATCTTTAGACGTCGATAAGGATAAAGCGGACAACGAGAAAATAGATTCAAACTCCGTCATAGCCGAGACTAAGGGAAAAGGCGAAAGACAAAAAGAGATTAATACGGTGCTCCTGACGGGAGCCACAGGATTTCTCGGCATTCACATACTATCCGAGCTTATAAAGAGAAACGTAAAAATATATTGTCTTGTTAGGAACGAAGAAAAACTTTTAAAGCAGGCTAAATATTATTTCGGCGGTCTTGACATGACAAACGTGACTGCAGTTAGGGGCGATATAGAAAAGAAAAATCTCGGTCTTTCCGACAAAACTTACGCAAAACTTGCGGACGAAGTCGACGCAGTTATTCATACAGCCGCCAACGTACATCATTCTGGAGATTACTCCGATTTGGAAAAGACAAACGTCGAGGGAACCGAAAACGTGATTTCTTTCGCCGAAAAAGCAGGCGCGGTATTAAATCACACATCGACCGTATCTCTTCACGGAGCCGGAACGGTAAAGGAAATGAGGGGAAACCGCTCTTTTGACGAGACAGTCCTCGATATAGGTCAAAAATACGAGGAGAACGTATACATTCACTCAAAATACATCGCCGAACAGGAAGTTCTGAAAGCGAGAAAAGACGGTCTGAGGGCAAATATTTTCAGAATAGGTAACCTCACATGGAGGTCAAGCGACGGCAAATTCCAGAAAAATTCCGACGACAACGGTTTTCTCCACAGAATAAGGGCAATGATAAAGCTCGGAATTGTCACTGACAAGCCGGACAAATATCCCATGGATCTGACTGCCGTAGACGAATGTGCAGAAGCCTACGTCAGTCTCGTGTTCGACGGAGATATAAACGAGATATACCATCTTTACAATCCCAATTATCTCAAAGAAGAGGACATGTTCAAGCTTCTGTCCGTAAATTACAGAAAAGCTTCGAGACAGGAGCTGATTCAATCTGTCCTCGCCAATTCCGACGACAGAGATATCCATGTCTACCTTTTCTACATGATAATTTCGGGCAGGTCAAGAGAGGTCGAAACTCAAAATTCGTTCACCGCAGGCAAACTGAATTCCGTCGGATTTAAATGGAGCGTTCCCGACAGACATTACCTGACATTGAATGAAGGAAACGGCACCGAAAACGGTCTGTGCCTCGATTTCCCCGAATTCAAGCCTAAAGACAGCTCTTCGGTACTCGGAAAACTGGGCTCGATACAAAAAATTACGCTCGGCACGATGCAGGACGCGGAAATTACCGAACCGAAAGTTTTCAGCGGTTCCGATTCTCTCGAAAAACTTTTTGAGGAAATCAAAAAATACAATGTCAAAAATCCGCTTGTTGTAACTTTCGAGCACGCTCTTAAATTCGAAAAGGTTGAAAACTTCCTTTCAAAATTTGAAAGCTGTTCGGTATTTTCATCCGTAAAGGGCGAGCCGAAAATAAAAGACGTCGAAAACGCGATGGCCGTCTTCGATGAAAACGGCTGCGATTCCGTGATAGCGATAGGAGGAGGAACGGCTTTAGACATATCAAAGATTATTGCTCTTTCCGCCGCGAATAAAGGAACAGATCCCGACGATATGTGCAGAATTTATTACAAGCCGAAAAGATGCGTTCCGTTTTTTGCCGTACCGACGACTTCCGGCACCGGCTCGGAATCAACGCTTTACTCCGTGATTACCGATTCAGAGGGCAAGAAAAAGCCGTATCTCTCCGACAGATTTCAGCCTTACGCCGTTGCTCTCTGTCCGGAGCTTACATTGACTGTTCCGAAAAACAGCACAGTATACACTGCTGTCGACGCTCTGTCTCACGCAGTCGAAAGCTATACATCGCTTTTTGCACCTTATTTTAAAGAAGACGTGGTCAATGCTCCCGAAGCTTGCAGATTGATTTTTGAAAATCTGCCGGCGGCACTTGAAAATCCCGAAAATCTTGAGGCGCGGACAAATCTGCAGATTGCCTCCTTCAAAGCGGGAATTTCATTCAGAAAAGCGGGAACAGGCTACATACACGCCGTTGCACACAGACTCGGGGAGATATACCACATTCCGCACGGCGAGGCAATAGCTTCTTGTTTCGTACCGATTTTAAAAGCGACGCTTCCGTACAATGAAAAAGCTCTTTCACAACTGTCAATATACTGCGGATTTTCCGATAAAAAAGACAGCAGCAAATCAAGCGCGGAAAAATTTACAGACGAAATCGATAAGCTGATTAAAAATTCCGGAGTCGATAAATCTTTTGAAATAAAAGACGAGGATATAGAAAAAATTATTTTCAGAGCGCAGGACGAGGCGTCTTTGGTAGGATTCCCGAGAGCCTTCTCCGATAAAGAACTTGAAAAAATCATCATGTCTCTTTGATAAAAAATAAGGAGTCGAAAACGGCTCCTTATTTTATTTTGCATTCAAATTTTATTTAATAATTTGGAAGTTTATTCAATTCAATTATTTTTTTATGTATATTAATTTAAATAATACGCATTTGATTTCAAAATAATTGATAAATTTTCTTTATTATTTAAAATATACATATATTTAAAATAATAAAAGAAAACGGAGAAAAAGATATGTTCGAATACGGAAAAGTTCCGGCTGTAATCGCGAGAGACAAAGAATACAATCCGGAAAATATGAACTGCTACGACTACTACATAAAAAACACCGAAAAATACGGCGAATATAATGTGTTCAAACACTACTCCATGAAGCACGGCAAAAAGGAATTTCTTTCCGACGTCGACGCGCTTTCCTACTACTTTAAAAACGAATTGGGATACAAAAGAGGCGACTGCTTCACCGTATTTATGCCGACTTGCGCCGAAGGTATGATAACTTTCATGGCGCTTAATAAACTCGGCGTTATAGTAAATTTTGTTCATCCGCTTTTACAGGGCGACGCTTTGCTCGAAATAATGGATTTGACAGAGTCAAAGGGAATAATGGTATATGACATGTTCCTGCCGAAATACGCCGATTACATCAAAAAATCAGACGTTCCCGTCATAGTGGTTCTTCCTTCGGAATACGCTTTGCCGGACAAGTATTCGGCAAAAATATCTCCCGACGCCGCTCCTTTCACGAAGGATTTAAAAAAAGCCGACATATTTATTGATATAATCAAAAAATATCAGGGAAAAACGGTTGACGGACTTCACGACAACGGTCAGGACATAGCGATTTACGCAAACGGCGGCGGAACAACAGGAAACAGCAAAACAATACAACTTCAGAACACAGCGCTCAACAATCAGATATATATGCTCGGCGCGCAGAATACGCCCGTATCTGAAATTGGAGTTGACACGGAAATATGCTCTATGCCGTTTTTCCACGCGTACGGTTTCTGCGCCGGCGGACTTTCCGCTCTTCACAAGGGTGCTATGGCGGTTTTCCTTCCGAAATTCGATGCAGATAAATTCATCGAAATAATGAAGACCGAAAAAGTCACGGAATTCAACGGCGTTCCAAATATGTTCAAAAAACTGATGGATACTCCGGATTTTGACGGACCCTTCCTCAAAAACATTAAGGTTCTCTACGCCGGCGGCGACGAGGTCACTCCGGATTTTGTGCACAGAATGGAAAAAATCCTGTCGAAAAACGGATCGAGCGCGTCTATATGCGCGGGATGGGGACTTACCGAATGCACGGCAGCGTGCACAGTAAACCGTCCTTGGAAAAACAAACCCGGAACTATCGGCGAACCTCTTCCGGGTCTCAGAATTGAGATGTGGGATGAGAACAACAAAAAAGTTCCGTACGGGCAGGTAGGTCAGATAGCCGTAAGCGGTCCGACAATGATGACTGGCTACCTGACAAAAGACAGAAAAGACGGCGTAGGACTTTACACCGACGAAGACGGCGTAAAATGGGTTCTTACGGGAGATCTCGCGATGTACGATGAAGAAGGATTCATACATTTCAAGGGAAGAACAAAAAAGCTTATAATAATTTCCGGATACAACGTATATCCCAACGACATAGAAAAGCTCGTCACATCTCTTCCTTTTGTAAAGGAATGCTGCGCTGTACAGGGATTTGACGAAAACAACAAGGCAATAGTCAGACTTTTCACGGTTTTAAATGACACTGCAGCGTCAGACGACGAAAAAGAGAAATTCACAGAGGAGATCAAAAAGACAGTAGAAGACAAGATAAACAGATTCTCCGTTCCGAGGGACATCAGATTTATCGAAGCGCTGCCGAGAACAAAGCTTGAAAAGGTCGATTTCCTGAAACTTGCGGAGCTTTCTCCGAACAAGAAATAAGAAACAAATTTTATTATATAAAATATCCCGGATAAATTTTTTTCCGGGATTTTTTATTTAGGCTCATTAAACTGCCGTATTACGCACCTTACGCACAGTTATTTCAAGAAGATAAAAAATTTTTGTTCACATAATATTTACAAACTTAACCTAAAAACTGCTGACATTTGTCATGTATTAAACATATTCATATTAATGTATATTAAATTTTTTAAATAAACATATGTTTTGTTAACAAATTGTTAATAATTATATTTATATTAATACAAATAAATGTAGTATAATTAATTAAAAATGAGAATTAAAAGGGATACGCAATATGAAAAAACTTAAAAAGACAATATGTATTATTCTGTCATTGACTTTTATTTTATCCGCCGCGTTTTCTTTTCCGCTTTCTGCGGACGCCGCTACCAAAAACGGCACGAAATATCCGACGATGGTAATAGGCGGAATAAACGACATGCATTATATCTACTCCGACAAAAACGATCCAAACTCTGAAAAACTCGCCTACGACTTGACAGACATCGACGCGTCGGCTGTAGCTAAAGAAATAGCCGCCCCTCTCGCAAAAGGCATCGCGACGGGTAATTACCACGATTACTGCGCCGCCGTATTAAAATCAGTTGAGCCGATATTTTCAAAACTCAAACTTGACAACAACGGAGAAGCGTCGAACGGTTCCGGAGTACTTTGGAAATACAATCCGGACAACGTCAAAAATATGAGACGCTGGGACAAAGTATTTTTCATTACCGATTACGGCACAGACGTGACGAGGTCGGACGGCGACAGCGTAGGATACGACTGGCGTCTCGACCCGGGTGTAACGGCTGATATGATATATGTTTACGCGCAGGAAATTTTAAGAAAAACAGGCGCGGAAAAAATTAATTTTATTTTCAGATGCGAAGGATGCACGGCAGGACTTGAATTTATAGCGAAGTACGCCGATTCTCTGCCGATAAACAACGTGGAATTTTCATGGCCTACCTGTTTGGGAATAACGGCAATTTCCGACGTATTTTCCGGCAAGCTCAAACTTGACGCGAACGCCCTTGAAAGATACCTCAGAATAGACAAGGACGAGATTATTTCAAAACTCGATTCTAAATACGCCGACGCCGCGGCTCTCGGCATTGCTTTCGTATCGGTTCTGAATTCATTCAAACTTCTGAATATACCTCTCTCCGAAGTAGAAAAAAATTTATAAAAAAGTTAAAAATCAGCTCATGCCCGATTTAATTCTCGAAACATACGGCACAATGCCCGGCTACTGGGCTATGGTGGACGACGAAGATTACGAGGACGCCAAAAAGCTCGTATTCTCGGGCAGAGAGAACGAATACGCGAAACTTATTGAGAAAATAGACGACTATCACTACAATTATCAGGTAAAGTACAGAGAGATAATAGACAATCTCAAAAAGACGGGCGCGGGATTCAGCGTCATTACAAAATACGGCTATCAGCTCGCTCCTATTATCGAAGGGTGCGACGATCAGTCCGACGATATGATAAGCCTCAGATACACCTCCATGGGCTCATACAGCTCAGACGTCGGAAAAACGCTGACCGACGAGTACATATCCGAAAGGGAAAATCTCGGTCTCGGCGGATACATATCCCCTGACAAAATAGTAGACGCGTCAGTCGGCGCAAGCCCTGATTCAACTTGGTATATAGCGAACTGCAGACATAATCTTTATCCCAACGGAATATTCGAACTCCTCGCCGATATATTGAATACCGATGGACAGCCGACTGTAAAAAACTTCAAGAAATTCCCGCAGTTTATGACGATTGACGGCAATGACAACCTGATACCGCTCACAAGCGAAAACATTCCCGCCGACAAATTCAACACAAGCACTTCAAAATCGCTCAAAAATTTCTTCAATACGCTTTTCGCCTAAATTAAAAAGCTGTTTTCAAGAATTTTCAAAAAATAATAAACTAAAGTAAAATAATAATCGGGAACCGCGCAAAAAAACGGCTCCCGATTTTTGTCCTCCGTCAGGACATATTTTATATAAAATCAAAACCGGATTGTCTGCCGAAATTTTAATTATCAAAAGTATCAAGCCGATATTTAAAATATTTGTGACTATAAGTATTTTCTTTTTCCGAATTTTCTGATGCAGAACGGGGCGATAAGCATCGGTCAGAACGACGCGTTGCCGGAAATCATGGTTATTACGGAATATTCGGCGGCGGTGCACGCGTGCTGATAATTGTACATCCAACCTATTATATTTCCGAAAGAACTTTCGAGAAAACCGAGCCATCCGGCGAGAGATATAATCCAGAAATATTTATTTCTCGCGACGGAGCGGAACGCGTCCGAAAACTTTACAGATATTACATGAGTTTTCGCCCTGATAACCTTTTCCTCCGTGTTCACATATACAAACAGGGACAGGAAAAATCCCACGGCGAGCATAGGCGGAAAAAGATACCTGTAAATTTTTATATTGCAAAGCGTGTTTTCGCCGGTAATGAGCCTCGCCAAAAGAGGCAGAAGAAAATTGGCTACGGACGGCGCGAAATTATCTACAACGGCTTTTACGGACGTCACGTCGGAACGTTCTATCGAAAAACTCAACTCCGAACACGCAGAGGAAGCCGGCGATAACTCCTATGAAAAACGCACCTACCGGCGTCACGACGTCACATCCGGCGGTAATTGCGACAAGTCCGGCAGAACACTGTACCTGCCGGCAGCAGACAGAAGAAAAACTGCGTCATACCTTTCAAGAGCGTAATTTTAATCGAAACCATATTCGTCCGGTACTCGCGGATATTTTTTCTTTCAAGATACGAATACGCGTTTGAAACTTATCTGCCGCATAATGTCGGATATTTTATTTTTTTTCTGAAATTTACATCGTTTTATAGACGGCTGTCTCCTTTTTGAAATACGATAGATTCAAAAAACATATTCGGACTTTTTTCATCGCATAAAAAATACCGCTCAAAACCGAGCGGTAAATTTTATGTTATCATGAATGTACCGAGCTTTGAAAATCAAACTCTCGGCGGCAGACACATGTTTCAAACTTGTCAGTCAAAAATAAGACAACCGTCTTTTGTAAATCTTTCAGGATGGTATTTTTTTAAAACCTTCATTCTCTCTTCGATCGTTTCGACGCTGAACAGCTCTTGACTTTCCTGACGGATTTTTTCTTTTTCCTCCTCCGGCATTTTTGCTACAGCCTCGTCAAATAATACATCAAAATCTATTTCGTCAAGCCATTTTTCAATGTCTTCGTCGGTAGCTTCGGGTAAGTCTTTTTCATTTTTCATTTTTTTCAATCTCCTCAATTTTTCTAATATTCCTCGCGATAAGCGCGACGTTTTCAATTCCTGCCGTTCTCGGGAACATATCGACAGGTCTGATTTTTTCCGCCATAAAGTTTTTTTCGGCGAAATATGACAAATCCCTTGAAAAAGTAGCCGGGTCGCATGAAACATATACAACCCTTTCGGGATTCATTTTGCATATAGTTTCAATCAGCGAACGGTCAAGACCCTTTCTCGGCGGGTCAACTATGACGGCATCGATTTTTCTTCCTTCTTTTAAAAATTTCTCAGCCGCTTCGGACGCATCTCCCAAAAAAAATTCGGCGTTTTCTACTTTATTTAATTTGGCGTTTTCCTTCGCGTCTTTTACTGCGTCCGGATTAATCTCAACGCCTGATACGGATTTTACGTACTTCGCGAGCGATAAGCCTATTGTGCCGGCTCCGCAGTACAAATCTACAATATTTTCCGTCCCTTCGGGAGACAGAAATTCCATGACAGATGAATAAAGAATCTCAGCCGCCGCATGGTTTACCTGATAAAACGACAGCGGCGAAAGCCTGATTTTAACGCCTGCCAAAACGTCGAATATGTAACCGCCGCCAAACAGGTTGATATTTTTCTTCCCGAGGATTACGTTTGTTTTATCCCTGTTTACGTTCAGTACAACCGATTTAATATTGTCCGCCGAATTTAATATACATTTTACGAAATCTTCGCTCTTTGGAATTTTTTCGCCGTTAATCACGAGGCAGACCATGATTTCTCCGGTGACCTCGGCCTTCCTGAGATAAACATGACGCACAAGACCTTTTCCGCTTTCCTCGTCATAAACAGTAATATGATTTTTTTCTATAAACCTTTTTACAGCCGAGCATATTTTTGAAAATTCAGCCGGCTGAAGAAGACAATCGGAAACATCTATTACCCTGTGGCTTTTTTTCGCGAAAAAACCGCATACGACCTTTCCGCCGAATAATCTGACGGGATATTCGGCTTTATTTCTGTACCTTGTGTTTTCGGAAGCCGATGACACTTCCTCCGGCTTAATATCTATTTTTCCTATCCGTTTTAAATCGTCCTCGACCCGGCGGTATTTTATTTTCTTTTCCGCGTCGTATTTGACGGCTCTGTAGACGCATCCTCCGCATGAAGGAAACGCGGGGCAGTCGTTTTCTGTCCTGTCGGCAGACGGAGATATTATTTTTACAGCCTTTCCTATCGAGTATGTTTTCTTCGCCTTAATTATATGGCAGATTATTTCGTCTCCTGGACAGACTCCCGAAACGAATACCGCCTCGCCATCATAATGGGCTACGCCCGATCCTTCGGACGAAACGGATTCTATTTTTAATTTTACTTCCTGATTTTTTTCCATGCCGAAAATATGAGTCAGACGATAAATCCGATAAATTCAAGAAGATAAGCGAGGAAAATCGCGAGAAGGACGTAGCCGACGGAAACGCCTCCGCGCTGAAGCAAATAGATATGATATTCATTTTGACCCTCGGCGATTTCTCTTATGGCCTGAACATCTTGTATCATTCTTTTTTTATAAAAGTAATTCGCGAAAAATCCGAATACTACCGACGCTATGAGGTCGAGAGCCAGCTGCATTACAGCCGACGTCATGACTACGGGAGACGATGCAAGCTTTTGAATGTCATCCAAAGCCTGAGCCTGATCTGTATTTCCGGAATAGACGCTTGATACCTCGCCCGAAACTTTTGTCATTTCCGCCTGATATTCGGCGTAGACGTCCGGCTTGAATTTTTCGTATATAAACGTCGGAAGAGTGTTTGAAAGAAGAGTTATCGAAAGAAATATCATCATCATGGCAATTCCGACTGTAATCATTTTTCTGTAAAAACACCAGAAAAACGAGAAAATAAACGCCGACCAGTTCCAAGAAAGCTTAGTGCCGTCATCGTCCATTTTTATCATTTTCCCGATATACTTGTCGCTTTCTCTTTGAATATATTCGGCGGCGTCTCCGACAGGGACGACTCCTCCGATATTTTTCATTCCGTATTTAGCCTGAGCGTTTCTGACCGCGGGATTCTGATAAGGGGAATAGCGGCCGAACGGGAACGAAAAATTCCCGCCGTTTCCGGTGTTTCCGCCGAAAGAGTCAAAAGATCCGCCGCCTTGGTCGGACGGATTATTCGTGTTTTCGGCTTTAAGCTCGGAACCGCATACTCTGCACACTTTGCTTCCGGGAGGATTCTGCGCGCCGCATACGGGGCAGTCGATAAAGCCCACGCCCTGTTGATTAGTATTTACGGACGCGGGATTTTTTTTCGGAGACCAGACAAAACTTCCGTGCTTCTGCTCGTTTACGCATCTGCCTGACCAGCACGCCCTGTGATACGGCGTTCCGCATTCCGGGCAGACCACGACATCATCCCCGTCGATAAATTCACGACCGCATATGGGGCATTTTTCACCTTTATAATCCATAAAAAGACTTCTCTCTCACGTTTGATAATTTATTTTACTATTATAATAATACAGATTATTTAAATCAAGTTGTAAATAACTTTATTATTTCGCAGACTGTTTTCATCTCCGGCGAAATCTGTCAATCGGACTCTGTATTGAAGAATTTCGGTATTTAAACTTAGTAATTCATCTGAGAGAATTTATCGCTTCCGCTCTGTCCTCCGCTTTAAATACATAACTTCCCGCAACTATAACATCGGCGCCGGCTTCTTTGCATATCTTAGATGTCTTCTCATTCAGTCCGCCGTCCACCTCTATGAAAAGCTTTGGGTTTTCTTTCTTCGCCGCTTCTCTTATCGTTCTGATTTTAGGCAGCATGAAACTATTAAACTTCTGTCCTCCGAAGCCCGGTTCCACAGTCATAACAAGAACCATAAAAACATCCTTTATATATGGCAGAACATCTTCCGCTTTTGTCGCGGGCTTTATGGAAACGGACGGTTTTTTGCCGACAGATTTTATTTTCTCGATTACTTTCATCGGATTTTCTGCCGCCTCAAGATGAAATGTGATTATGTCGGAACCGCATTTTGCGAAATCGTCAATATACCTGATCGGTTCGTCTATCATAAGATGAACGTCGAAAGGAATGTTTGTCACTTTTCTGATTGATTTTATTACCGGCTGACCGAAAGAGATGTTCGGGACAAAACAGCCGTCCATGACATCGACATGTATCCAGTCGGCTCCGTTTTTTTCGAGTGATATTATTTCGTCGCCGAGCTTTGAAAAATCGGCCGAAAGAATTGAAGGTGATATTACCATTTTTTTTACCTGCCTGAATTAATTGAAAATTATATTTAAATAAAAGGGATTAATCCGCTTGAATTTTCTCTTTTATATTATCGCAAAAAGCGGAAACTCAATCTGCACGGATCGCCGCCCGATATCATTATAACGATAATATCGCAAAAAGCAAATAATAATTTAAATAAAAGCGGATTTATGTTTTTATGCTAATTTACCATTTTTTTACTGATAAATAAATGTTTATTTGACATAGAATTAAAATGTTGCTATAATGTTAAATGTATTAATTTAAAGACAAAAAACATTTTTTAACATGAAAAATAATATATTTTCTAAAATAACCGCGATAATTCTGGCGGTCGCGGTGCTTTTTTCGCTGACGGGTTGTTCTCGGGCACAAAAGGAAGAAAAATCCGTTTTAACGGTGAACAATCAAACAGAAATACCGTCGGGAATTTTCACGTATTTCCTTAACATGGAATATTATTCGAACACGGGGCTTTCGGATTCCGATTATATCGACAGAGCCACGAACGACTCACTGAAATATCTTGCCGTAAATTCAAAAGCTGCCGAGAAAAACATGACGCTCTCCCAGTCGGAAAAATATAAAGTCTCCGCCGAGACAAACGCGCTTTGGCGGTACTACGGGAAGTATCTCGAAAATATAGGCGTCACAAAAGACGATTATTTCAAGATAAGGCAATATGAGACGATGAGGGAGAAAATAAGGTTCGCCCTTTTCGACAAAGGCGGCAGCGAAGCTATAAACGAAAATTACGTTAAAGAATATTTCAAAGAAAATTACTGCGCTGTAAAATATTTTTACAGAGATTTGTACGATTTAAGCACTCAGGCTCAGATTGACAATATGACCGACGAGGCGAAAAAAGCGTATGAGCAGAGGAAAAAGGACGCCGAGGAACAGTACAAATCCATTTCCAATCTCGCGACATACGTAAACAGCGGCATTTATACCGTTGACGAGGCTTACATGGCTGTCACCGGAAATGTAGACAAGGGCGTAAAAGTCAACACAACGATAATATCTAAAAATGACGCTGATTTTCCGGCGGAACTTGTCGCCGCGGTTTTCAAACAGGCTCAGGGGAGCGCTTTCATCATTACAAATTCAGAAAAAAGCTACATTTATTTCATTTATAAGATAGGACTTTTCGACGAAGGAAACAGCTATTATGACAAGTACAGAAAAGAATGTCTTATAGGCGTATCTGAAAACTATCTTGAAAACGACATATCTTCCTGGACAAAATCGTTTGACGCCGTAAGGCATACGAACGTTTGTTCAGACTGCCTGAATAATGTAAAAGGCGTAGACAGAAGCCTTTTCGTCGGCACTGACAGATATACGTTTTCCCCGATCGAGATAAAATAATTCGGATAAAAATTTTTAATTTTTTAAGGAGAAAATATAATGGCAGAAAAAAGATTTGCGGGCGAATATCCCGTAATAGGCATACGTCCTATTATAGACGCGAGAAAAGGTCCTCTCGATGTAAGAGGCTCTCTTGAAGAACAGACAAGAACGCTTGCCGAGACAGCGGCTAAGCTTTTCCGGGAAAATCTGAAATATTCAAACGGCGACCCTGTAAAAGTGGTTATTTCGGACTGCTCCATAGGCAGAGCCGGCGAGCAGGCAAAATGCGCGGCTCAGTTCAGAAAAGAGGGCGTAGACATCACATTGTCTGTAACTCCGTGCTGGTGCTACGGTTCGGAGACAATGGATATGGATCCCAACACAATCAAGGCTGTATGGGGATTCAACGGAACCGAAAGACCCGGCGCGGTCTACTTGGCGTCTGTCCTCGCAACTCACGCGCAGAAAGGACTTCCGGCATTCGGAATATACGGTCATGAGGTTCAGGAAGTATCCGACGCGGATAAAATACCCGACGATGTAAGAGAAAAACTTTTGAGATTCGGCAGAGCCGCAGTCGCGGTAGCCACGATGAGAGGCAAATCATATCTTCAGATAGGTTCTATCTGCATGGGAATAGGCGGTTCCATAATCGACTCCGATTTCATCGAGAGCTATCTTGGCATGAAGGTAGAATCGGTTGACGAGGTAGAGCTTATCAGAAGAATGACAGAGGGCATTTACGATAAAGACGAGTTTGAAAAAGCTCTCAAATGGACAAAGGAAAACTGCCCCGAAGGATGGGACAAGAACCCCGATTTCGCGAGAAAAACAGACGAGGAGAAAAAGGAAGCGTGGGAGTTCTGCGTAAAGATGATGATAATCATCAAGGATCTTATGCAGGGCAACGAAAAGCTTGACGAAAAATTCTCGGAGGAAAGAATAGGCCACAATGCTATAGCCGCCGGCTTCCAGGGGCAAAGACAGTGGACTGATTTCTATCCCAACTGTGATTTCGGCGAGACTATGCTAAACACGACGTTCGACTGGAACGGCGCAAGAGAACCGTACATTCTCGCCACGGAAAACGACACGCTCAACGGTCTCGGAATGCTTTTCATGAAACTTCTGACAGGCAGAGCGCAGATGTTCGCAGACGTCAGAACTTACTGGTCGGCAAACGCCGTAAAGAAAGCAACAGGCTATGAGCTTGAAGGCAGAGCCAAAGAGGCTGACGGATTTATACACCTGCTGAATTCCGGAGCATGCTGCCTCGACGCCACAGGCGTATGCCGTGACGAAAACGGCAATCCTGTCATGAAACAGTGGTGGGACGTCACCGAAGAAGATCAGAAAAAGATGCTCGCCGCAACAGACTGGAGAGCTGCCGACGACGGATATTTCAGAGGCGGCGGATTCTCGGCGCATTATATCTGCAAAGCCGAAATGCCCGCTACTATGATAAGACTTAACCTTGTAAAAGGCTTAGGACCAATGCTTCAGATAGTTGAAGGCTGGACAGTCAAGCTTCCCGACGACGTATCCGACAAGATTATGAACAGAACAGACCCGACATGGCCGTGTATCTGGTTTACTCCGAGAGTAGACAAAAAAGAGGGCAGTCCGTTTGAGTCGGCTTACTCGGTTATGAACAACTGGGGAGCAAACCACGGAGCTATATCCTACGGACATATAGGAGCCGACCTAATCACATTCGCGTCTATGCTGAGAATACCCGTTTCCCTTCACAACGTTCCCGATAAGGATATATTCAGACCTTCCTGCTGGAACGCTTTCGGAATGGATAAAGAAGGCGCTGATTACAGAGCATGCGCGGCTTATGGTCCTTTCTACAAATAATATAAAAATTTAATAATCTTTGCGTTCGGGGAAAATTTTTTCTCCGGACGCTTTTGCGGATTTTATGTCGGTTTTAAAACCTCCGGTTAAATTTATTGTTGAAAACAAAACCGTATTATGGTAAATTATTATAATGTATTAAAATAAAATATTATTATCAGTTCCGGTAAAATTTGAACCGGAGAGGTGGACGGGTGCATTAATATGAAATTCTTCAAAGCGCTTTTTAATTATCCTACGACAGCAGTTATATTTTTTGCCGTAATCGCGGCGGCAGTTCTTGCGATAATTTTTCACAAGAAATTAAATTCATATCTTGAAAAGAAAAATCCCAAACAGAAAGCGTCCGCATTTATTTTGTTTTTCTCGGTATGCGGCGTCATATGTCTCATTTTAGCCATAATAACAGAAGGCGAAACGTGGTCAAATATGATGCACCTTGACCAGGCGAATATGTTCCGCCAGTTCCGAAATTATTTCTACAACGCCCACGAATCGCAGCTTAGAAGATTTTCGGAGCTTTACGACAGCTACTCGCCCATGTCCATACTCATCTACTTTATTTTCGGTCAATTTATTCCAGACAAATACTTTGTAGACGACGACCTGAACAATTACCTCCTGATGATAAAAAATGCCCCGTCTGTTATGACATATATGGTAATAGTTATTTCCTGCGCCGTTCTTTGCTACTATATATTTCAGAAAAAGATCAGAGAAAACGGAGCGAGATATCATGACGACATAATTCAGATAATTCTTTTCTTCTCGTTCCCCGTCATGTATGTGATAGAATTGGGCGACGTTACGGCTTTATCTTTCGTTATGACGGCAGTATTCGTGCTGTACAGAAATTCCGAAAAAAAAGGACTCAGGATTATTTCCGACATTCTTATAGCTTTTGCCGGAGCCATTTCAGTATTTCCGCTTATTTTCGCATTCATGCTTCTTTTTGACGACGCGAGAAAAAATTACAAGAGATTTTTCGGAACGGTAATACTGTGCGCGCTTCTTTTCGGTCTTCCCTCGATATTTACCGGAGTACACGGAATGTTCACATATTTAAAATCGCTTCTCGGCGTAAATTATATGACTATAGTCGGAAACGCTTCAATGGTAAACCTTCTCAAATGCTTCGGCGTCGAGGACACGGGAATTTTATATATAGCATTCGCTCTGTCCGACGTTTTGGCGTTTTTCGCTATGATTATACTGAAAGAGGACTGGGAGAAAACAGCCGCCGCTTCATATATAGTTATAAACGCTATGAGTCACAGCTATGCCATAGAATGTATTTATCTTTTAATCCCGTTCTTCCTTTTAATGTCGAAAAAATTTTCCAAAGGAAGAGACTGGGCGTACCTCACAGTTATTACGCTTGCGATAACGCCAATACCCGAATGGTATCATTTTTCCGCAGTCAAGATGGGACATATCGCGTCGGCTCTGAACTTATTTGACTTCTACGGAGCTAACAACATAACATACCCGATATCGGCTGCCGTAATGTTCATAATGCTCGTAATATCGTCGATAAGAGAATTTTCAAAGATGAACGGTTCCGGCGGCAAAACTTACTTCAAATCGCTTTTCTGCTTAAATCCTTTAAATTATCCCGAAAAATCCGAAACAAAAACAAAAACGGAAGGCGCGCAGGCTTAACTTGCGATAAAAAGGCAAAATTTGTTTATTTAAGAGGAAGAAAAATGTTTTACGATTATCCTATTTTTTTTGAAAGAAACAGAGTCTACAGAGTTTACAAGGGAGGAAAGCTTTTTTCCGGTCTTTTCGGCGACGAACCGGAGGACGGAAATTATCCGGAGGAATGGATAGCGTCCGACGTTCACGCCGTACAGGAGAAATCCGCCGGTCCTCACGAAGGCGTGTCTAAAATTAAGGGCGAGGATCTCTATCTCGACGAGGCAATAGAAAAATACAAAACGGAGATTATCGGGAACAGATCCGAATGGGGAATACTCACTAAGGCTCTCGATTCGGCAATCAGGCTTCCGATGCAGGCGCACCCGGACAAAGCCTTTTCAAAAAAATATTTCAATTCAAATCACGGAAAAGAGGAGTCGTGGATAGTTCTCGACACGCGTCCGGGCGCAAAAGTCTTTTACGAATTTAAAGACGGCGTAACGATAGACGAATTCAGCGCCGCCATAGATAAGTCGGAAAATGACGCCGGCGTGATGGAAACACTTGTCAAAAGCATGCCCGTCAAAAAAGGCGACGTGATTTTCATCCCCGGCAAAATGGTTCACGCTATCGGCGCCGGATGCCTTATGCTCGAGGTTCAGGAGCCTTCGGACTGGACTGTTCAGCCGGAAAGATGGTGCGGAGACCACAGACTTACCGACAAAGAGATGACTTTGGGACTTGACAGACAGACCGCATTGAAATGCTTTGACGTCAATATGAGATATCCTCATCCTCAAAAACCTATAACAGAGAAAAACGAAGACGGCGTACTGTATGAGTCGCTTATCGACGAGAGAAACACGAAAGAGTTTATAGTACACAGAATTACGCTGAAAGACGGAAAATACGATATGAACCTTCCCGGATCCGTATATATCGTAATTGAAGGAGAAGCGGAGATTACCGGAGACGGATACGAAAAAGAAGTAAAAAAAGGCGATTATTTCGTAATTTCCGCCGCGGCAGAGGGAAAATATTCGATTTCGGGCAATGCTCAGATTATCGAATGTTGGAAAAAATAATCCGGCTTTTATTCGGCGAATATTGAAAAAAAATACGGACGGTATCAATGAAAAAATACCGTCTGTTTTTTTTACTATATTGCGATAAATCTATACGTTAAAATTCATATAAATTGTTGACTTTTTTAATAAGTTTATTTATAATAAACCTGAAAGGTGGGAATTTTTTCGATGAAAAAATCTATCAAAACAGTAATAAGCGTTATACTGTGTCTATGTATGGTTTTCGGTTTTTCAGTGGCGTCAAGCGCCGAAACGGCCGATTATAAAAGAATAGTCTCTGTTTTCAACGACGATCCTAAGACCATGATAGGCATTTCATGGTACACTCAATCAGACAGTCCTTCCGAGGTCAAAATTTATTCATCAGGCAAAGACGTGACATCTCAGGTCACACTTGACAAGGCGGCTGTCACAAGCTTCGAGGGCAATTACGTCCACAAAGTCACAGTAAAAGGACTTACGCCCGGAACCAAATACGATTACAAAGTAGGCGACGGCGCAACATGGTCCGACTACTACACATTCACGACTGACGACGGCGACAGCTCCGTAGATTACATATCGGTAGGCGACCCTCAGGCGTCCGACTTAGGCGGATTCCAAAAGGCCGCTCACACAGTGGAAAAAGCGTTTGAATATTTTCCGCAGGCTGATTTCTATACAGTAAACGGCGATTTCACAAATGACAACACAAATGATCAGTGGTCCGAATATTTTGAAGCGTTCGCTCCGATAAACTCAAAGACGACTCTCGTTCCCGTTACAGGCAACCACGACGATCCCTCGAATTGGTTCGTAAATCAGTTTAATCTTGACACTTCCGAATCTGTGGAGACTAAAGACGGAGTAAATTACTCCTTCGATTACGGCAACGTTCACATCGCGATAGTCAACACAAACGACGCTTTCTCAATGTCTCAGTACCAGCTGAACTGGCTTAAAAACGATCTCAACTCCACGAACGCCGACTGGAAAATAGTTCAGATGCACAAATCTCCGTACACGTTGGGCAAGGACGGCAAATGGCCTGATGCTCTTTACCTTGAAAAGACGCTTGCCAAAGTCTGCGACGAATGCGACGTTGACCTTGTTATTTCAGGTCACGATCATATGTATCTAAGAACTAAACCCCTCACAGACAACAAGGTTTCGGATGACGGCGTAACTTACGTTCTCGGAGGAACATGCGGTTCAAAGAGATACGAAATCAGAACTTTCTCGGTAGATACGTTCATGCAGAAAGAATTCATAGCGTCCAACATAATTCAGAAAACAGGCTACGGCAACGAGTGGAACGGCGAAAACTGGGATACTAAAGACACGACGAAAAATGTCGGCGGCTGCTTCCTCACAATCCATGTTGACGGCGGAAATCTCACTCTTAACGCATACATTGTTTCCGACGAAACGGATGAGGTTAACCTTGTGGACACTTACACCATGACTAAAACCACAGGTCAGAACACAGCTACTTACACAGGCGAAAACGTTCATAAAAAAGGATACCTCTACAACTGGATAGTATCTTTCGTGGGCTGGATAGCTTACGCCGTTACAGAATGGCTGCCGAAATTCTTCAAAGTTATTCCCGACATAATCAAATCATATGCCAAGACAGGTACATTCTGATACAGTATAAAAAATATAAACGCCGGGATTTCGCGAAAAACGTTCCGGCGTTTTTCTTTGACAAAAAAAACAGAGCAATTCAAATTTTCATTTTTATTATTTTTTCCGGTGAAAAAAGAAAAAAATAAAAAACCTATCTTTTCCGGATAGGTTTTTTTACTGCGACTGCCAGAATTTTCTGTCAAGGCTTCTGTACTGGATCGCCTCCGACACATGTTCGGGTCTTATGATTTCTGATCCCGCCAAATCGGCGATAGTCCTTGAAACTCTCAGAATTTTATCATAAGCTCTCGCCGAAAGCCCCATTCTGTCAAACGCCGCCTTCAATATTCTTGACGCGGCATCGTCGAGAACACAGAATTCTTTTGTCATCTCCGCCGACATCTGAGCGTTGCATACGGCTTTAGAGCCTTTGAATCTCTCGTTTTGAACGGCTCTGGCGGCATTTACTCTTTTTTTTATTTCAGATGACGATTCTCCTTGATTTTCTTCCCCTGTCAGCTCCTCGTATTTTACCGGAGGGACTTCAATATGTATGTCGAGCCTGTCCAAAAGAGGACCGGAAACTTTCTGCAAATATTTCTGCGGCGCTCCGGGAGGACAAGTGCATTTTCTCGTAGGGTGACCGAAATAGCCGCACGGGCACGGATTCATAGCGCATACAAGCATTATTCTGCATGGATAAGTAAGAGTCCCGGCTACCCTCGTGACGGAGACCTTTCCGTCTTCTATCGGCTGTCTCAAAGCTTCAAGAGCCTGACGAGAAAATTCGGGTAGCTCGTCTAAAAACAATACGCCGTTATCTGAAAGAGAGACGGCTCCAGGCTTAGGAACAGAGCCGCCGCCTGTAAGTCCAGCCGCGGAAACCGAATGGTGCGGCGATACGAACGGTCTTGTAGTTATAAGAGGTACGCCCTCCGGCAGCTTTCCGGCGACTGAATATATTTTCGTAGTCTCCAAAGATTCCTCAAACGTCATATCCGGCAGAATAGTCGGTATTCTCTTTGCAAGCATAGATTTTCCGCTTCCTGGAGAACCTATCATAAGAACGTTGTGACCGCCTGCCGCTGCAACCTCAAGAGCTCTTTTCGCCTGAAGCTGCCCTCTGACATCGGAGAAATCGACGCCGTAAGTTTTTCTGTCGCCGGGAGTAAATACATGATGACCGCACGGGCGTATTTCTTCCCTTCCGCATAGGAAATTAATAAGTTGAACTACGCTTTCAACGGGGTATATTTCAATAGAATCGGCTACGCTCGCCTCCGCCTCGTTTGATTTCGGGACGAAGATTTTCTTGATTTTTCTTTTTCTCGCCTCTAAAACCATCGGCAGACAACCGTCAACTCTCTTCACTTGACCGTTCATGGAAAGCTCGCCGACAAATGCCGAATCGCTCAAATCCATATCAAGAAAACCCGTAGATTTTAAAAGCGCGAGAAGAATGGGCAGATCGTAAGTCGGTCCCGCTTTTTTGATATTTGCCGGTGCAAGATTTACGGTTATTCTCTCCGGCGGAAACTGAAAACCGGAGTTGAGCATTGCTGTGCGGACTCTCTCCCTCGACTCCTGCACGGCAGTATCCGGCAGTCCTACAATGTCAAATTTCGGCGCGCCGTTTGAAATATCGGCCTCTGCCGATACCATAAACGTATCGAGACCCACGACTCCCACGCTGTTGACCTGAGCGTACATATTAACTCCCCAAAAATTATTTAGTGTAATCTATTACCTTGATTGAATCGGCGATATAAATTATTCCGGATATCAGAGTGAGCGCCGCGCAAATCCACATAAGTATATTTGACATCAGCGGAACATTCTTTATTATAAGACGGACGCCTTCGTTTTGAAAAGTCAGCGCAAGAAGAATTACAACCTCCGCGAACATTGTAAACGCCGTCTTTATCTTTCCAAAAATATTTGCGGGAATAACAGTTCCCTGGCTCGCCGCCTGAATCCTGATTGCCGAAACTGTAAATTCCCTCGTCAAAATTATCAGAGCCGCCCATACCGAACAAAGATTCTGACCCAAAAAAGCAAGAACGCATGTAATAGTCAAAATTTTATCTGCAATGGGGTCTGCTATTTTTCCGAATGTTGTAATGAGATTATATTTCCTTGCGATTTTTCCGTCGAGAGTATCGGTTATTGACGCTGCGGCGAAAACAAGCAATGCGATAATCATATGATGTGGAAATTCATAAAGATAGCAAGCCAAAAATACAGGCGTCATGATTAGGCGCATTACAGTGAGTTTATTTGGCAGATTCATGTTATTCAACCTCGCGTCCGATCAGATCTATTCCGTCCTTAGTGTCGGTGATTTCAACGTTTACGATGTCACCGTCGTTTAATTTTTTGTCTGATGTAAAATATACTTGGCTGTCTATTTCCGGCGCATCCATCCATGTTCTGCCTATGTAGCAGTCGGAATAACCGTCATATCCTTCTACGATAGACTCATATGTCTTTCCTATCAGATTTTCCTGCTTCTTTGAGAATATTCCGTACTGCTGTTCCATGATTAAATCGCCGCGTTCTTTTTTGACGTCTTCGTCAATCTGATTGTCCATTTCGGCGGCAGGAGTCCCCTCCTCCTTAGAGTATGCGAAACAGCCGAGCCTGTCAAACTGAGCATCTGATACGAATTTTTGAAGGTTCTTGAAATTTTCTTCCGTCTCGCCCGGAAAACCTGTGATAAGCGTCGTTCTTATGACGGCATCAGGCAGCTTCGCTCTGATTTTTTTGATAAGCTCAATGTAATCGGCTCCGTCGCCCGGTCGTTTCATGGCTTTTAAAACAGAGGGTTCCGAGTGCTGCAGCGGAAGATCAATGTAATTTAATATCTTATCCGATGACGCCATAGTATCAAGAAGATCATCCGTTATCTTGTCCGGATAACAGTATAAAAGCCTTATCCACCTGATATTATCTATCTTTTCAAGCTTTTTTAAAAGGTCGGGCAGACACAGTTTTCCGTACAAGTCGAGACCGTACCTCGTTGTATCCTGAGCTATCAGGATGATTTCTTTTGCGCCGTTATCCGCTAATTTACGAGCCTCTTCGACTATATTTTCCATAGATCTTGAGCGGAACGGTCCTCTGATCGCCGGTATCGCGCAGTAAGTGCATCCGGACGAACATCCGTCTGCAATTTTAAGATAAGCCCAATATGCCGGAGACGTGAGAGTTCTGTCGCCCTCGAGCGGCATATTATGCTTAGGAGGAAATGACGACACCTTTTCATCGGAACTCATTAATTTTTCCACTGCCTCGCAGATATCTGCGTCGGCGCCTATTCCAATCGCTCCGTCTACTTCGGGCATCTCTTTTAAAAGCTCTTCTTTGTATCTTTCGGAAAGACACCCTGTGACGAGAATTTTTTTGACGTTTCCGTCCTCTTTGTATGACGCCGCTTCAAGAATATTGTCAATCGCCTCTTTTTTTGCATCCTCGATGAATGCGCAGGTATTTATTATTATAATGTCCGCCTCATAAGGGACGTCGACAATTTCACATCCCGATTCAATGAGCTTTGAAAGCATTCTTTCGGCGTCTACCTCGTTTTTAGGGCATCCGAGCGATATAAAACCTATTTTGTAATTCAAAACATGTCTCCTGAAATGATTTTCTTATTTTTGTTCTTCCAAACATAAATTGAAAGCGTCGTTTATCTCAGAATATGAATAGCCGTACCTTGAAAGAAAAGAGAAAATTTTCCTTTTTTCCTTCGGGTTTTCAATATCCGCGCCGTCCGCTTTCTTCCTCAAAAGTTCCATGATATTTTCGTCGGAGTCGGGAAGAGAAGATAAAACTTCTTCGATAATTGAAGTGTCTATGCCTTTTTTTATAAGCTCTGACCTTATTCTCGCTTTTCCATAACGCTTTCTTTCGTAAAGCTCCTCGGAATAATCTTCGGCGAATTTTCTGTCGTCCGTAAAACCGAGCTCTTCGGATTTTTTTACGGCGTATTCAACAGCGTCCGGACTGAATTTTTTTAAAAGCTTCGTTCTGAGCTCTTTTTCGGAATTTTCACGCAGAGTAAGTATTCTGACCGCGCCCATATAAGCATATCTGTACTCTACGTTTTTTTTAAGCTTTTCTAACTCTTCTTCGCTTATTTCCTCGGAATCGAAATATCCGAGAGAAAGCCACATTTCCTTTGTGACGGAACAGACAAAGCCGCCGTCGGCCAATATACGGATACGTCCCGATTTCGTTTCTTCTGTTGTTAAAGTCATAAAACTTTATTCATCGTCTACCAAAACGTCTATGTCCGGGTCTGTAATCGGAACTTTTTTTTCGGGTTCGTCATTATCGCGCTGAGAAACAGATTCTGTTTTATTATCGCTTTTGCCTGTTTCATCCTTTTCTTTGCCGGAGAAAGCGGCTTCCCTTATCTTGCCCTCTATCTCGTCGGCAAGCTCTTCGTTGTCCTCGAGAAGTTTCTTTACGTTTTCTCTGCCCTGACCTATTCTGTCGCCGTTGTAAGAAAACCACGCGCCTGATTTTTCTATTATTCCGTACTCGACGCCGAGATCCACAATTTCGCCTGTCTTTGAAATTCCCTTGCCGTACATGATATCAAACGTGCAGTCTTTGAAAGGCGGAGCCACCTTGTTTTTGACGACTTTCGCCTTAGTCTTTGAGCCGACGACCTCGCCGTTTTCCTTTAAAAGGTCGGTCTTTCTCACATCTATTCTGACAGACGCATAAAACTTTAACGCCCTGCCGCCGGTAGTAGTTTCGGGATTTCCGAACAGAACTCCTATTTTTTCTCTGAGCTGATTTATGAATATAATCAACGTATCTGATTTTGATACGACGCTCGTAAGTTTTCTGAGGGCCTGAGACATAAGCCTCGCCTGTATTCCCACATGGCTGTCGCCCATTTCTCCCTCGATTTCCGCCTTGGGAACAAGAGCCGCCACGGAGTCAACGACAATTACATCAATAGCTCCGGATCTCGCGAGAGCCTCGGTAATATCAAGAGCCTGTTCACCCGAATCCGGCTGAGATACTAAAAGCGCATCGGTATCAACGCCGAGATTTCTGGCGTATACCGGGTCAAGCGCGTGCTCCGCGTCTACAAACGCCGCTTCTCCTCCGTTTTTTTGAGCCTGCGCGACGACGTGAAGAGCCAAAGTTGTTTTGCCGGACGACTCCGGCCCGTAAATTTCCACTATTCTTCCCTTCGGAAGTCCGCCTATGCCAGTAGCAATGTCAAGCCCCAAAGAACCCGTTGATATCGCGTCGACGTTCATGGCTGTATTTGAACCGAGCCTCATAATGGCTCCTTTGCCGTATTTTTTTTCTATCTGACTCAGCGCAGTGTCAAGCGCAGTCTTTTTGGCGTCATCAGACGCATCTTTCGTAAGTGTAACTTTACTGTTTGAATTTTTCGCTTTTGCCATTTTTATATTCCTTAAATTATTGTATTTTGACCTTAATAATTGATATTATACGAAATTTAAGTACAAATTTCAATCATGAATTTGAAATTTTTTCACATAAAACGAAGTCATTTTCCGCTTTTGTCAATTTTACGGGAACTATTTTTCCTCTCAGATTTTCGTCCGAAATCATTTTCACCGGAGTGTAGTTTTCGGTGTACCCTACCTGAAAACCGTCTTCCGGAGTTTCAAATAAAACTGAAGCTTTCTTTCCTGTTTCTCTTTCAAAAAACTTTTTTCTGACTTCGCCGGAGACCTTTATTAGATCCCTCGCCCTTCTTTCTTTTTCATTTTTTTCAATCTGCCCTTCCATTTTGTCGGCGACAGTTCCCTCTCTTCTTGAGTAAGGAAAAACATGAACCTTCAAAAAGCCGATTTTTCTGACAAATTCTTCTGTTTCGAGAAAATCTTCCTCGGTTTCGCCGGGAAAGCCAGTCATTATATCTGTAGTAATTGACAAATCAGGAAAAGTATTTTCAAGCTTGACGCAAAGATTATAATAAAAGGACGTATCATAATGCCTGTTCATTTTTTTAAGCACCCTGTCGCAGCCCGACTGAAGAGCCAAGTGAAACTGAGGACACAGTTTTGAACACTCGGAAAATCCGCTGATAATATCGTCTGTAATGTGGTCGGGTTCAAGAGAACCCAATCTTATTCTCTCTATTCCATATGTTTTCTGAGCTTCTTTCACGGCGTCGGAAAGTGAAAGACCGCAGTCCATGCCGTATGACGACAGATTAATGCCGATTAATACGACCTCTTTAAATCCGGAGGAGGAGACGTTATTTAATTCCTCTCTCAATTTATCCAAAGGCTTAGACCTCGAAGGACCTTTCGCGAAAGGAATCGCGCAGTATGTGCAGTATCTGTCGCATCCGTCCTGAATTTTTACAAAAGCCCTGGTGTGACCTTCAAAATCTCTGATTATTCCGCCCTCGTAATTTTCATTTCGCTCGTGGCGCGTAATATCGGTTATGCGGTCTTGTTTTTCTTCATAAAATTTATTTATCTTTTCGCTTATAAGTTTATTGTCCCTGTTTGAAATAACAATATCCGCCTCGGTAAGTTTTTTGGCATCGTCAGGGAAAGCGGACGGAACGCATCCGGTCAGAACGACGCAGGCGTCCTCATTTATTTTTCTGTACCTTCTTACTGTCTGTCTCGTTTTTCTCTCGCTTTCGGACGTCACGGCGCATGAATTTACTATAAAAATATCAGCTTTTCCGACGTCAGCCGTTTCGGCAAAACCGGAATTTAAAAGATTTTCCCTGATTTCCTCCGACTCGTACTGATTTACCTTGCAGCCCAATGTCACTATATAAAAATTCATAATTTTTTAACTCCGAAAGCTCGTTTTACTTTTTTTCAAATAAAATTATATCAACTGAGCCGTTCTGTGTCAAATTTGGCCGACAGCCTCGGTGATATCCTCAATTATTATATTTGAAATCAAAAATCCCTTTGGCGTGAGGCTTATTCTTTCTCCGTCCTGTTCAACGTGTCCCGTCTTTTCCCATTTCTTCGCTGTTTCAAAAGCACCCGAGGGAATATTTTCTCCGAATTTTTCACTGAAGAGATCGTTTCTGATACCGTCGGAAAGTCTTAGTCTGAGCATCGCGTATTCCGCTTTGTCTCCGCCGGTATCGTAAATTTCCGGTTTTCCGCCGTCGATGAAATATTTCAAATCTCTCGGAAAAGAAAATCTGGTTCCGTCGACAAAACTGTGAGCGGACGGTCCTATGCCTAAATATTCCTCATCGTTCCAATATTTCAAATTATGCCGGCTTTCAAATCCCGGGACGGAGAAATTTGATATTTCATACTGCTTAAATCCGTTTTTTTTGAGCTTATCAACGAGATGAAGATACATATCTGCAGTTTCGTCTTCATCGGGAAGGTGAAGATTATTCTTCATATTGTAAAACGGCGTCCCATCTTCCAAAGTAAGCATATAAGCGCTTATATGCGTCACGCCCGAAGAAAGGCAAAAATCCGCAGTTTCGTCAAGACTTGCAAAAGTCTGACATGGCACGCCTATCATAATATCAAGCGAAATGTTTTCTATTCCGGCTTCTTTTGACTTCTTTATTGTCTCGGCCGCATCTTTTTTCCCGGATATTCTGCCCAATTTTTTTCTCTCTGAATCTACTGCCGACTGAAGACCTATGGATACTCTGTTCACTTTTCCTTTTATAGAATCAAAAAATTCATCGGATGAAGAAGACGGATTAATTTCGACTGTAATTTCCGCGTCGTCCGAAACATTGAGATATTTTTCCGCAGTCCCGATTATTCTGCCCGCGTCCGCGCCCAAAAGGGAAGGCGTACCTCCGCCGAGATACACCGTGTCAAAATCAATTTTTTCCCTGTTTTTTAAAAAGCCGCCCGTCCTCGATAACGTTTTTATCTCGTCAATAACCGAATCGGCGTAGATTTTTCTGTCCTCGGCGCTTCCTCTGAATGAATAAAAATCGCAGTAAGGGCATTTTGATTTGCAAAAAGGCGTATGGATGTAAAGTCCGAGAGAATTTTTCACTTTTTTTCATCCTCATCGTCGAGTCTGAGTATAGCCATGAACGCCTCCTGCGGAACGGAAACACGTCCGAACGAACGCATTCTCTTTTTACCTTCCTTCTGCTTTTCAAGAAGCTTTTTCTTTCTTGTGATGTCGCCGCCGTAGCATTTGGCAAGTACGTCTTTTCTGACCGCCTTGACAGTTTCCCTTGCGATTATTTTGCCGCCTGACGCTATCTGAACAGGTATTTCAAACTGCTGTCTCGGTATGTTGTCCCTGAGCTTTTCTGCAATTTTTCTCGCCCTCGGATATGCGGCGGAAGAATGGACTATAAACGACAGAGCGTCGATTTTTTCTCCGTTTAAAAGAACGTCGAGTTTGGTCAGTTCAGAACGCTGATAGCCTGTAAATTCGTAGTCAAGAGACGCATATCCCCTCGTTCTCGATTTAAGAGTATCGAAAAATCCGTATATTATCTCGTTCAAGGGCATTTCGTAGTTGATATCCACCCTGTCGGACGAAAGATAATCGGTAGTCTTGTAAACTCCTCTCTTGTCCTGGCAGATAGACATTATTGTGCCTATATAATCCGGCGGCGAGAAAATATGAGCGTCGGCCATAGGCTCTTCCGCGAAATCTATTTCCGCCGGATCGGGATAATCAGTAGGATTGTCTACGCTTACGACCTCGCCGGAACGAAGATGTATTTTATAAATAACGCTCGGTACAGTCGTGATTAAGTTCAAGTCGTATTCCCTGTCGAGTCTTTCCTGAATTATATCGAGGTGAAGAAGTCCAAGAAATCCGCATCTGAAGCCGAATCCGAGAGCCGTCGACGTCTCCGGCTCAAATGAGAGAGCGGCGTCATTTAGCTGAAGTTTTTCAAGCGCTTCCTTAAGATTTTCGTAGTCCGCGCCGTCCGCCGGGTATATTCCGCAGAACACCATAGGATTTGCCTTTTTGTATCCAGGCAGAGGAGTGTCGGCGGGATTATCAGCCAACGTTACCGTGTCGCCTACCCTCGCGTCTCTGACTGTTTTTATCGAAGCGGTTATATACCCGACTTCTCCCGCCTCAAGACAGTCGGCGGGAACGAGTGAAGTGGCGGAATTTTTGCCGACTTCGACAACAGTAAATTCGGCTCCGGTAGCCATCATTTTCATCGTGTCGCCCGCTTTTATTTTTCCGTCTACTATTCTTACGTAGACTATTACCCCTCTGTAATTGTCATAGACAGAATCAAAAATCAAGGCTTTTAAAGGCGCTTCGGTATCTCCCTCCGGCGGCGGAACCTGAGTAATTATCTTTTCGAGAACCTGTTCGCAGTTTTGCCCTGTCTTTGCCGAAATCCTCGGAGCATCGGACGCATCAAGACCTATGACCTCCTCGATATCGGCCTGAACCTGATCGGGGTCGGCGGCAGGGAGATCTATTTTATTTATTACGGGCACTATTTCAAGATCGTGGTCTACGGCAAGATAAGTATTTGCAAGAGTCTGCGCCTCTATTCCCTGGGTAGCGTCAACTATCAGCACGGCTCCCTCGCAGGCGGCGAGAGAACGGGAAACCTCGTAATTGAAATCGACGTGGCCGGGAGTGTCTATTAAATTCAGCTCATAGGTTTTTCCGTCTTTTTTGTATGACATGGTGACGGCGTGGGACTTGATTGTTATTCCTCTTTCTCTTTCAAGATCCATGTCGTCAAGTATCTGATCCTGCATATAATGCTCGTCGACGGAATCGGTCAGCTCGAGAAGCCTGTCCGCCAAAGTCGATTTGCCGTGGTCAATATGCGCTATAATACAGAAATTTCTTATATTTTCCTTTTTCTCTTTCATTTTTGTCCTCGAAAAAATTTTACGGTTCCCCAAAAAAATATTAATTAGTTTTTTATCTTTAACGCCGTATAAATCGGTCGTTCTTTTTTTGTTTGCCAAAGCAGCCTGAACCGATTACAACGGAGAATTACAAAAAATTAACCGCCGCCGGATTTTTTCAGCCTGTTTAATACAAGAGTTATGCCGAACTGACATGAGGCAAGACAAGCGTTAAAAACGTAGTCCCTCAATCCCGGCTTGCCGTCTTCATCCTTTTTCTTATCCTCGTCCGGCAGATTCTGAAAATATTCGGTCATAAGACCGTACCAATCGAAAAATATATTTCTTATAATCTCGGCAAGTTTTTCTTCGGAAAGTCCCATATTTTCCAATTCGGGCTTGACGGTTTTAAACGGTCCTTCCTCCATCATTTTTTTCATAAATTTCTTGTCGTTGAAATTTTTTCTGTCCCTTACAAAAAGAACGGCATCCGCCATTCCGGCCTGGACGGAAAAAGAAACGACCATGAAATAATACTGCATTGGCTGCGAGCCGTATTCGCTTCTAAAATAATCATCCTTTAAAATGTCGAGAACATGCTTTCTTCCTTCTACGATGATGTCGGAGAGAAACAGTTCGCTCGAATTTATATAATTATTTTTCATTCCCGTTTCGTGAAATTTTTTCACGCAGGTATTGTAAAAATCAAATGTAGATTCCATTTTTTTCACCGATTGATTATTAAGTTTTTTTAGTTTTTCTGACTACAATTTCATGCATCACAGTGAGAAGCACAAGGAAGAATAAAAGAAAATACGGAAGAGACGATACAGATGTTCTGTTGGATATAAGTCCGAACAGAGGCGGCATAGTCGTCGTGCCTGTATACGCGAACGCCATCTGAACGCCTACTAAAGCGCCTACGTTTTCTTCACCGAAATGTTCCGGCGTAGAGTGGATAATGCATGGATAGACCGGAGCGCACCCCAATCCTATTATTATAAGACCGATTAGCGTTAAATAGTTATTTTCAAACGGCAGCATCATGATTATTATTCCCGACGCTATTATTCCTTCTCCGAGACGAATTAAAAAAGTGTCGGAAAATTTAATCGCGAGAAATCCGTTGACGGCTCTGCCTGCCGTTATGCCTATAAAAAACATTGACGCGAACGACGCCGCCATAGCCTCCGACATCGAATTGTGTATTTTCATATAGCTCGACGCCCACAGCATTGTAGTCTGTTCAACGGCGCTGTAACAGAAAAACGCTATAAGAATTTCAATCGCGCCTTTGATTTTTAAAGTCGATTTAAGCGGCGATTTCTTTTTTTTCTGATCCGCGCCCAAATTTTTTTTGACGTCGGCTCTAGTCCAGCGGCCTGATGCAAATATAAGGCAGACTGTGAAAACCAAAAGGATAGAACCGACTGCTCTGTATCCGAACTGCCAGCCGAGACCTCTGTTAAGTCCGAAACCTATCATATACGGTCCGAATATAGTTCCTATTCCCCACATGCAGTGAAGCCAGCTCATATGCTTTGACGGGAAATAAAGCGCGGCGAAGTTATTTACAGCGGCATCGATTGAACCCGCGCCTAATCCGTAAGGAATTGCGAACAGAAAAAGAAGAGGATAGCTTTTTACAAACGAAAATCCGAAAACGGCGAGGCATGTCAGACCGACACTGAAATAAGCTATTGTTCCGATGCCGAATTTTTTAAGAAGCCTGTCGGACATAAGACTTGAAACGACCGTTCCGGCGGCGATTGTCATTGATACGGCTCCCGCCCAAGATACCGGCACGCCGAACTGCGGATACATTGAAGGCCACGCCGCACCGAAAACAGAATCCGGAAGACCAAGCGCGATAAAGCAAAGATAAACTATAACGTATATAAAAGTTGACATATTTTCCTTTCTGCGTCAATAATTTATAAAATATAATATTATCAAAAAAAATAAAATAAATCAACAATTTTTACATACGCGCTAAGCCTTTTATTGCGGCGGCTGTGAAATTCAATAAATCATGTTTATTTAAATTTTAACAGACTGATTTTTTTTGAAAATTTTTAACATGCGTATTTATTTTATGATAACATAATTCAGCCTGATTTACAACGTCCGAATAATTCATATCGGTCCGCCGATTGATGACTTGATTTTTATTCCCGATTTTTTCTGAAAATACTTGACAAAGAATAATTCTTGTCTTATAATAATCAAGTAAAATTTGAGCGGATTGCTAATAAGTTTTATATTTATAGAGGAATGGTGTAACGGTAGCACTACAGACTCTGACTCTGTCAGTAGGGGTTCGAAACCCTTTTCCTCTGCCAAATAACAAGACACGGCTTTGTCCGTGT
>OMUY01000080.1 GCA_900314355.1 uncultured Eubacteriales bacterium | reverse complement strand
ATAAATTGTAATAACAAGTAGAAACAATTTTCAAATTTCAATGTAGACTAACTATGTTTTTTCCGTGCCGGCGCCGGCTATTACTCTGACATAACCTTCTGTCGACGTGACGGCTTCTTTTTGCTCGTCGTTCAGTCCTTCTAAAATATCTTCCATTTGTATTGCAAATAAAACTCCCGGATTTCACCGCGGTCTGATAATTCCTCCTCCGAGCACGGTGTCGCTGTCGTACAGCACAACAGACTGACCGGGAGTTATAGCTCTCTGCTTTTCTTTAAATTTCACAAATACTTTTCCGTCCGCAAGCTGCTCTGCCTCGCACTCCGCTTCTTTTCCTCTGTATCTGACTTTTCCGAGACATTCTATCTTTTTTTCAGGGGCTTCTCCGGATATCCAGTTGAATTCGCCTGCCGTAAGTTCGTCTGAGAAAAGATCTTCTTCCGGTCCGAGAATCACTTCATTTTTTTCGGGGTCAAGTTTCGTAACGTACGCTTTTTTTCCGATGGAAATTCCGAGATGTCTGCCCTGACCGAGCGTATAATGAATAATTCCCTTGCTTTCTCCGAGACGCACGCCGTTTTTGTCGGCGAAAATTCCTTTCGGATATTTTCCCGTTCTCATCTCAATTACCTTTGCGTAATCGCCGTCGGGAACGAAACATATATCCTGACTGTCATGCTTTTCCGCGTTGACAAATCCGTTTTCCTCGGCTATTTTTCTGACTTCCGGCTTTGTAAGTTTTCCGAGCGGAAATTTCAAATGTGAAAGCTCTTCCTGAGTAAGAGACCAGAGAACATATGTCTGATCCTTATTTTTATCGGCTGATTTTTTAAGCTCGAATTTTCCCGTCTTTTCGTTTTTCTCCGCTACGGCGTAGTGTCCTGTGGCGATATAGTCGATTTCAAGCTCTTTGGCTCTTTGCATAAGCAAACCGAATTTCATATACCTGTTGCAGTCTATGCACGGGTTGGGAGTCATTCCGGCAAGATAAGAATTTACAAATTTATCAATGACCTTTTCATTAAACTTGTCGCGGAAATTGAACACATAATATTTCATGCCGAGTTTATACGCGACCGACCTCGCGTCCTCGACGTCCGACAGTGAACAGCATGTTTTTCTGCTTGAAACACCGGCGTCCTCGTTGTCATAAAGCTTCATTGTGACGCCGATACAATCGAAACCGTCTTTTTTCATAAGGTAAGCCGCAACGCTCGAATCAACGCCGCCGCTCATCGCTATCATAGCCCTGTTGTTCATTTTCCGTTCACCTCTTTTATTTTTAAGAATGGAACTTATTTAATCAAATAAATTTTAATGGTAAAAAATCAAGTCCGATATATTGTAAATTTACTTTAAAAAAAGAACCGCGTTGTAGTCGTCTATTCCGTAATTGCCGACGGAATTTACAAGAACATCGTACAAATCGAGCTTTTCGCCCTGCGCTCCCTTTATTTTTCCAGACAAAACGGATAACAGAGGTTTTAATCTGTCAAGAAGAGCGATTACTGTATCACCCTCGTCGGTACCTTTGACAAATTTCTGATTTCCCTCGAAAACTCCCCTGCCGATACGGCATATTACATCAAGCACCTTTTCCTGAGAAAAAGATCCTTTTGGTCTTACCGCGAATAACCGGCATAACCCGCCTACCGTGATTGCGGAAAGAGTTTTTCCGAGACGCCTTAAAACGGGATAATATGTTTCCGAAATTTTTAATCCGAAATGATCGCATAAATCCGCGGGGTCGTCTCTCATTTCAAAGATGATATTTTTTATCATATTGTCAAAAAGGTCAGAAAGATAAAGCTGATACGGCTTACCTTTTTTATCCCATTTGAAATCCGGAACCGGTATGGACTTTACTGCGGCTTTTTCCGGAGATTCGAGAGTCACAAGTCTGTAATACGCCGGCCATCCTATCGCGGAGCCGGTGCACACATCGTAAAATTTATCGCCGTAATATGTTGTTTTCTCGTTTATTGACTGGTTGTGCATATGACCTGTGAAAATAAGGTGAACATCGTTTTCGGCGAGTTTTCTCAAGAGGTAATCAGATTCCTTCTGTCTCGCATCGCCGTCTATTGAAAGTATAGGCTGTCCGGGAAGAACCGGATAATGCTCCATCGCGATCATCATACATCCGTCTTCTTTTGCCTTTTTAGCCTGGGCGATAATCCATGACATAAATTCATCGTCGTAAGCTGAATTTTTTCTTTCCGCAGTGTCGTTGCAAAGAGCCAAAAGCCTCACATCGTCGGAAAGCTGAGCTACATACGAAAGATGTTTTCTGTTAAACGCTATCGCGTCGTCATAGCCGAAATCTTTATACATATCGTAAGCTTCGTCAAATGACAATTCATCGGGAGAATACTCTTCGCCGTTTTCACGATACGCTCTCGGGTGCTCTCCGTAGTCGTGCGACGCTGTAATCACATATACTTTTTTGCCCGATTCTTTCAATTTTGCCAAAAGCTTTACAAATTCAAGGTGAGACTCTTTTTCGCCGTTAAAAGTGAGATCCCCCGGAAAAATCACTGTATCAGCCTCGTCCGATTTTTCGAGCTCGGCGAAAAGAGACTCGTTTATGCTCTGAGTTTCCGCAAAGCATTTCTGCTCGAAGCGCATAAAACGGTCATAATTCCTGCCGGACGCTCCGAGAGAATTTTTAAAATAATGAGTATCGGTGACCACATAAAATTTAAACGGTTTCATGAAAAAGATTTTCCTTTCCGACTTAGGCGAAAATCCGCCTTAAAGCAGCGGATTTATTTTCAGTCAAATATATTATTTCGTTATTTCAACGCATATTCCAATCTTTGATGTCTTTTACGGAGTCGTATATTCTCTTGTAGCTTGAGTATCTCGATTCGGCAATTTCACCTTTTTTAACCGCCTCGCAGACAGCGCATCCGTTTTCGCCCGTATGAGAACACGACGTAAATCTGCATTTTCCCAGATACTGCCTGAATTCGGGAAAAGAATACGGAAGCTCTTCTTTCGGTATTATCTCGCCGCCCTCTTTTTCAAGGGAGGAAAAACCCGGGGTATCGGCGATATATCCTCCGTGAAATTCGTAAAGCGATACTCTTCTTGTAGTGTGCCTGCCCCTGTTCAACTTGTAGCTTATCTCGTTTGTGGGTATTTTAAAATCGGGGTCGACAGCGTTTAAAAGCGATGATTTTCCTACGCCGGTATTGCCTGTCAGCGCGCAGACGCCGTCACCGAAAAGAGACGCAAACTTATCCACATTGACATTTTTTTCGGCTGAGACTTCAAAAGAAACAATACCTGCGTTTTCATATATTTTCACGAAACTGCCCGCGTCGGCAAGGTCGCATTTTGAAAACACTATAACAGGCTCGACGTTTTTTGACTCGGCAAGGGCGGATAGTTTGTCTATTACAAATAAGTTGGGTTCGGGCTCCTTTACAGACGAAATTATTATCAGTTTTTTTATGTTGGCTACCGGCGGACGTCTGAAAAAAGAAACTCTTTCGTGTATTTTTTCCACGGCTCCGTTTTTAAGGTCGGAATAAGAAATATCTACAAAATCGCCTGTCAGGGGAGATATATTTTCCGAGCGGAATTTTCCTCTCGCCCTGCACTGAACGATACTGCCGTCGGAAATTTTAACATAGTAAAATCCCGAATCGCTTTTCATTATTATTCCGGAGTCCGCCGATAGATTTGAATTGGTCTTAGTTTCGCCGGTTCTTCTGTCTTTTGCCACTTCCGATTTTCCTTATCAGCTTCCCGAACTTACGAAAATAACAATATGAGTATTTTCGACTTCGCTCTTTTTGACTGTCTGCGGTCCCTGAACGCCGATAATATTGCCTTCCGGCACGCTTGACGACGCCTGGCGGATTATCTCGACGTCAAATCCGAGATTTACAAGCTCGTTGTAATATTCGGTTCCCGTTTTGCCAAAATATGACGGTCTTGAAACAGTTCCCTGTGTAGTTGTCTCCGGCGCTTTAGTAGTCGCGGCGGTAGTCTCGGTCTTTTTTGTCGTTTCCGCTTTTGTGGTTTCGGCGTTTTCGGAATACTTGTATGATTTTTTAGTCGTGTTTGATACCTCAGACGAATTAAAGTCGACGTCGCCCGTCATTACAACCTGATCGCCTATCTGCACCTCAAACGTCGATTTGCCTGAACCTCCGAGTTCGACGCTCTTTGACGAACCGTCCAAAGATACGGACGAATAAGTCTTGTAAAGACTGCCGTTTACATATACGTAAATATTTTCAACAGCATTGTCCTTTGAACTCAAATCGGGAAGAGATACGCTTACGAATACTTTTCCGCCGCTTGACGACCTGCCGACGACGAGAGTAACCTGGGTATTGGCGGCTATTACCTGGGTATCGGCCTTTACAGACTGAGAAATTACTTTTCCTACGTTAGTTCCGGACGACTCCTGATATTCTACCTTGACATTAAATCCGAGATCTTTGAGCTCCTGAACGGCGTCCGATTCCTCAACGCCGACAACATCGGGAACGGCGACTTTATCCGCATCGTGAATTGCGTAATAAATTGTGACCGTCGAACCGTAAGACACCTCAGTGCCGGAAGCGGGATCCACCTTGATTACAGTCGATTCATCAAGAGACATATCGACCTGCGCCTTTGTTTTTACCTTAAATCCGAGTTTTTGAAGTTTCTGCCTCGCCTCGGAAAGCTGTTCACCCTTGCTTATTTCAGGTACAGTCATAGATTTGCTCGTATAAGCGACGTTAAGCCTTATGACCGTCTTTGAAGAATGGGTAACTTTCAGAACAGTTCCTTTTTTGACGGACTGGGAAATAATATAACCCTCCTCGTGATCTGTCGTATAAACGAGATTCTGTTCTATCATGTCATGGGAGAAGAAATATTTATAATCTTTTTCGTCCTTTACTTCATTTATATTTTTGCCGACAAAATCAGGGACTGATACCTCTTTGGTGTCTGCGAAGAAAAACCACGCGGCGAAAACTGATACGGCGATCAAAACGAAGATAATGATAAACAAAATAGGGACGGTTATATCTTTTTTTGAATACGCCTCGTCTTGGGGAGTCATATCGACTTTATCCCAGTCAATTTCTATGCCGCCGTCTTTGTCCGACGACGGTGACGACCCGTCCATTATTGAAACGCCAGTTTTTATCTGAGGCTGACGCGAACGGACGTCGCCGAACGAACTTACTCCCTTTAACCTCGAATTTGAAAAATCATGATTTCTTTTATCCGACACCGCCGCCGTCTTTTTCCTCGTGTGGTCAAAAACGATAAGCGGATTTTTGTAAACCTCCGCCATCTCCGCAAGCATTTCCCTTGCCGACTGATACCTGTCGGTCGGGTTGATGCTCATAGCCTTCATAATTATCTGGTCAACGCCTGTAGGAAGATCAGGCACGAGGCTTTTAGGCGAAATCGGGTTTGACGTAATCTGTTTTCTCGCTATATTTACAGCGCTGTCCGATGTAAACGGCATTTTTCCCGTGACAATTTCGTACATAGTGACACCGACAGAATAAATATCGGCCCTCGAATCGGTTCTGCGGCCCTGAATCTGTTCAGGAGATACATACCCGACAGAACCCATAGGGACATTGTCCATTTCGCCCGACGAATACCTGTTGCCTGTATAAAGCGCTATTCCGAAATCCATGACCTTTACAGTTTTCATGTCGTTTAAAAGCATGATATTCTGAGGCTTTATATCCCTGTGAATAACGCCGTTATTGTGAGCGTGGTCAAGAGCGTTCAATACCTGAGTGCATATGGCGAACGCCTCTCTCCACGAAAGAGAAACTTTCTTTTTAAGGTAATCCTTGAGAGTAATGCCGTCAACATACTCCATTACAATGTATGGCGTAGTCATTCCGAGACTTACGTCGTAAATTTTTACTATATTCGGATTGTTCAGCGACGCGGCTGCTCTCGATTCGGTCAGAAATCTTTGCCGGTATTCCTCGTTTGATGAATATTTTTCTTTCATTATCTTGACGGCGACGGTTCTGCTCTTCATGGTGTCACGAGCCTTATAGACTACAGCCATGCCGCCTTTCCCGACCATTTCCTCGAGAATATATCTTCCGCCGAGAGTGCGTCCGTTAATATTTTCCATATTTTAATTCCCTTTACGCGATGACCAATGCAGTTATATTATCCGTGCCGCCGTGGCTGTTCGCCCTGTCCACGAGAATATCGGCGCTGTCTTTCAAATCGCTTGAGTTGAGTATTTCTATTATCTCGTTTTCAGTAACGTTGTTTACGAGACCGTCGGTGCAGACAAGAATTTTTTCATCTTTTTCAAGAGTATACTTTGTAAATTCTATCTGAATATCCTCGTCGGTGCCGAGAGCTCTTGTTATCAGATTTTTCTTCGGATGAACTCTCGCCTCGTCTTCGGTTATCTCGCCTCTGTCTACAAGTTCCTGAACATATGAATGATCCTTTGTTATCTTTTTCAATTTATCGCCGGACAGTATCATGCACCTTGAATCACCCATGTGGGCGCAGATTATTTTGGAGTCGCGGACGATGAGCGCCACAACCGTAGTGCCCATTCCCGCAAGAGACGAATCCGAAACTGCTTTCTGCAAAATAGCGACGTTAGCCCTTTCGATAGATGTCTCGATTAAATCCTCAATCATATTTTCCCTCATGGATTCTATATAATTTTCGGTGAGAGTAGACTGTATGACCTGAGCGGCTGTGCTGCTGGCTATTCCGCCGCCGTTATATCCGCCCATTCCGTCGCATACGACAGCGTAAACACTGCCGTCGGAGAACTTTCCTACGACATAGGCGTCCTGATTGGATTGTCTTTTAAGTCCAATATCTGTTTTTGCGGAATATTCCGTAAAAACGCCCCCTTCAAAGCACCTTTGAGTGCAAAAGAAAATCTGTAAAATTTATTTTATAATAAATGTCTCTGCTCTAATTTATAATATAGAAATTTAATCATATATGCGTTTAATTTTTTTTATTAAATAATTATTTTTTACCGTAAAGCCGGGAAAAATTTTTAAAATTCACTTTGAAGAAAAATTTCTTCTGAGCTGACCGCATGAAGCGTTTATGTCAGAACCGAGTTTTCTCCTTACCGTCACTGCGATATTTTGGCTTTTCAATATCTCCGAAAATTTTTCGACAGTCTTTTCATCGCTTTTTTTCATTCCGGTCTCCCTGACCTCGTTGACGGGTATCAGATTTACATGGCATAAAGTACCATTCAGTCTGCCGGCAAGCTCGCGCGCACAATCCTCGCTGTCGTTTACGTCTTTTACCATGGCGTATTCAAAAGATATGCGCCTGTGAGTTTTTTTCTCGTAATCTTCGCACGCTTTCAAAAGTTCGGCGATAGAATATTTTCTCGCTATTGGCATCATCTTTTTTCTTATTTCGTCATTAGGCGCGTGGAGAGACACCGACAAAGTGAGCTGAAGGTTTTTTTGCATAAGGTCATAAATTCTCGGAACTATTCCGCAGGTGGAAATTGAAATATGCCTCATCGATATATTTTTTCCGTTTTCGTCGGTCACAAGTTCGAGAAACCTGAGAACGTTATCATAATTTTCGAGCGGCTCGCCCATTCCCATCAAAACTATATGAGATATTTTTTCGCCGCTGTCCCTTTCCGCCGAATAAACCTGACATAGTATTTCCGAAGGTGTAAGATTTCTGACGCAGCCGTCAAGCGTAGACGCGCAGAACTTGCATCCCATTGCGCAGCCGACCTGCGTTGAAACGCAGACAGTCTGACCGTATTTATACCTCATCAGGACAGACTCGATATATTCGCCGTCGTCAAGTTTTAAAAGGTATTTTTTTGTATTATCATACTCCGAACAGAGTTTTTTTTCAATAGACGTATGAAGTATGGCGCAGCCTGATTCGAGTTTATCCCTCAGACTTTTTGAAATGTTCGTCATTTCGTCAAACGACTGAACCGAATGTTCATGAAGCCATGAAAATATCTGCTTTGCGCGGAATTTTTTCTCTCCGAGCGCCTCTGTCTCTTTTTCAAGTTCCGGCAAAGTCATTGAAAGAATATCTTTCTTTCCCTGAGCCTGACCGTACTTTGAACTTTTAATCACATAATCAGCCATATCCATTCACTCTTTTTCAATTACAGCGTAGAAAAATCCGTCCGTGCCGTATTCAAACGGAAAAATAGTCTTCATTTCGATAAGGGAAAAATTTTTGTTCTTTGAAAGAAATTCATTGACGACCTTTTCATTTTCATCTTTATAAAGAGAGCAAGTCGAATATATCATTCGTCCGCCGCTTTTTAAAAGACGCGATGAACAAGAAATTATTCTTTTCTGAAGCGCAGGCAGATTTTCTATATCCTCTTTTCGCTTGTATTTCACGTCCGGCTTTCTGCCGGCGTCGCCCGAACCGGAACAGGGAACGTCGCACAGAAGTTTGTCAAAATATCCGCTCAAATCGTGTTTTTCATTGTCGAAGTCGAAAACAGTTCCTTCCGACGCGTCTTTTACAGATGTTTTAACTATTTTTATCCCGAGTCTTTTGACGTTTTCTTCGATTAATTTTACCCTCTGCGGATGAATGTCGCAAGAAAGAATAAATCCTTTGTTTTCCATAATCTCCGCCAATGCGGCTGTCTTTCCTCCCGGAGAAGCGCATACGTCCGCGACTTTGTCGCCCGGCTTCGCTCTTAGTTTGAGACAGCAGATCTGAGACGGCAGATCCTGTACGTGGAAAAGTCCGTTTTTCAAATCGTCGGAATTTCTGAAAAGATTTCCCGAAACTTTATAAGCTCCCGGGACTACAAGAGATTTTTCGGCGGGGAAAGAAAAATTGCCCTCCTTCAAATTATTTTTTCTGATATAGACAGGTTCTTCTTTCAAAGAGCTTTCAAGTATCTTTAAGCATATTTCTGTCCCGTAATCGTCGAGATATTTTTTGACGGCGTATTCCGGAAAAGAATACTTTACAGACAGGTAATAAATCTCATTGTCTTTGTCGGGATATTTAATTCCCTCCGCCGAAATTTTCCTCAAAACGGCGTTTACAAGTCCGGACGCGTAAGAACATCCGGTTTTTTTCGCGAGTTTAACAGATTCGTTCACAGCCGCCGAAGCAGGTATCTTATCCATAAAAAGCAGCTGGGAAGCGCCGAGCCTTAAAACAGTCAGAAGCTGTGGCTTGAGCTTTTTTATAGAATTTTTCAGATAAATGGAAATATTGTAGTCGAGAGTAATTTTTCTTTCGACTGCGGTTCTGACAAGTCTTTGATACAACGAAAAATCCCTTTCCGAAAGGTCATTCCTTTCAGAGAGGGAAATATTTACATATTTTGAATCTTTTTCTGTCATGCGAAGCGTTTTATACGCCTCATACCTCGCGTCTGGCATATTCAATCTCTTCTCGAGCCGCCGCCGAGCAGGATAATAAATCTGAGAAGGTTGGCAAGCGACACCGCGAGAGAAGCGACGTATGTCATTGCGGCCGCAGTGAGTACTTTTTTTGCTCCGCTGCGTTCCTCTCCGTCTGCCAACATGCCCGTTTCTTCGATTACTTTAAGAGACCTTCTCGACGCGTTGAACTCGACAGGCAATGTGACGAGCTGAAAAACGGTTATCATCGCGTAAAGTCCGAGCCCTATCGTAATGAGACCCTGTATTCCGAGAAAATAGCCGATTAAAGCGAGAGGAATACCCACCCATGAGCCTATGTTGCAAACAGGAATTACGGCGTTTCTCACTTTGATCGGAAAATAATTTTCCGCATGCTGAGCCGCGTGACCGGCTTCGTGTCCGGCAATACCGACAGATGCGACAGACGTGCCGTAGTATATATCTTCAGAAAGACTTATAGTGTTGTTTCTCGGGTTGAAATTATCGGTAAGCGTTCCCTTAATGGGAATTATTTTTACTCCGGTTACGCCGTAATAATTCAATACGTTCATAGCGGCCTGAGCGCCTGTCAGATTCCTCGAATTTTTTATTCTTGAATATTTTGAATATCTCGATTTGACCGTAATCTGGGCAAAAATCGCCAATACTAACGCGGGAACAACAAGAATTATATAAAGATAAATTGATTCGGCCGAAAGATACATAAATTTTCTCCTTTCCGATAAAATCGAATATAAAAAATATGATGTGTTCTGAAATTTTTAAAAATTGTCAGGTGTAGAAATTTTTCGGGTAATTTAATGATTTTTTAAATAGCCCGCGATAAAAGATTTCGCATCCATTCTCTTTTTCCCCTCTGGCTGAACCGACAGAATTTCAAGAGAGAGCGAATTTCCGCACGACAAAAGAAGCTTATTTTCTTTTGAACCGGCTGTCGTCCCACTGTACAATGTTCCGGGCTCGGTAAAAGTTCTTTCTCCTGTAAGTCCGGAGTCGAATATCTTGATTTTCTTTCCGTCAAAAAAAGTATACGCGACAGGCCACGGATTCATTCCTCTTATGAAATCGTGTATTTTTTTGTCGTCCCAGGAAAAATCAATCAGCGCCTCTTCTTTTGTAAGCATCTTCGCGTAATTTGAAAGAGAGTCATCCTGTTTTACCGGAGTTATACTGCCTTCGGAATATTTTTCGAGAGTGTCGGTCAAAATATCGGGCGCCATATTTGCGAGAGCTTCAAAGACTTCTCCCGACGTCTCGTTTTCGCCTATTTCATATTCTTTCTGAGCTAAAATATCGCCGGTGTCAAGTCCCTCGTTCATAAGCATTATTGTGATTCCGGTCTTTTTTTCTCCGGCGAGAACAGCCCTTTGTATCGGAGCCGCTCCTCTGTACTTTGGCAGAAGAGAACCGTGGATATTGACGCAGCCGTATTTCGGCAGATCCAATATTCTTTTGGGAAGAATTTTTCCGTAAGCCGCGACTACAATGTAATCCGGCTCATACCCGCTCAAATATTCAAACGCCTCGTCTGATTTAAGCGTTTTGGGCTGATATACCGGTATGTTTAATTCCACGGCTTTTTTCTTTACGTCGGACATGGTCATTATCTGCTTTCTTCCGACAGGCTTGTCGGGATTTGTGCAGACAAGCGAAACGCCGTATTTTTCATATAGTCTTTCAAGACTCGGAACGGCGAAATCCGGCGTTCCCATATAGATTATTTTCAATTCAAATTTTCCTCCCAACAATCCGACCGAAAAAGAGGTTCTCGTTTTTATATATTAATATTATACGGCGCGAAATTAAATATCGCTTAAAATTTCGCCGAATAAATTATTCACGGTCATATTAAAAAGAGATAAAACCATTCGGCGGCAGAAAAAAATTCCGCCGTCGTATTATACATAAAATATATTATTCTCCCGATTTGCTGTAATGAAGAGTTTCGCCTTCCGCAAGTCTGTCGGAAAACAATATGCCGTCGAGATGATCTGTTTCATGGCATATGCACCTTGCCAAAAGTCCCTCGCCCTCTATCTGATACCAATCGCCTTTTCTGTCCTGATACCTGCATACGACGTGATTGGGTCTCTTTGTTTTTCCGGTCATATCGGGAATGGAAAGGCATCCCTCGTACTCTTCCTGCTGCCCGTCTTTCTCGATAATTTCGGGGTTTATCATCTCGATTAGATTATCCCTCGTTTCAGAGACGTCAATTACAATAACTCTTTTGAGCACGCCGACCTGAACAGCCGCAAGGCCTACTCCGTCAGCTTTGTAAAGAGTTTCCTTCATATCGTCAAGCAGTTCAAAAAGTCTGTCATCAAACTTTTCAACTTTTCTGCTCTTTTTTCTGAGTATCGGATTACCTTCGGTCTTGATTGTTCTGTATGACATATTTGATTGCCTTTCTGAAAAATTATCAAATTACGCTTTCGGGATTTATCGACGCCGAAACTGAAACGTCTTTATTTGAATAAGACATGAGAAATTCCCTCAAGCTTTCAGAAACTATCTGTCTGAAATCAGCGGAGTTATGACATTTTATTATTATCCTTTGTCTGTAAAATCCCGACAATTTCGACGCTCTGGGCGCCACCGGTCCGAGCATCACGACTTTAATTTTTTCGTTTTCGGAAAATTTTTCTTTTATCGAATTGAAAAATTTTCTTGAAGATTCCCTCGCCTTCGAATCGGATCTGCTTTTAAATTCTATGACGCATAAATCGCAGTATGGCGGATAGACCATCGCTTTTCTTATCTTTATCTCGGAGTCGAAAAACGATTCATAATCTTGTCTTGAGGCAAGAGATATCAGTTCGTTTTCGGGCGACACCGTCTGAATGACGGCTCTGCCTTTTTTTTCGCCTCTGCCCGACCTGCCTATGACCTGAGTCAAAAGGTCAAAAGTTCTTTCCGAACTCATATAATCGTCATTGTAAAGCTGTTGATCCACGGAAATAACGCCGACTAAAGTGACATTCGGAAAATCGAGGCCTTTCGCGACCATCTGAGTGCCAACCATGATATCGTATTTTCCGTTTTTAAAATCAACGAATTTTTTTTCATGCGCGTCTTTCGCCGCCGTAGTGTCCGCGTCCATCCTGAGTATATTTGCGTCGGGAAAAATATCGTTAAGTTCCGCCTCGGCAAGCTGAGTGCCGAAACCTGAATACCTGACCGTCTTTGAACCGCACGACGGGCAGACGTCGGTCATTGGTTCCGAATAACCGCAGTAGTGGCACATAAGCCTGTTGTTTGCGCTGTGATATGTAAGCGAAATAGAACAGTTGGGACATGTGAGAACCTTTTTGCACGACGTGCACGCCACAAAAGTATTGAATCCCCTGCGGTTTATCAGAAGAATGGTCTGCTCCTTGTTATCAAGGTTTTTCTTAATTTCGTCTACAAGAAACGTGCTGAGCGTTTTTCGTGCGCCCATATTTTCGCCGATAGACGTGTCTACTACAGTGACCTCGGGAAGACCGCCCTTGGCATATCTGTTTTTAAGTTCGAGATAATCAATCAGACCTTTCCGGCACCTTGCAAATGTCGTCACGGACGGTGTGGCGGAACCCATTAAAAGGAGGGCGTTATTATATTTCGCCCTGAAATGAGCAGCATCGTAAGCGGAATATTTGGGCGTCATCTCAGATTTATATGCGCTTTCCTGCTCCTCGTCGATTATTATTAGTTTCAAATTCCGCACAGGAGCAAATACCGCGCTTCTCGTACCTATAACGAAATTTGCCTCTCCGTTTTTAACCCTTTTCCACTCGTCCGTTCTTTCCCCTGCCGAAAGTCCCGAATGAAGGACGGCGACCCTCGAACCATACCTTGAGTAAAAAATTGAGAGCGCCTGCGGCGTAAGCGAAATTTCCGGCACAAGCATTATAACTCCGGTATCGGAAGATAAGCTGTCTATAAGCTTCATATAAACTCTCGTCTTTCCGGAGCCTGTTACGCCGAAAAGAAGTGTCTGGCTGTATTTCCCGCTGTCTGCCTTTTTTTTGAGATTTTCAAACGCCTTTGACTGTTCGTCCGTCAATGTAAAATCGGACGTGTCGCGCTCGATATTTCTCATCATCTTCGGAGTTCTGAAACTTTCCACATTCTCATAGTAGACGATATTTTTGTTTTTAAGATTTTCGGCGACAGATTTTGTAACGCCGAGATAATATGAAATTTCAGTGACAGACGCAGAACCTGTTTTCCGCAGAAAATCTATAACTTCGATCTGACGCTTTGTAAGACCGGCTTTTGAATAATCGTCGCCTGAATATTCATCAGAAAGGTGTACTATCTTTTCAGAAGCGTCACCGATTTTTCTCAAAGTATCGGTGGCTGAAATTACGAGTCCTTTTTCGTACAATGATTCAAGCGCGCCGGAATTTGAATCCATTTTAAGCTTGGAATATATTTTGGACGTCTCTGAAAATCCGTCTCTGTTTTTCAAAAAATCAAAAACTTTTTTTTCGTCCTCGGTCAGATACTTGTCATAAATTTCGTCCGAATCGGAGACCGCACGCCATGTTTTCACGGTGTTCATGCAAAGACCCGCCGGAACCATCGCCCTCGCTGCTTCGAAATAAGTGCAGAATGTTTCATCGGCTATATATGAAGCGAGTTTTAAAAGTTCCGGTGTAAAAAGCGGTTTTTCGTCAATTACTTTCTTGATTTTTTTTAAGCCGGACAATTCGCCTTTATCTTCGATATCCGCCTCGGCGAAAACTATTCCCTGTCTCAGATATCTGCTTTTTCCAAAACCTACAAGAACCCTACGCCCGATTAAGACGTCCGCCGGGGCGCCGCCGGGAGTAAGGTAGGAAAATAATTTATCAAATCCGTAGCCTGTGTTTTCGACAGCGACAAGCACCGCCGATTCTACTGAACCGGAATGTTTTTTTGAAGAAAACGATTCTTCCGGGATAAAATTATTCGGGATTGACTTCAACTCTTCCTTCCAAAGTCTTGTCAACTTCTACGGTCCATTTACCTTCTTTATATTCCTCAATGGCGAGTGAAACGGGTTTCTCCGTAAAAATTTCCTTCGCTTCTTTTTTTTCGTCAACTATCTGTCTCGCTCTTTTGGCGGTAGCTGCCGCGAGTTCATAGCGGTTTACTCCGTTTTTAAGCATTTTAGACAAATCCATATCAAGCATTTATTTTACCGTCCTTTTTTCAATAACGAATATAAAACAATCCCGCGAAAAATTGATAATTCAGATTTCTTTTCTTCTGTTTAATATTATATTATAGACCGTTTCCACAGCTTCGTCAAGGTCGGCGTTTACAACTTTATAATCGTATTCGCAGGCTCTCATTATCTCGTCATTCGCGGCAGCAAGTCTCTTTTTTATCGACTCTTCAGATTCCGTGGCTCTTTTTCTCAGTCTTTTTTCAAGCGTGTTCATATCGGGAGGAAGAATGAAAATCGATAGAACTCCTGGAAATTTTTCCCTGACCGCGGCGGCGCCCTTGACCTCGATTACCAAAATCACCTGTTTGCCTTCGTCTATTCTGCGGCACACGTCCGATTTCAGCGTTCCGTAGCAGTGTCCGTCGTAGCACGCGTGTTCAATAAATCCGTCTTCATTTATAAGATCATTAAATTCTTTCTCGGTTTTGAAATAATAATCTTTTCCCTCTTTTTCGTTGGCTCTCATAGGCCTCGTTGTCGCCGAAACAGAAATACACAGAGAATTGTCTTTTTCGGTGAGGGCGTGCGCAATGGTGTCTTTTCCCGTCCCGGACGGACCCGATATTATTATTAAATTTTTGATAAGCTTTTTATCTGTTCCGGATAATTCGGTATTGCCGTGATTGATATTTTCACTCATCGTTTTCTCCTTCCGTTTCGGGTTCATTGAATTTAGCCTCTATCCTTTCCGGCTGAAGATAAGACAAAATGACATGGTCTGAATCGGTAAGAATAACCGAATGTGTTTTTCTGCCGTGCGATGCGTCGATAAGCATACCCCTGTCTCTTGAATCGGATATCATCCTTTTTACGGGAGCTGAATCGGGACTTACGACTGCGATAACTCTTGAGGCGTTTACAAGATTTCCGAATCCGATATTTACAAGCTTCATAATATTACTCTATATTCTGTATCTGTTCTCTGATTTTTTCAATTTCCGACTTTATCTCAATGACATATTCGGATATTTCAAGATCCGTGCATTTTGAACCTATCGTATTTGCCTCTCTGTTCATTTCCTGGACGAGGAAATCAAGCTTTCTGCCGATAGGAACATCCTGTTCAAACAAATTTTTAAGCTGTGAAATATGCGATCTGAGCCTGACGGTTTCCTCGTCTACGGCGACTTTGTCGGCGAAAATCGCCGCTTCGGTCAAAATTCTCTGCTCATCTATTTTTGTATCGGCGAGCATTTCTTTTATTCTGTCGGTGAGTTTCTGCCTGTACTCCTCGACAGTGACAGGCGATCTCTGCTCGACTTTTTCGACAAGAGATAAAATAAAGTCGGCTTTTCTCAAAATGTCTTCTTTCAGTTTTTCGCCTTCGGCAGCTCTCATTCCGATAAATGACGCCATAGCTTCGTCAAATACTGATTTAACCTCGTTCCAGATTTTTTCTTCGTCCGCCGGAGCTTTTCTGACTGTAAAAATATCCGTTTTCATCGCGAGATCCGAAATCTTGAAATCGTTTTCGAGTCCGTACTCCCGCGCAATCAGATTTATCGCATCAATATACCCTTTCGCAAGCGATTTGTTGACCTCAACCGTCACATTGTCGTCCGCCTCGGTGGAGTCGATAAAGACAGAACATTCGACTTTACCTCTTGAAATAAACGTTGACACGTATTTTCTGAGCCTGTCCTCAAGAAATCCGTATGTTTTCGGCGTCCTGGGTGCAAATTCCAGAAATCTGGAATTTACGCTCTTAATTTCAACTGTTATATCAAATCCGTCGACAGAGTTTTCGGCTCTGCCGTATCCGGTCATACTTTTTGCCATATTCCGCTCCGATAAATTTTTTTTGTTTAATTGTTTTTGCTTTCCTGTTTTTTTCTGTCAGAAGGCGCGCTCGTCTTAGCGAGAGATTTGAGGCTTCTCACTTCCGAATATTTAAGATATCTGTACTTTCCGGGTCTTACTCCGTTTATATTTATTGAACCCTCTTCTATTCTCTTGAGTCTTAAAACATCGAGTCCGACTTTTTCACACATTTTTCTTATCTGCCTGTTTCTGCCCTCGTGTATAGTTATCCTGAGAACAGTCCTTCCGGCTCTTTCGTCTTTATCCGATGTGCCGCCGCCGGACGGATTGTATGTGGAAATTTCATCCATAATATATACCTCGGCGTGTTTTGTGACATAGCCGTCTTCTATTTCCACTCCGCTTTCAAGCTTGTCCATCTGCTCTTTTGACGCTCTCGGGCTTACAGTCACGAGGTATGTTTTAGGTATTTCGTGCGAAGGGTGCATCATAAGGTTTGCAAAATCGCCGTCGTTTGTGAAAATCAAAAGTCCCTCGGAATCCATGTCAAGCCTGCCAACAGGATAAAGTCTTTCGTTTACATCGGTCAAAAGGTCTTTCACGCATTTTCTGCCGAACTGATCGGACATGGTGGATACATAGCCTCTGGGCTTATTTAAAACGAGGTATATCTTCTTTTCTCTCGTTCTGCCGACCTTTTCGCCGTCGACCGTCACAGTATCTTTGTCGGGATCGACTTTGTCGCCGGGTTTAGCCGGTCTGCCGTTTATTTTAACTCTGCCGTCGTTCATCATCTCCTCGGATTTTCTCCTCGAAGCGACGCCTCTTTCCGACAGATATTTCTGCAATCTGATTTTTTCAGCCATTATTTTAATCTTGTTTTTACAATAATATACAAACAATACCGCAGCCGCCTTGCGGTTACGGTTTTAAGTCTGCATTTTAAAATTTTATTCTGTCTCGACAGTCACATCCGGCTTCGGAGCGGGAGCGTTCTTTTTCTCCTTTGACTCGTCAACGTAATTTGTAATCTTATCAAACATCTCGGGAATGAGATTGACGGCTCTCTCGGCGGCGTTGTCGTTCGCAGAGATATGCTTAATAGATACCTCACCCTTATTTACAACGAGAAAAGCTATGGGATTAATGGAGACTCCGGCTCCGCCGCCGCCTCCGAAAAGCTCCTGATTGCTCTTTGACGGAAAATCAGAACCGCCTGATGCAAATCCGTATGTAACTTTTGAGATAGGTATGATTGTTATGTCGTCGCCGCACTTGATGGGATCTCCGACTATAGTGCTGACATCTACAAGGTCTCTTACCTTTTCAATAGTAGTTGCAAGAATTTTTTCAGCTGAATTTTCTTTCATTTATCTGCACCGTTCTCTCTTTTAATGTTATATTTATAATAAAAAAATATGTTGTTATCATTCGGACAAATTATTATTTCTTTTTGCTTTTTGGGCGTTCGCTTTTTTTCTCTTCTTTTTTCAGCTCTTTTATCTCGTCCGGCGTAGTGACCCTGCCCTCAGTCTCTACAACAGGCTTGCTTTCGGGAGCGGGCGAGGCGTTTTTCAAATCCTTAATAAGTCTGAATCCGACTGAGTTGAGCGCTCCGACCAATGACGCTATCAATCCGTTAATGAGTTTTCTCGGAATTACCGCGACGGAAACCACGGCGTTTACTTTGTCGCCGTGTCTCGCTATATAGTCGGGATAGATGTTGACCGCGTATTTTCTGACCTTGCACATAGAGCAGATAAGCCCCGCCGCCGGGAAGATGACGGAGCATATTTCACCGTACCTTTCGGCAGTGTCCGCGGCGTCGTTTCCGGTTTCGCCAATATCTATCAACATTTCGGGAATTATTATCGACCGCGAAATTCTGTAGCCCAATTTATCTGTTATGACTGCTAATTTATTTAAAATTTCAGCTACTCCGTTTACGCCTTCCGATTCAAGAAGCTTTTTAATGTCGGGCTTTGATTTCTTTTGTTCTTCTTTATGTTCGGTTACGGTGTTGCCGTCTTTTCTCTTTCTGCTTTCCTCAATCGCTTTTTGGCGTTTTTTGCTTTTTTTCTTTTTTTCGTTTTTCTCTTTTTTCGCCGCTTTTTTCTCTTCGTCTTCGGGGAGAATATTTATTTTAACAAAAGCCCATTTAACAAGAAGGGAATTTTTTCCCTCCTCATTTATCTCGTATCTGACCGAAAGCCTGACGGATAAAATAATGACAATAAGCGCGACGATGCCGATAATAATATAAAGCGCAATCATATCATCTGTCCCTTCTTCCGGTAAAATATTTTCCTTTATCTGTTTATTATATAAGAATTGAAATGAAAATTCTACTGTTATTTTAATATTTTTCGCTCAAATGAAAAATTTTTTTTCAACGCGTCTTAAAATACAAATTTCAATGATTTTTTTCGGGGTTCAATCCGTCGTTTTTGTCGTCGTATCCCAAATCCGAGTCCGATACAGGCGGAAGATCGTCGAGGCTTGAAAGTCCGAAGCATCTCAAAAAATTGTCGGTAGTCCTGTAAAGAAGAGGGCGCCCTGGCAAATCGAGCCTTCCGGCCTCCTCTATTAAATTTCTTTCGCAGAGGGTATTCATAACGCCGGACGAATCGACGCCCCTTATCTGCTCGACAAAAGACCTTGTCACAGGCTGGTTGTATGCGACAGCGGCGAGCACCTCAAACGCCGCCGGAGATAAAGGCGCGTTCTTTTTTACCGCGAGAACTTTTCTGACGTCATTCGCGTATCTGCTTTTTGTCACCATCTGAAATTTTCCGTCGAGTTTTATTATTTCAAGACCGCTTTCTTCTGATAAAAATTTTTCGGCAAGCTCTTTCATGGTATTTTCCGCCGTCTCTTCGGATATATCGAGTTCAGAGCATAAAGTTTTTAAATCGACAGGATCGCCCGACGCAAAAAGAATCGCCTCAAAAAGCGGTTTCAGATTTTTTTCTTCCATAATATTTTCTCTAAATATACTTTAAATCAAAACTCGTCAAATTCCGCCGCCGCATTTTCGATGTCGCCCGAGCCTATTTCCATATATACGTCATTGTCCGAACCCGACAGGGATATTATACCTTTCCTCGACATTTCAAGTACCGCGAGAAAAGACGCCACAAGCTCCGAACGGGTAGCCGACGAATAATATACGTCGTCAAGACTCACCTTTCCGGTCATTGAAATAAGCTTATATATGTATTTTACTCTTGAAGATACCGATACTACGGCCTTTGCCACTATTTCCTTAAAAGAATCCTCCGGCGGCGGAAGCTTTCTGAGTTTCTTCCCTACCGCGTTTAAATACGCATAGACGAGTTCTGCGCTGTCGTGAAAGCGGCGGTACGTCATATCCGCTTTAATATCGGCAGGTTCGCGCGAAAGTTTATCAAAGCCTTCCGTCATGCCAGCAAGCTTTTCGGCGCAGATTTTCAAATCCCTGTACTCGATAAGCTCGCCCGTGAGTTCTTCTTTTAATTTCTCCGCCTCCTCTTTTTTGGGGAGAAGAGAAACGGTTTTTATATATACAAGCCTTGACGCCATCGCTATGAAATCGGACGCAATGTCAAGATTGTTTTCCTTCATGGATTTAATATACGATATATACTGGTCTACAAGTTCGCTTATATTTATATCGTATATATCGAGCTTGTGAACCGCTATCAGATGAAGAAGAAGGTCAAGCGGTCCTTCGAAAACTTCTGTTTTAAATGTAATTTCTTCCATTAAGCCGTCTTAACTCCGTAAAATTATTTTCCCGATAGATAAAATTTTCTGAGCAGAAGATGATAACTTTTTCGGAAAATACGAGACAGACAAATCATCTCTTTTTGTATTTCTCAGCCGAAAACAGCTTTAGCCGGAAGCGACGCGACGAAATTTATTCCCTTGAAAACCCATTCGGATAAAAACGACAGAGGTTTGTCGAGAAATCCAAGCAAGATTAGGACGAAAAGAGCTATCATTATTATCCTCTCATATTTCATCAGAGAATAATACGCTCTTTCCGGAAGGATAAGAGTAAGTATTCTCGAACCGTCAAGAGGCGGTATCGGTATCAAATTGAAAACGGCGAGATTGATATTTATTAACGCGCCGAAATAGAAAAACTGATATATAAGCTGCATACGAACAGAGTAAGACGCATTAAAAAACGAGCCTGCGAAGCATATTATAAAAGCAAGTAAAAGATTTGAAACAGGCCCGGCGAGTGCGACAGCCGCAAAGCTTTTTCTTCCGTTTTTCAAATTGTTGATATTTACCTGTACAGGTTTGGCGTAGCCGAACCCGATTATGAGCAACATCAATGAACCTATCAAATCAAGGTGCGCCATAGGATTCAACGTAAGTCTTCCCTGAAGTTTCGGAGTGTTGTCGCCGAGTTTTACGGCCATATATGCGTGAGCGCACTCGTGAAACGGCATACAGACGAACATTACGAAAAGAAGCGCGGCAATCTGAATAAGAGCCACCGCTATATCGCCGGCTCTGACAGCCGAAATAATTGCGCTTAACATCTGTTTTTTCTTCCTTTTTTATTTATTTTTTATTCCGTTTACAAATCTTACGACAGAACAGATATCCGCCTCGGATTTCGCGTCAAATTTGTTTTTGTCTATCATGTCAAGGATTTTTTCCGGCTGACCTTCGCCGGATTCAAACATAAAAAATCCGCCTTTTTTAAGATGTTCGATCCAGTTAAGACAGAGGACGGAATAAAATCTCATTCCGCCTTTTCCGCCGTCAACGGCGATTTTCGGCTCGTATTTTACCTCAGTCTGGATTTTTTCCATCTCCTCGTCCGGGACATACGGAGGATTTGATAAAAACGCGTCGAACGGTTTGAACAATTTTTCATCAAATCCGGAAAAGACGTCGTATTTAAAAAGCCTGCAATTTTCAAGACCGAATTTTTTTCTGTTTATCTCGGCGCAGTCAAGCGCTTTTTCGGAAATATCACATAAAACAACTTCCGCCTGAGGGATTTCAGCCGCAACGGTAAGTCCGATACATCCCGATCCGCAGCACATATCGGCAACGAAAGGTTTTTCTGTTATTCCCGCCGATATTATTTTTTTCAGATATTTTACGGCTTCGTCCGCTATCTGTTCCGTCTCGGTTCTCGGACATAAAACATTTTCATCAATATAAAAAGTTCTGCCCAAAAAATCCCACTCGTTTATGATGTACTGGAGCGGATAGCCTAACGCCCTTTTTTCTACGGCGGCGTTAAATTCCGAAAGTTTTTCACCGCTTATTTCCGCGACGGGATTTACTATTACGTCGAGTTCGGACATGCCGAAAAAATGCCTTACAAGCTCCTTTGCGTCGCCGGAAGGATTTTCCCTGAATCTGAGCTTTTCCGAGGAATCCCGTTCAAGCTTTTTAACGTCAATTTTCATAAATTGTTTTTTTTGTTAAAACCGAAAAAATCAATTAATGAAGACTTAATTTATTCCTGAGCATTGATTTTTTCATCATGGCATTTATCTTCTTCGTCTGTTTCGTCATCGGGATATTCGTTGTATACGGCGGCTTTCATTGATGCGATGCCGCATTCTATCATTGAGTCGTCGGGCTCTTTTGTCGTAATGCGCTGAAGGGCGAGACCCGGCGCGGAGACTATTTTAGTAAAAATATTTTCATGATGACCCGCGTACATTATGTATTCGTAGCTTATTCCGACGACTATCGGTATTATCAGTATTTTGACAAGCACCCAGCCTATAGCGTTGTTCTCGATAAAGTTCATTCCCCACGGGAACTGACGGATAATAACCGCAAGAAGAGACGAGCAGAGAATAGAAATCAAAAGAACTATAAAAATGAAATTTGTTCCGCATCTCGGATGGAACCTTTTCTGCTTTCTTACGTTTTCGACCGTAAGCTCTTCTCCGGATTCATAACAGAATATAGTCTTATGCTCTGCGCCGTGATACTGGAACACCCTTTTCATATCCTTCATCTGTCCGACCAAAGCTATATACGCGACGAATATGACAATTCTTATTATTCCCTCGAAAAGCGGTTTTAAATTGTGATGCGCGAGAACCTGTGAAAAAAGATGATTGTCCGCCAAAGTAACTATTTTTGAAGGTAGGTACATGAAAAGAAAAAACGCGATAGCGAAGCCTAAAATTGACGATATTATCGATATGACCATAATCATCTTGGGACCGAAATGCTCGTCAATCCATTTATCCGCCTTGCTCATTTCCTCTTCGGGGACGTCCGACTCCATGGAACCGGAAAGCTCGGCGGAATCCATCAATGTCTTGTATCCCAAAATCATTGACTCAACAAAATTTATTATTCCTCTGATAAACGGAACACGTCCTATTTTGTGCGAGTCTCTGAATCTTTTGTTCTCTATCTTTTTTACTTTTATTTTATGCGAAATGACATGTCTCACCGCCATGGCAGTGCCTTTCGGCCCGGTCATCATGACGCCCTCGATCAGAGCCTGACCTCCTGTCGTTCCGAGTCTTTCTTTTTTTATTTCATCAATGGATTTTCCCCTGTCATTGATTTTCTCTTCCGTCATTTGAATCTCCTTTCGCTTCGGATTTTTAATTTTAAGTAGAATTTATTATATACCGGATTTATGAAAAATTTCTTGATTATTCGTCTTTATCTTCGGGTATATATATTGTGACTACCGTACCCTCGTTTTCGACAGATGAAATATCAAAACTGCCGCCGTGCATTTTGAGTATTTCATCCACAACAGCCAAACCTATTCCCGAACCGGGTACAGAGACATTCGCCTTATAAAATTTTTCCTTTATATGCGGCAGATCCTTTTCGCTTATTCCGCATCCGTTATCCGCCACGGAAATCATAATGGTGTCCTCCAGAATATTCGCAAAAACAGCGACTCTTCCGCCGGAGCCGGTATACTTGAAGGCGTTGTCCATTATATTTACGAATACCTGCTTTATCATATCCCTGTCGGCGAAAGCATAGCCGTGGAGGGCGGTTTTTTCATATCTGAAATCTATTGAATCTCTTTTTGCCCTTCCCTTGAAAACATCAACGGAGAAATCGAGAAGCTCGATAACGTCGATTTTCGATTTATGCGCTATCATCCTGCCCGATTCCATTCTTGAGAAATCGAGAAGCTGCTCGACGAGATTTTCAAGCCTGTCCGACTCGTTGATTATTACGTTTATTCCGCTTGAGATAAGCTCGGTATCGGACGGATCGGTATCTTTCATAGTCTCCGCCCAACCTTTAATTGCTGTGAGCGGCGTTCTCAATTCGTGCGAAACTGTCGAAAGGAAATCGTTTTTGACCTGTTCCGTTCTGCCGATTTCAGACGCCATATAATTTATTGAATCGGAAAGCTCGCTTATCTCGTCGTTGGCGCCTTTTTCCTTCTGGACTCTCGCATTGTAATCTCCTCCGGCTATCTGACGCGCCACCGTATTTATTTTTCTTACGGGTCTTACTATAGAGCCTATAAAAAACGAGCCGGAAAAAGTGACAAGTCCGGCGGCGAGCAATGCGAAAATAATGAAAATGACAGTGTAGATAAAATGCTGCCTCGACAAATCGTTTAAAGATGAAATCATTCTGACGGCTCCGATGTTTTCATCAGACGAGGACGTGATTATATATGTCTTCGCAAGAACTTTTTCGTTGTTCGAGTTCCTGCCTATCCACAGTCCCGTGCCGTCGGAAGAAGAAACAGCGGTATCGTAATCGGGCATTGACTGCTCGGGATTTACGGAAAATCCCAAGGATGAAACTATGACTTTTCCTTTTTCGTCAATTACCCACAAATCCATAAGATTGCTGTACTGAAAATTTTCAGCGAAATCCACGCCGGCGTCGGAAAAGGAGCCGCCCGACGAGATATAATTTCTGAAATATGTATTTACTGAGCTTATCTGAATTTTGGAATCTATCGTGTTTTCGACAAGCCTTTCATAATATCCGTTTAAAGCAGCAGAAGCAGATATGACGATAATTGCCAATATTACATAAATTACAAGAAGCGTTGTGAGCACCCATCTTTTTGTAATTCCGTGAAGTCCGCCTTTTTTTCTTTTCTTTTCCGACTGTTCCGTGAAAGAAGCGGTGTTATTTTTATTTTTCATTTTACGCTTCAGGGAATCCATTTATATCCCGAGCCCCATACCGTCGTCAGATGTTTTGGCGACGACGGATCATCTTCTATTTTCATTCTGAGTCTTCTTACGTTCACGTCTACAACTTTTTCATCGCCGTAATAATCCTTGCCCCACACACGTTCAAGTATCTCTTTTCTCGCGAGCTTTTTTTCGGGATTTGCCATCAGGTACTCCATAAGCTGAAATTCAACCGATGTGAGTTCTATTTCCTCTTCGCCTTTAAAAAGTTTTCTCAATCTGTAATCGAGTTTAAAATCGCCCGATACGAGTCTGTCATCGGGCGTTTTAGAGTCCTCCGCTTTTCTTGAAACGGAAACTCTTCTGTAAACGGCGTCAACTCTCGCTATAAGCTCGGTGAGAGAAAACGGTTTAACTATATAATCGTCCGCCCCCATCAAAAGCCCGGACACCTTGTCCGATTCCTGACTTTTCGCCGTAAGCATTATAATACCGATAGACGGCGATTTTTCCCTCAAATACCTGCAGACCTCAGTCCCGTCCTTTTCAGGCATCATAATGTCAAGCAGCGCGATGTCAAAATTTCCGCCTGCCTGTTCGTATTTGTCAATGGCTTCCTGCCCGTTTCCGGCCTCGGTCACTTCGTATCCGTTTCTTTTCAGATTAATTACAATAAATTTTCTGATGGAATCCTCGTCCTCGGCTATAAGCAGTTTTTTCATTATTGATTCCTTTCAATTTCTGAAAAATTCTTGATTTTTCCGTCTCCAAAAACATCAGCTGAATATTCCGGGTCTAAACCGATTTGGCTTTGAGCCGGGCTCGGCCGCGGTTTCGGTTTCGCTTTCCGTTTCAGGCTCTGTCAACTGAATATCGGAGCTGTCGACAGAAAAACGGTTCATAATATAATCGGATGAAATTCCTTCTTTTCTTCCTTCGTCTGTTATTTCGTAAAAATATTTGTAATTGTCTCCGGACAAGAGATAATTGCCTGTCAATACATCGTCCGTTGTCTCATACGCTTCGACAGAGAAAAGAATCTGAAATTTCCCGTCAGTGCCTTTTTTCCCAAATTGCGTTAGATGTTCGTTCGGATATATCATTACGGAAAATTTATCAGCGGGTATTCCGTTGAACGAAAAACGGTACTCGTCTGTTTCGTTTTCGACGTATGACGCCACCGTATTGAATTTGCCGCCGTCGAAATCAAGCCATGACGTCAAATAGACTTTTGTATTTTTCTGCTTTAACCGTCCGCTGTTTTCCTGTGACGTCTCATCGCCGGAATAGCTTTCGGACGTAGTGCTTTCCTCTGTATTGTTATAAATTATTCTGCTGTCGGCAAGAAGGTTGGTAGTAGGTATCTCAATTACGGAGTCGCCGTCAATATCCTTTGACTCAAGATCAAGAGACCTCGCGGTGGGGCATTTTGACAATGTGAGAGAACTTACCTTGACAGGAAGTACAAGGCTGTCGGAATCTGCATCCCAGTATAAAATCTCAGTCAAATACGAATCGGACGCTGTCTCGTCAACAAATACCCTTGTGACGCCGTCTTTTTTGTCGGACACAATATTGTTAAACGATGTAACTCCGTTGAAAAGATTTGCCGTGCCTGTCTGACGCATCATATAATTGTCGCCGTCTCTTTTCAATTTGAAAACAGACACATAAGTCGAATAATCGTCCGACGTCGAGTTTATTGTGAAAAGAAGAAGCTCGTTTTCCGAATCGTTGTCTATATCGGCAGAGTAAAGAGAAGTGTACGTCTCGTTTGCTGCCGCCTTATATTCGAGAGACGTTCCGCTTCCGTGTGAACAGTACACGGTGAGAGTTTTATTTATCTTGCGGTCTACTCCTGACCATCCGACAAATACCTCGTCGACCGAATCGTTGTTTAAATCTGAAAACGAAATATCCGATACGTCGTTTCCTTCGCCCACGACATCGCCGGAATGCTGCCATTTTTTCCCGTCGTAGCCGAACATAGCCATATGTACGCTCATTTCCTCGTTTGTGTAGGAATAGAAAACAAAAGCCTCGTCTTTTCCGTCGCCGTTGCAGTCGTGAATTACGAACGCCGAACGGTAGTCGCCCGATGACGGATATCTTAGAATATAATCGCCTTTGCCTGATTTAGCTATGACATCCTCGAACGCAGCCTCAAGCTCGCCGTCCGCTCCCGAAAGCTTTGGCGGCCTTATAAGATTTTCTCCGGGCTGGAAAACAGATCCGGAGCATGACGAAAACGAAAATATCACAGAAAGGACAAGAGATATCAATAAAATACCGGTCGTTGTTTTTTTCAATTTTTTGTCCTTCCTTTCATGTTTATTTTTTCTTATCAGCCTGTCAGAGTGTAAGTTATCGTTATTTCAAACGTCTGATTTTTGTCCTGCAATGTTACTCCGTCAGGCAGAACCACGCTCTGACCGTCAAGCGTATAAGTATTTTCGCCTTCCTTGAGAGAGGAATAATCGACAGTGAATATTGGCACTTCGCCGCCTGTATATCCTACCCCGGTATCAATCAGCACATCGACCGTATTTGGAGTTATTTTCGCCTGAGCGGCTCCTCCTGCCGTCCCTTTGAATTTAACGGCTGTTTTCATAGTCGCGACTTTATTGATATTTATCTTGACATTGAAATCTATGCCTTCTGTCGATATATATTTGTTAACGGAAACAGTATCGGCGGCAGTATTTCCCACAAGGTTCAAAGCGGCGGGCAGAACTGTGCTTTCATAGAGCATGGAAGAAGAATACTGCGGATCTGCGGAAACAGAAACAATTTTCTCTATTTCTGTCCTCGGTCCCGACAATGTAACGGTGGAAACAGGAAGTTCGTAGTCTTTGTATCTGTATCCCTCCGCTATATGTTCGGTGACTCCCGTCTGATCCATCGTCACATCGAAGGTTTTTTCTTCCTTCACGTCAAAATACACCTGAACGCTTGTCTTTGAAAGCGATGTAACGTCGATTTCGTTCGCGTAGTGCAATAATGTGGTTCTGAGCGTAAGCGTTGAAAGTCCTGCCTCCGACACCTTTGAAAGAGACGCATTGACCTGAATGTCGTCAGCGGTTATAGACGTCACAAGATATCTCGGTCCGTTTACGGTTACGTCTACAGTCGTGTCGGACTGCCAGAAATTTTCAAAACCGTTTTCGCTTACAATCGTGTCGTCGGTATTAATCTTTATCGGCACGTTGTAAACCGTGTAAGATTCCTCCGGGCTGGCATACATTGCGACTATGACCCAGACGGAAAAAGCGATAAGAAGCGAAAGAATAAATACGAACCAGTTTTTCTCCATAAGAGAAGAAAATCCTCTGCGCTTATCTGTTCTTTCTGAAGAACTGCTGTTTACGTAATTTTCGTTTTTATTGTCTTTGTTTTTCGGAGTATTGTTTTTCATTTTACGCTGTCCTCCGAATCGCCGTCTTTTTCATCCGAGTCCGCTTTATTTGTTTCGGAATAATTTGATTCGCGCGCACTGTATTCCGCGCCCTCAAATTTTTCGTTTTCGTTTTCCTCAAATTTTTCCTCGTTTTTTGAGCGTCTGAACACAGACTTTACTTTTCTTGTTCTCTCCTCCGGAGACGACTCTATCAAAAGCTTAATCAGCATATTTCTGAGTTCCGAATCCGTCAGATTCCTGTGAAGCCTGCCGTCAAGCGCGACAGAAATTATACCTGTCTCCTCGCTCGTAACTACCGCTACTGCGTCGGACGTCCTTGAAATTTCTATCGCTGCCCTGTGCCTCGTGCCTACGTGTTCCATTACGGCTTTTTCGTTTTTCAACGGTATTATGCACCTCGCGGCGACTACTCTGTTGTTGTTGATTACTATAGCCCCGTCGTGAAGTGCGGCGTTGGGGAAGAAAATTCCCTCGATGACGGCGGAATTTATTACAGAATCAACGGGGACTCCCCTTCTCGTCAAATCGCCGAGATATGAATTTCTCTGGAAAATAATGAGAGAGCCGATTTTTTTGTCGCTCATATTCGCGCATGCCCTTACGACCGAATCAATCGTGTCGTACTGCTTCTGCTCGTCCGTCTTGCCGGAAGAAAACAGCGTTTTCCACGATATGTTTCTGGAGTTTCCGACCCTTTCAAGTGTCTGCCTTATCTCAGAGGAGAAAAGAACCACTAAAATTACGAGTATATCAGAAAAAACCGACCTGAGAAGATAAGCCGAAGCGTTCATCTCGAAAAGATTTACGGCGAGATAAAGAACGGCAACAAGAAACAGCCCTTTTATTACCTGTATCGACTGGCTTCTTCTGAATTGTTTCAGTATATAATACACCAATACCGCGACAAACAAAATGTCTATCACGTCTTTTATTCCGGAAAAACTGCGGACGGCTCCCGCAAATCTTTCCCACGTCGCTTCTATAGTGCCTATCACATCCGACCAACTGAACGATCCCAAAGCACGACTCCCCTTCTATTTATCCGTATAAACAATCATTTTACCGAGAATATATTAACCGGATTCAAAATCCGAATAAATTTCAATTTTATATTTTATCTATAAGCGATACCGCATGGGCGGATATGCCTTCCATTTTGCCGGTAAAGCCGAGATGTTCTTCCGTTGTGGCTTTTACATTTACAAAATCGGGGTCTACGCCCACGTCGGCCGCAATATTTTCGGCCATAGTCTCAACATAAGGCGAAAGCTTGGGCGCCTGAGCTATGACTGTGCAGTCGATATTGACTACTTTGTAACCTTTTTCTTTAATCCTTGAAACAGTGTCCCTTAAAAGAACGCGTGAATCTATACCCTCGAATTTGGGATCATTGTCTGGGTACAGTCTGCCAATGTCGCCGAGACCTGCCGCTCCCAAAAGCGAATCTGCGACGGCGTGGAGCAGGACGTCGGCGTCGGAATGACCGTCAAGTCCGAGTTTGTATTCTATTTCTACACCGCCAAGAACAAGGTTTCTTCCTTCTTTAAAGCGATGAACGTCATAACCGTGACCGACTCTCATTGTCCCGCTCCTTCCTGATAATTTTTATTTTTTATTATTTGCCGAGAAGTTCTCTTGCCGCGGCGATTCTTACCGCAGTCGTAAGAATTTCGGTCGCCTTTTTAAGGTCTTCAACCGACGGGTATGAAGGCGCAATTCTTATCTCCATGTCGTCCGGGTCGTTGTTATACGGGAATGCCGCTCCGACTTTCGTCAAAGTAAGTCCGGCTTTTTTGCAAAGCTCGCCCGCGTATGAGGCGGAACCGGTCATAACTCTGAGTCCGATAAAATATCCGCCTTTGGGGTCGTGCCATTTAGCTATTCCCAGACCGTTAAGTCCCTTGTCAAGTCCTTCGAGAACAGTCTTGAATTTAGGTCTGAGTATTGCCGCCTCTCTTTTCATCTGCTCTCTTGCGGCAGCCATATCGGGAAGAGCTATCGCGTGTCTCAACTGGTTCATCTTGTCGTATGAAATTATCTGAACCTTCATTCTGCTTTTTATTTCTGCTATGTTGTTGTCGGACGCGACTATGCAGGAAATTCCCGCGCCGGCGAACGTCACCTTTGACGTGGAAGCGAATTCTATAAAATAATCCTCGTTTCCGTATTTTTTCGCTTCCTCGAAAATATTTGAAAGGTGCTCAGTCTCGTCGTAGAGGTCGTGGATATAATAAGCGTTATCCCATATAACCCTGAAATCCTTAGCGGCGGGCTTCATCTTCGCTATCGCCTCGACCGTCTCATCGGAATAAGTAAATCCGTCGGGATTTGAATATTTAGGTACGCAGAACATTCCTTTTACGGACGGATCCTTTATAACTTCCCCGAGCATATCCATATCGGGACCGCTTTCATATACCGGAACGTTTATCATCTTTAATCCGAAATATTCTGTTATTGCAAAATGTCTGTCGTATCCGGGAACAATAGCGATAAATTTGGGATCTTTCTGTTTGAGCCACGGCTCGCATCCGCCTATTCCTTTTACACAGCACTGGGAAATAAAATCGAACATAAGCTCAAGCGACGCGTTGCCGCCGACGATTACGTTCTCCTTTGGAACCGAAAGCATCTCTGCGAAAAATTCCTTTGACTCGTCTATACCGTCCATATTGCCGTAGTTTCTTGTGTCTATTCCCTCGCGTGAGATGTAATTTGTCGTCTTAAACGCGTTTTCAAATAGCTTCTGAGACATATCGAGCTGCTCGGGCGACGGCTTTCCTCTCGCCATATTTATGGAAAGATTTTCCGAAATATAGCCGTTCATCTTCTTTTCCTCTTCGCTTAAAAAGGATTCAAGCTCCTGCTTTGAAAGGTTTTTTAATTCTTTCATTTTCCTCTTCCTCCTGAAATCGCATTTTATCATGCAGTTTTTGCCGAAAATCATAACAACCGATAATTAAATCAATTTTAAATTCAGACAGAGAATTTGATTATTATGTAAATTTTTAGATTTTAATTATACCATATCGTCTATTTTCATACAATAAAAATCGGAAATTTTTATTTTTATTTTGGTTTGAAAAACAAACGCATACCTAAAACTTTGATAAAAAAATCCTTCGTGAACTTCGTTTTGTCTGTCGCAGTCATATGCCGTCTGATGTAATAAAAAAACTAAAAATCCCGTCATTTTCATGACAGGATTTCAGCTTTGGTGGAAGAGGGTGGATTCGGACCACCGAAGGAACTTCCAACAGATTTACAGTCTGCCCCCTTTGGCCACTCGGGAACTCTTCCATACATATTAAATTAAATGGAGCTGGTGGACGGACTTGAACCCCCGACCTGCTGATTACAAATCAGCTGCTCTACCAACTGAGCTACACCAGCTTATAAGTCAACTTCGATTATTACCGAAGTCTCCTTAAACCTTAAACACTCAATCAAGTGCGAAAATTAATATATCATAACTTTGAGTTTATGTCAAGCATTTTTTCTGAAAATTTAGTTTTCAAATAAAACATTATCCCGTTGAGAAAAATAATTATCCGATTGCAAAAAAGCGGACAGCCTTTAAAAATTGAAAGATGCCGAAAAATATTTCAATTTTCTATTGACATTCTATCTCCATATGTGTTAATATATTTGACGTTGAAAAGACAGATAAGTCTTTTGACGTCACAATTTAATATGCGAGTGTAGTTCAATGGTAGAATCCCAGCCTTCCAAGCTGGTCGTGTGGGTTCGATTCCCATCACTCGCTCCATAGATGCGTTTGTAGCTCAGCTGGATAGAGCATCTGCCTTCTAAGCAGAGGGTCCTGGGTTCGAGTCCCCGCAAGCGCACCATTTTTTTTAAAAATTTTTAAAAAAAACGGCTGCGTTGAAGGAAAAATATTCAGTCAGAGACAACAAACATCATATTTATCCGGTGGATATAGCGCAGTTGGTTAGCGCGCCAGGTTGTGGCCCTGGAGGCCGAGGGTTCGAATCCCCCTATCCACCCCACTTTTTAAATAATTTCAGCCGGTTATGCCGGTTTATTTTTTTGTCCTGATTATGACAATTTGTCCCGTGCCGAGTCTTAAATAAACTGCAGGGCAGTTCGAATGAATAAAAAATAATTTTACATAAAATAAAATAATAAAAAGTCCCGCATTAAATTATATCATTTAGTAAAAACGTGCCGATAAATTGAAAAATGATTTGAAATGTCATTATTTTTTACAAAATAATTTTAATTTTTTTCCAAAAATATATTGAATCATTATATTTCGGATATTATAATAAATTTAACATTGAAAGAAATTTAATAAAAGAGGGATCCGAAATGAAAAAATTCAAAAAGTCAATTTCTCTTATTTTGTCGGTTCTGCTTGTATTTTTATCGTTCGCTTTTCCGGCGTTCGCAGCGTTTGAAAAAGTCGATTACAAAATACAGAATAATCCTTACGCGAATGTTGACTGGGACAGCTGGAAACCGTATAAAGTTCAGCTTCACTGTCATACCAACGCGTCAGACGGGTATATGACAATTCACGAGGTAATTCAGGCTGATTACGATTACGGATACGACGCCGTAGCCGTAACCGACCACGGAACTATCAATCAGGGGTGGAACAATCAGCCTAATTTAGTGCCTTTGGTAAGAGCGGTAAAATACGAACGCACTCAGTTAAAGCCAATTGAACCTTTGACAGAAGAGGAGTACAAAGCTTACACGACTGGAACGGCGCTCACGACTGACGGCGAGCAAAGAGGCCCTATGACCGACATTCAAAAAGGAATAGAGCTTAACATGGCGACGCCTTTCGCAGACTGCCATTTGACCGGCTACTGGTCCGATTACGGTCAGGGACTCGCCGGAGTGTACGGCGACTATGAGACGCCGGCAAGGGAAGTCAATAAAGCCGGCGGAGTTACAATGCTCGCACACGTTGCCGAATTTGTATACGTAAAGGAAGGCGCTGACACAATTCCCGACCATGCCGGACAGAAAAACGACGAATATTACGTAAATAAATTCGCGAGAATTTTCCTCGACAACGCCGGCTCCTGCGTCGGAATGGGAGTAAACTCCGCAGAGGACTGGCACACTGCCACCGACAGAATTTTATACGATCAGATTCTTGAAAAAACAATTCCGAACGGCGTTATTCCGTGGGGTTTCTGCTTCTCCGATTCGCACAACTACAAATCTATAAACGACGCGTGGCAGGTAATGTACATGCCCGAAAATACGAACGAATCAATAAGGAACTGCATGGTAGGCGGACAGATGTTTGCCGTATCTCATTTCTCAAGAGGAAAAGAACTCAACGGTATGAAGGAAATGCCGAATTTCAGCGACAATACGGCAGTTGTTGAGAAAAATAACACTCCTCTTGTCACAAAAGTCGATGTCGACGACGAAAACGACACGATTACGGTAAATACCGAAAACGCGACTCAGATTACCTGGGTATCAAACGGAAATGTAATCAAAAGAGAAGACATTAAAGGCGGTACGGCGTCATTGGATTTGAACGATTCAAAACTTCTCGACACTCCGGAAATGTACGTAAGATTTTACGTAACGGGAGAAAACGGCATATGCTATTCGGAGCCAATCACGTTTTTAAAAGGCAATGAACAGCTTGAACCTGTCGATGTACCCGAGACTCATGATATTTCTACTTTCCTCAGAGGACTCGTCACGGTTTTGGATTGGTTTCATTTCAAATGGGATCCCATTGTCTGGATGTTCAAAGCGTTTGCTCTGGGTTATGACCCGTTCAAACAGATAATCAGCAGTTTTCAGGCTATAAGCTGACAAAATTCAACATGCCTAAGCGAATAATAAGAAAACGCGCGGCAGAAAACGAACAGTTTTATTATAATAAATAAAATCAAAAAAATCCTGTCACAAATGCGGCAGGATTTTTGCTTGATTTCAAGGCGGTCCGCGCCGTTGTACACTTTCTGCGGAGCCCTGTGTGATTTGTGAGATTCCGGTTTGGATGGGGACAGATCAGAAGGTGGTCGCCATGATCATCTACCATAAAACAGATTAGGATTTTATTTCATGCAAAATGATATTAAAAAACAATATTGATATTATCGCAAGGCTTTTTTGTTTGTCTGAAATTGGGTAATCGTGTGAAAAAGCCGCAAATCCTTATGCGGCAAGGGCATATTTTTCGGAGGAGTGCAAAAAAAAGAAGGACGCCTATTGTATCAAAATAAGCGTCCTTTTATGG
>OMUY01000077.1 GCA_900314355.1 uncultured Eubacteriales bacterium | reverse complement strand
GACAGCTCGGCAGGCTACACAGTAGCGTACAAGACAATCGGAGGAAAATCTCCTAACGAATGGACGCAGAATCCAGGCTACAACTGCTCGCCGAGAATTGCCATATACAGTACAGGATACGACGACGGCACAGAGCTTGAAACTCACAGCTACGTAGACGGCGATTCACAGCACTCTAACCTTACATCAAACGTAAAAGCAAGCATATTCGTCTACTACTGCAATGACAACGTTGAACTAGGACAGGACTTCACATTTGACAATTACCAGATTCAGCTCTGCATATACCCAGGTAATTACGAGCCATCGACAGTAGCCTACGGCAGCGCATTTACAACAATGCCTTCACCGACGAGAGTTGGATACACATTCGGCGGTTGGGAGAACAAGGACGGCAAATCATACACGGCAGGCTCCGATTACGACGTTGACGGCGATATGGTTCTCTTCGCAAAGTGGAACCCGGAAGACTATTCGTACACATTCGTAGACGAAAACGGCAATACTATCAAAACCGGAACTTACAACGCATCCGACGGACTTCCCATGATCACTTCTTCAGCTAAAGAAGGCTACACGTTCACGGGATGGACAACATCTCAAAACGGCGCGAGCGACGGTTATACGTGGACAGACGGCTATCTTTACAGCCAGGGCGAAACTTATACGGAGAGAATAGGCAACGTCATATTGAAGGCTCAGTACAGCGTAAACTCATATACGATTACGTTCCTTGACGGAAACGGAAATACAATATCTTCACTTACTCAAAATTACGGAACATCTATTTCATACCCCGACACAACGTCATACGAGCAGGATTACAGAACTCTTTCATGGGACAAAGTTTACACGACAATGCCGGCAGGCGACGTCAAATCTCAGATTAAGTACAAGAACAACACGTTTACTCTTACATACGATTACACAGGCTCAAAGGGAACGAGAACTGTCACATATTCAGAAGACTTCTCAATCTATCTTCCCGGCGACAATCCCGAATCCATCTTAGTTGAAATCACCGATTCAAAGACAGGACAAAAGGCGTCTACTACTCAATATACATACGACTCCTACTCAGGTCAGCTTAAGATACCCGGAAAGCTTATAATCGGCGACATAAGCGTTGTATCTGCTACAGAAGCTGTAAAATACGTCAATGTTGATCTTTCCGGCGTTTCGTCTAAGACGAATCCTTCAAACAAGACCACTTCGGTAAAATCCGGCTCCGTATATCACACTACATTCCAGAGAACAGACGGCTACGGTTTCCCGACCAAAGTGACTGTAACGATTGGCGGCAAGGAAATTGAACCGAATCACGGCTACACTTACGATCCGGCAAGCGGAAAGCTTACGATTAACGGAGATATCATCACCGGCGACGTCAAGATAACCGTTCCCGATTCATCTGTTCCCGAAGCGAAGAACACATCTTCAAGTCACGGTTCGGATCAAGGCGGCGATTCTAAAGGCTCCGAATGTCCTTACTGCGGTAAAGTTCACGGCACAGGTTTCTTCGATCAGTTTATCGCAATCATTCACAGAATACTTTATGTTATAAAGCAGCTGTTCTGACAAAGAAGCAAGGCGGAATTCCTTAAACGGTTTTCCGCCTTTTTTATAATAAATTGATATTTTAACAACCTACACAAAAAGTTGAAAAACGGTAAAATTTAATATTGACATTTGATTATTTTATGCTATAATATCTTATGTTCACTTGAGGACCATTAGCTCAGTTGGTTAGAGCAACCGGCTCATAACCGGTCGGTCCAAGGTTCGAGTCCTTGATGGTCCACCATATTTTTTTTGAAGGGGTATAGCTCAGTTGGTAGAGCAGCGGTCTCCAAAACCGCGTGCCGAGGGTTCGAGCCCTTCTGCCCCTGCCATATAAAATTCAGAGTCGTTTTTTCGGCTCTTTTTTTATTGTCCGAATTTATTTGAAATAAATACCGGACAGCTTTAAATCAATTTCTCAATATCCATTCTATCGCTTTGCCTGACTTAAATCTGTCTGCCGGCAATGATTGGCGTTATTAATTTTGAAACAAGTGTTGACTTTCCTTTCATTGAAAATATTTTCAACCTTTAAATTATTTTCTCTCACCGTTTTCATTATCCCGTTTTAAGTCTTGTCTTTTTTATCTTCCAAAGGAAAAAATTTTTTTTCTTACCAAAATAAACTTTATTGAAAAGACACGCAACATTTATCTGTTTTGCGAAAAAAAATCGAAGAAGTCAACTGACTTCTTCGATTTACAAAATTACATCTTCAAAAACAGCTCGGTTACTACTCGCGGAGCTGTCTTTTTTGCGTGTAAAAAAAAGCTTGCCGGCACAATGGCAGAAAAATACAGTACAATCTATTATAAAATTTCCGCCTTACGTTTATCATTTCCCTGTAATCAAGTCGTGCTCTTTGATATAATCCACAACGTCATCAATCGTCGTAAACGCAAGCCCGACACTTGTGTCCGCGGCTCCGTAATAGACGGAAATACGGCCGGTGCCGGCGTCAGCAAGCGCGGCGCATGGAAATACGACGTTAGGAACGTCGCCGACTAATTCATAAGTTTCGTGAGGCGCAAGAAGATAACTGTCCGCGCGGTGAATAACCTTCCAAGGCTCATTTATATCAAGAAGCGCGGCGCCCATACTGTATGTAAAGCCGTTGCAGCTTGTAAGCACACCATGGTAGAACAACAGCCAGCCTTCACTTGTCTCGATGGGTGTGGGACCCGCGCCAACCTTTGTCATCTCCCAGTTTTTGACAGGAGACATAACAAATCTATGCTTGCCCCAATAAGTCAGATCTTTGCTGTGACTCAGGAAAATATCGCCGTAAGGCGTGTGTCCCCTGTCGCATGGACGGATAAGAAGGACGTATTCGCCGTTGATTTTTCTCGGAAACAGCACGCCGTTTCTCGCGACGGGATAACATGCGTCCTCAAGCTGAGTCCAGTCGGCAAAATCCTCTGTATACGCAATGCCGATCGTTGTGCCGTGAGGCGTCAGGTTTACCCAGGAGAGGTAGTATTTTTCGTCGATTTTGCACAGCCTCGGGTCATATCCTCTGAAAATAACCTTTTTATCAAGCGTCCAGTGTATGCCGTCCAAACTTGAGCCTGTGACAAGAGTTTGATCGCGGCTCCTCATATCGGCGCGGAAAACGCCTTTAAATCCCTCTCCGAACGGTACAACGGCGCAATTAAAAATGCTGTTTGCCATAAACAGATTATCCCTTGTTATCACCGGATTTTCAGAGTATCTCCAAACCGGGTACATATAGCCTTCCGGCTTATCTCGCCACGGAATGTTGGGAATATTATCACCTATTATTTCTGCCATATATTTTCCTCCTAAAAATTGCGTTCACAAAAAGATTGCCAAATACTCTGCCTAATAGCATTTTTTTTCAAAGCAATATAGAAATAGTACTTGAAAGCGTATTATTTTTTGCTTTGCCTGATATTTTATTGCCGAAAGGACATGGTATCGCTCATTTCGCAAATGTATCAGATATATATCATTATAAAACGCAAATCTTTATATTGTCAATTCGATATTTGTAAACTGTTTTTTATCTGAATATTTTTGTTTGCTTTAATTTCATTTTGAATTGAAAAAGCTTATTCGGTACTCATCACGAAAAATGCGTTTTCTGCTTTATTGCCGTTTCATGCTTATCTGTTTCTTCTTCTCTCTCCGCCGCGACAACGTGCCTAATTTTCGAGCCATTCCGCCCATGCCTTATTAAATTCAGAGTCGGTTTTCGTCTCTTTTTTATTATACGAATTTATTTTGAATATATAAAAATCAATTTCTCAATATCCACTCTATCGCCGCCGCCTGCCTTGAATCGGTCTGCTGATAATGATTGCCGTTATTAAGTTTGAAACAAGTCTTGACTTTCCTTTCATTGAAAATATTTTCAACCTTTACAGTATTTTCTCTCACCGTTTTCATTATCTCGTTTTTAGTCTTGTCCTCTTTGTCTCCCAGAGAAAAATAAGCCGACTTCAGATTTTTTGAAATTTCATTATCTTCGGCGAATTTTAAAAATCCCGGAAACCATAAAGAGCCTGAAGCAGATGCGATTTTTGTAAATTCATCAGTTTTATACGAAGCCCAGACGGCAAATAATCCGGCAAGCGAATAGCCTGCGATATATTTTTCAGAAGAGTGTATGTTTTTATTTTCCTCTATTAAAGGAATAAGCTCATCTAACAGCCATTTGAGATAATTTTCTCCGCCTCCGCCGAATTTTTCTCCTGATTTAAAAACGGGATCCGATTCCCACGGAGAAAGGCTGTTGTCCCAGTCTGTATTTGAAATCGATATTAAAGTAAATTTAGGCGCGCTTCTCTTTTTTAAAATTTTATAAACCGCTTCTCCCTCTTTTCTTTCAAAACAATTTAAATAAACCGCAGGGCATAAACCGTCCTGACCGAATACGTCTATTATCCTGCCGTCTGAAACAAAATTAAAACAATCGCCCATATAAATTCACCTCAAATAATTTATATTGATAAAACTCTGTTAAAATGATATAATCCGTATTATGGAAATAAATGATAAAGTAAAAAGGAAATTAATTCCTCTGATAATAATAATCGCTGTTTTGGCCGCCGCTGTAGTCGCAGTTTTCTTTTTAACAAAATCAAAGAAAAACGTCGATGAAGATACAACAGCCCCCGATACTACCGTACAGACTTACCTTATTGACGGGCTTGTTCCTTATTACAAAAACGTTCCGGTTTCTCCATACGACAACACATTATTCAAAAAACAGGAAAACGGCAGAATTATTTATGACGACAAAAACGTAAAAAGCTCCGCCGGAATAGACGTATCACATTTTCAGGGTGATATTGATTTTAATAAAGTAAAAAACGACGGTATTGATTTCGTATTCGTCAGACTCGGTTACAGAGGCTACGGTCAGACCGGAATTTTAGGCAAGGACGATAAAGCGCTCGAAAACGTGAAGAAAGCTAAAGCCGCAGGTCTAAAAGTAGGCGCATATTTTTATTCGCAGGCGATATCCGAAGCGGAGGCGAAAGAAGAGGCCGATTACGCAGTTCAGATACTCGAGGGCGAAAAGCTCGATTACCCTCTTGTTTTCGACTGGGAAAATGATTCCGAGGTGGGAATGAGAACAGACAACGTCACCAAAGACGAGCTGACGCTTTATACAAAGGCTTTTTGCAATGAGATTGAAGCTTTAGGATACAAACCTATGATTTATATGAACCGCAAGGAGGGATATATGAGATTCGACCTCGCGAAGCTCACAGACTACCCTATATGGTTCGCACAGCTTTCAGGCGATTATCCGGATTTTTATTATGATTTCGACATATGGCAATATACTACGACAGGAAAAGTAGACGGCATAGAAGGAAACGTAGATCTGGATTTATGTTTCCTTGATTATTAAAAAAATAGAATATATTAACGCCCCGTTTTTTCGGAGCGTTAAATTTTTTGTTATTGCTTATTCATTTTGAGGAGAAGTTGTGGTAGCCGTAGGCTCGTTTGTATCTGTCGATTTCGTGGTAGTCGTATTGTCGTCCGAATGCTCGGTAGTAGTCGCCTGAGTGGTGGAAGAAGTAGCGGCTTCTGTCGTTGTGGTGTAATATCTTCTCGTAGTTGTAGTTTGATAATTCCTATTTGACGATGACCTTGTAGTTGAAACAGCATGAGTTGTGGTTTCTTTTTTTGTCGTCGTTTCTTCGGCGGTAGACTCTTCCGTCTTTTCTTCGGTTTCCGCCTCGGTAGTTTCCTCTTCCGTCGTAATTTCAAGTGAAATTTCTTCGGTAGACGCCTCAGCGCTTACAGAAACAGGCTCCGGTTTATTATCAGACTTGTTCTTGAAATAATGTTCATATATGAAATAACAGCAGACGCCCGCAACCAAAATGACCAGAATAATTATCGGAACGATATTTACCTTTTTCTTTTCATGTTCTTTATCGGCGGCATTGTCGGATTTGTCTTCATCGGAATCAGACTCTACCTCAACTTCCCCGTTATCGTCATTATCAACTGCCGAATGAGCGGCTGCACCGCCCTCAAAAGCGTTAATTGCCTCCTCATCTCTGCGCGCATCGTCGCTTTCTTCATTGACAGACGCCGGTAAAGTGTCGTCAGCTTTTATCTTAATTGCGACTATTGTTCTGTCTTTATCCTCTCTGCTTTTACTTACGGTATTAAATACAGAAACTACAGTCTCCCTCACATTTGAAGAATTTTCAAAATCCTTCTGCAGAGATTCATAGTCAGGGTCTTCCGAACAGCCCGACCCGAGTATTACGAAAACGTCGCCGTCTTTCACGTTGTGTATTATTCTCGTTCCTCTGTCCGCACCCTCTTCGGGTCTCGCGACTTCAAAAATTCCGCCGTCAGTATACCTGAGTATGCGGCAGTCTCCGAGTCTGCCGGCGATGATATTTCTCGCGGAAACATAAATAAGTCCGACCCTGAGCTTTGCCCTTTCGTCGTTTACCTGATCTATAACTGCGTCAAGGTCGTCGAAATATCCGTTTAAAACAGCTTCCTTTTCATCGTCTGAATCCGCCATATCGGTAGTATAACCGTTGTTCAATGCTTTCATCGCTCCGGAAGCAAAATCCTCCTCATTGGAGGACGCTACGGCGCAGTAGAAAGGAACGGCGACATTTTCAGCGGCAATTCTCTTGCCTTTTTCAGAGCTTACGGACTCTTTTGAATATACCTTTTCGTTGATATTATAATTTTCGTAGTTTACGGTTTGATTTTTGGCTTTAACTGTTACGGCAGCAGCATCAACCGATAATATAGACAATTTATTCCACCTGCAATTATTTTTTATCTGTTTTTTATATCATTTAATTTTATCACCAAAACAAGATATATGTCAACCGATTTTATTTTTTTATCAGAACAAAAATCAATTTCGGCGTTTATCACAAATTGACAACATTTTCAGGCTTGCCATTAATGAAAGCTTCTATATTCCGAGTCAAAATATCAAGAAGTCTTTTTCTCGTCTCGTAAGCGGCCCATGCTATGTGCGGAGTAATAAACGTATTGGGAGAAGATACGAGAGGATTGTCTTTTTTTGGAGGCTCAGATGAAAGAACATCGAACGCCGCGCCCGAAAGTTTTCCGGATTTCAGAGCGTCGGATACGTCGTTTTCGTTAATTACGGGACCTCTTGACGTATTTATAAGATACGCGCCGTCTTTCATCTTTGAAATAAATTCAGAATTAACTATCTCATGAGTTTCTGGGACAAGAGGGCAGTGCATTGTGATAATGTCAGAATTTGACAACAGGTCGTCAAGACTTACTCTTTTGGCGTAATCGGGATAATTTCCGTGGTCTCGCGGCGTGTAGAACAATACTTTCATTCCGAACGCGTCGGCTCTTTTCGCAACAGCCCTGCCTATTCTTCCAAAGCCGAATATACCGAGAGTTTTTCCGCTCAATTCAAATATGGGTTTTTTCCAATAGCAGAAATCAGGGCAGGAAGCCCATTCGCCTTTTTTGACAGATTCGGTATGTTCTCCTACACCTATGGCAAATTCGAGAATAAACGCCATTACAAGCTGAGCTACGCCTTCTGTCGAATAAGCCGGAATATTTGACACCGGAATACCTTTCGTTTTCAAATAATCGTAATCAACTACGTTATAGCCTGTACTCATAAGTTCGACAAACTTCAAATTGTCAAGCTTATCAATCACGTCTTTTCTCAATTCGACTTTATTTGTTATGACAATATCAGCGTCCTTTATTCTTTCCAAAAGCTCATTTTGCGCCGTCCTGTCGTAAACAGTGAGTTCGCCGTATTTTTTCAGTCCGTCATAGGAAAGATCTCCGGGATTTTCTGCATATCCGTCTGTAATAACAATTTTCATTTTATATCTCCGTTTAAATAATAAAATATATTTATTTTATTTTACTTTATTTGACGGCAAAAAACAATATACAAAAAATACCGATACATATTTATCTATTAAAAATTCGCAAACAAAACAGACGGCGGCAAAAAAAATGCAGACTTACCGATTAAAGTAAGAGCCTGCTTTTTTATTTTCGTCAAAAGTCTTATTTTATTCCGCGATTTTTTCAAGCTGTTTTTTCCAGATACAGGGATCAGCGTCGCTCGGCATACGCCAGTCTCCTCTCGGAGAAAGAGTGACAGAGCCTACTTTAGGTCCATCCGGCAGACAGCTTCGTTTAAACTGTTGGCGGAAAAATCTTGTAAAAAATCTGATTTCCGATTGAGCCAAAAACTTTTCGTCGATTTCGGGATATGCTCTCATAGCGAAAGCGAGTATTCTTTCGGGAGTAAATCCGTATCTGAGGTGATAGAAAAGGAAGAAATCGTTCAAGTCGTACTTTCCTATTTTCTCCTCTGTTTTCTGCGCTATTTCGCCGTTTTTATTAGGCGTGAGTTCCGGAGTTATCGGCGTGTTGACGATACTCATCAGCACTTTTTCGAGTCTTTCGTCGCCGCATGTTTTAGCATATGCCGAGCAGATATATCTTACCAATGTCTTCGGCACCGAAGAATTAACGGCATACATTGACATATGATCTCCGTTATAAGTACACCAACCGAGAGCGAGTTCCGAAAGATCTCCTGTCCCGACGACAAGACCGTTTTCCATATTAGCGGTATCCATGAGAATGTAAGTCCTCATTCGCGCCTGCGCGTTTTCATATGCAGTATCGCCTTCGCCTTTGTAATCGGCGCCGTGTCCGATTTTTTCAAGGTGACGTTTTACGTCCTCTCCGATAGAAACTTCCCTCAATTCACAGCCGACCGCCTTTGGAAGTTCAACGGAATTTTTATAAGTCAGCGACGACGTGTTTCCCTCGTTGGGCATGGTAAGCGCAATAATTTTAATGTCTTTTTCGATTTTTTTCGCTTCTCTGCATACTATTAATGCAAGAGCGCTGTCAAGGCCGCCTGAAACGCCGAGAACAAGGGTTTTTATGCCTGTGGATCTTACCCTCGTCGCAAGACCGTTCGCCTGAATTCTGAGAATTTTTTCGCAGCGTTCGTGAAGCTGATTGTCGTCTGACGGAATAAACGGATTTCTCGCGATATAATAATTTTCTTTATTTAATGCGTCCGCCAATTCTTTGGCGTCTATTTCATTTTTTCCGCCGACAGCCGGAATATTTACGGATATTTTTCTGAAATTGCCGTAAGTATTTTCAAATGTGGACTGATGAAGCCTGTTGTATGTAATGGTTTGAAGGTCAATGAGAGAAGATTCAACATGATTTTTTTCAGGAAAAATGGATTCCTTCAATAGTTTTCCGTTTTCGGATATTAAAGTATGACCCGAAAAAACCATATCGGTTGAAGACTCGTCGGTACCGGAAGAGACGTATATATATCCGCAGTAACATGAAGCGCTCTGCTGATTTACCATTTCTCTTCTGAAATCTTCTTTGCCGATTGTCTCGTCGCTTGCGGAAAGGTTTGCTATAATATTCGCCCCGGCGAGGCACATACCGGTACTCGGCTTGTCGGGGACCCAAAGATCCTCGCAAATTTCCGCGCCGACAACTGCGCCCGAAAGTTTATCTTCAACTAAAACATCGGAGCCGAAAGGAACAATCTCTCCGGCATATAAAATTTCCGCGTTCTTTACATCTCTGCCTGACGCAAACCATCGTCTTTCATAAAACTCGCCGTAATTCGGAACATAAATTTTCGGCGTGACGGCGCAAACTTTTCCGCCGGACAGAAAGACGCAGCAGTTGAATATTTCATTATTGTAAACTACGGGTGCGCCGACCAAAACAGTCATGGAGTCCGGAACTTCAGCGGCTATTACCTCTACGCTTTTTTCAGATTTTCGCAGAAGATTTTCATTAAAAAACAAATCCGCGCACGTATAACCGACGACGCAAAGCTCGGGGAAAACAATAAGAGACGAATCGATGTTGCTCTTTATTATTTCAATTATTTTTCCCGCGTTAAATTCGGTGTTCGCGACCTTTAATTCCGGTACGGCGGCGGAAACTTTAATAATATTGTTTTTCATAAATTCAATTAAATTATAAATACGATTTAAGCCCGTCAAGCTCGTCCGGCACTATTTTTTCAAGCTCGGAGTGATTTCTTTTCATCTCAGAAAATTTTTCCCTTGCCTGAGTAGAGCTTGTAAATTTAAATTCGTCCGGCGTTTTTATTATTTCTATATACGGCGCGAGAGATTTCAGGTAATCGTCGTTTTTTATAAAATCCGATACAATGTCATTTCCCCTCTCCATGCAGACAATGCCGTATTCCTTCGCGATTTCGGGAATATGAAGCCATTTGGTTTTTAAATCCGGAAGCCAATCGCTGCCAAAAAGGAGCTTACAGTTGATGTTTTCCTCATTTTTCAGATGATTTAACGTTTCATATGTCCTCGGCTGAAAAGCTGTAAGATTCAGCTCGTAGGAGCTTACTTTCATCCAGCTTTTACCATCGGCGATTTTTGTGAGCATAGATATTCTTTCTTCATCGGAAAAAGCGAAATTTTTGCCCTCAACTCCTTTAATATAGGAAATTTTAGACGGCATAAAAATCACGCCCTCGGATTTTGTCGCATCGCAAGCGTATTTTGAGAGGAAAATATGCGCTTTAGTCGGAGGATTGAAAGCTCCGCCGTATAAAAGGTAGCTCAAATTATTCCTCCGTGAAGTTTTTTGTACATCTCTTCCCTTAGTTCAGCGACTTTTTGAGTCATATCGACATAATGCTTATGGGGAAGAACGGGTCTGAGTTCCGACTCCCAAACATGATTTTCAATCTGATCTTTTATATAGGCTCGCTTTTCGGATATAGACGGCAAAGACGCGACAAGTTCGCCGTTTATTATAACCGGTTTCAGGATTTTCTCGACTTTGTAAGGTACTATTGTCTTTGTCTTGTGGTAAGCGTCCGGATCAAGGTTGAAGAGCGTTATCTCTTTTCCCGCCTCGACAGTTTCGCTGTCAAGTGAAATTACGTCGGCCTGACCTTTGTCCTCCTCATCGTAAATTCTCCAAACCATTAGTTTTCCCGGAATAATAGCCTTTGAAACAGAGTCGGAGCATTTCATTTTTGGAAGATATGTTCCGTCCGGATTTTTAACGGCGACAAGCTTGTACACTCCGCCGAAAACAGGATCGCTCGAAGATGTTATCAGTCTTTCGCCTACGCCGTAGGAATCAAATTTGGCGCCCTCGTATACCTCCATATCGCTCATTTTCTTTTCATCAAGCGAATTTGAAGCGACCAATTTTATATAAGGCTTTCCCGCCTCGTCAAGCGCCTTCCTCAGCTTTTTATATCCTCTCGCCAGATCTCCGGAATCAATTCTCGCGCTTTTAACTCTTTTATTAGGATCATCGGGATATTTTTCAATGAGGTAGTCGTCGATTTTAAGAAGATTGGGAAGACCCGATTCAAAAATAGAATAAGTGTCAAGAAGAAGAGACACGTTGTCGGGATATACGTCCGCATAAGCTTTGAACGCGTCATATTCCGTCGGGTAGAACTCTATAAAGCTGTGAGCTATAGTTCCGACCGCTTTGACTTCGGGTCCGAATTTCATCTCGGCGAGACAGTTCGCCGTTCCGATACATCCGCCGAGTATTGCCGCGTAAGCGCCGTCGTTGCCGGCTGATTCTCCCTGCGCCCGGCGTGTTCCGAATTCCATTACGTTTCTCGGAGTATGAGTGTTGAGTCCGGTCACCTTAGTTGCCTTCGTCGCAATAAGAGACTGAAAATTCATAGTCTGAAGAAGATACGTTTCAATGAGTATAGCTCCCGCCATATCACATTCTATTCTGACCATGGGAGCCTGAGGATAGCATACCGTGCCCTCGTCGAGCGCGTACATATCTCCCTTCCATTTATAACTCCTGAGATATTCGCAGAATTCATCGCTCATGCCTTTGTACTTGAGCCACCTGATATCTCTGTCGGTGAAATGATAATTTTGAAGAAATCTCGCAAGCTTTCTCTGTCCGCATGAAATGGAATATCCAAGCCCGTCGGGATTCGCTCTGAAAAACATATCAAATACCATAACGGTATCCTTGTAGCCGTCGAGATAAAGCGCGTTTGCCATAGTGAACTCATAAAAATCCGTCACCATTGCCGGATTGTCATAATCCTCGTCGGGGATATACGGTTCTGCTTTGATACTCATTATTTTTTCCTCTTTTTTTAAGCTAGATCAGCTTTTAATATTATCGATATTATATTGAAAATTATTCATTCCGTCAAGAATAATTGACTTTGATTTTATCAATTAATACGTCTGTTCAAACAGTTATTTTTCAGTAAGCCGAAAAAGCGCTTATTTTCTCCCTTTCGCCGGCGATATAAAGTATGTCATCATTTTTAAAGACATATAACGGAGAAATATTCACTGTAAGACCTTCTTTATTCTCAATGGCAATGATATTAATGCCGAATTTTTTTCTGAGGTCAGATTCAATAACTGTCTTACCGACGATGAAATCGGGCGCTGTGACCTTTGAAATATTCAGTTTCTCAGAAAGCTGAACGTAATCGAGAGCTTTTGACGTAATAAGCCTATTCGCAAGCCTTACAGCCATATCCTTTTCAGGATACACAACCTCGGCGCCGAGTTTTTCAAGTATCTCGCCGTGTTCGGAGGTATTTGCCTTTGATATGACGTGGGGAATGCCGAGACTTACGAGATGCAGCGTTGTAAGTATTGAAGAACCAAGTTGTTCGCCTATGCAAACTATCGCAACGTCGCAGTTTTGTATTCCGGTATCGCTCAACGATTTTTTATCGAGAGTTTTCACTACATACGCGTTTTCAGTGTACTCGCGCATTTCCTTTATTTTATCTTCGTCCTTGTCGATGACGAGAATATCCGCTCCGGATTCCGATAAACTCACTGCGAGATTGTAGCCGAATCTGCCTATGCCGACTATTCCGTACGTGTTGTCATTGTTGTTGTTTTTAGGTTTTCCGAACATATTATTTCTCCCTTTTATTTTATCCTATAGCAAGATTGCCTTCCGGAAATTCAACTCTTTCTGCTTTTGACAAACTCCATATCGAGGCGACTGTCAAAGGTCCGAGCCTTCCGATATACATAATAATCATGGAAATAATTTTAGAACCCATACTGAGTTTTGGGGTAATACCCGTTGAAAGCCCAACCGTGCCGAATGCGCTGACTGTTTCGACAAGAGCCTGAGATAACGTAACCTCTGGGTCCATAAACAACAGAGCCCACGCACCAACGCATACTATCGCCAGTCCGAGTAGAACTATAACGCCGGCTTTCTTTATTTTTTCCGAAGGGATTGAATAGTGAAAAGCTTTAGGTGATTTATTTGCCGCCGCAGCTTTTATCGCCTCAAAAAGGACAAATACCGTAGTAGTTTTAACGCCGCCGCCCGTAGAGCCGGGTGACGCGCCGATAAACATAAGAACAAGCATGCAAGCCGTCGCAGCCGGAGTGAATTTACTCATCGGGAATGTCGAAAATCCCGCCGTTCTCGCGGATACCGACTGAAAAAATGCCTCAAGCCAAGTCATTTCTCCTCTTTCTGAGAGTTTGAAAATAAACATTCCTCCGACAGTAAGAACAAGCGATACCGACAATACGCCCTTTGTATGCATCGAAAGTTTTTTGAAATTAAATTTTACTGAAAGACATTCTTTGATAACGAGGAATCCTATTCCGCCGAGAATAATGAGAACGCTCGTAGTTATATTCAAAAGAACGTTGTCTTTGTAATTTGTGAGACTTTGAAAATTGCCGAGAATATCAAAGCCGGAATTGTTAAACGACGCTATAGAATGAAATACGCTAATGCCAAATGCTTTTAAAGGCGGATAATCCTTTGAAAAGACAATATAGCTCACTAAAGCGCCCGCTGTCTCAATTATTGCCGTAATTGCAAAAACATCTTTTAAAAAACCGGTTATGCCGTTTTCAGAATCGAGATTGGAGCCTTCTTTTATGAGATTTCTTCCGCTGAGATCTATTTTTTTTCTGACTAAAAGAATAAGACCGGCACCTACGGAAGAGACTCCGAGACCTCCCAGCTGAATAAGTACAGCCATTACCGCATGACCGAATACCGTAAAAGTATCGCCGGGGTCAACGGTGATAAGGCCTGTGACGCATACTGAGCTTACAGATGTGTAAAGCGCGTCGATATATTTCAGATGTACGCCGTCTTTAACACTGACAGGCAGCATTAGAAGAACAGACCCGATCAAAATCAAAAAAAAGAAACCAAACGCTATCAGGCGTCCCGGCTTCTGCTTCCTGAAAAATTTTTTCAAATACATCACTCCGGCTATAAATATTCAATTTAAATATACTACAATTTGGGATAATTATCAATATTCAAAATGAAATAAAAAAAAACCGGCCGATATGGCCGGTAAAATGAGTCGATTTATTTTTTTAATTTAGATTCAAGGTCGATGATAATGTCGTTTACGATATTTTTCGCGCGTCCATTCTTGTAAAACGCGTCTGTCTTGATTAACGAGTCGCAGTATTTTTGAAAATCATTTATCATGCTTTCTTCCTCGACAATAGCAAGAAAATCTGCGCCAAAGAAAAAATCTCTTTCGTATAATCAATGCTGAAGAACTGAATCAAACTATCCGAAACTAAGATTGCTATTTTACTCTGAAGACGAAATTTGTCGGAGTTGAAAATTTTTGCTTTGTAATGCTCTATAACCTTTTTGGCAAGACAATCAATATTAGGAATTTCTTTCGCAGTCTCGAAAAAGTCATCGAAGTTGAAATACCTGCCAAGACATGGATACCAGCTGTAATTTCTGTTTATACACTTTTCCTCGTCGTCATTTGAACTTACAGCGTTGGCATTTTCTATCACATCCTTATACTCCATAATATTATCAAACTTTCTGTTTAAAGCTGAGAAATTTTTTCTTAGCGCAGAATTTTAAATATTCACCAAATGTCATAATATTCCCTAAAAAAATAATCCGCTCTGCAATAAGGCAAAGCGGAGTTAAAATAATACGTGTGTGATTATTGAAAAATTTTTAGTTTGAAATGAAAAAAAATTAAACAGAGAATTTAGTAAAACCTTTTCTTTTTTTATTTCGGCAGCCCAGGAATAAACGCCCATGCTATCGCTATTATAAGAGACGGAAGCATATTCGCGACGTCTATTTTTCTCGGAAACAGAAGATTTATTCCTACGCATGCAATAAGAATATTGCCGATATACGACAGATTAGCCATAGCGGCGTCAGTCATCAAAGGCGCGACATAGCGGCTCAACAGAGTTACCAAACCCTGCACCACAAATACGGGGATAGCTGAAAACGATGTGCCGATGCCCATTGACGACGCCATTCCGATAATAATAACACAGTCAAGAATAGATTTTGTAAAAAGTATTGAGTGGTCACCTGTTATTCCTTCAGTTATTGACCCGATTACAGCCATTGCGCCGACGCATACAGTGAGCGACGCGCTTACGAACGCTGAGACAAATTTCGCGTCATTGTCGTTTCCGGTTTTTCTTTTAAGCCATTGACCGAATGTCTCAATTCTTTTGCCGATATCAATCAGGCTGCCCGCAAGAGTCCCCAAAATAACAGACGCAAGCATCATCATCGTGCCGCCGGTTGAAATTTTTCCGGAATTTATCGTAAACATCTGCTGAAGCGTCCCGGAAACTCCGAGAAAAATTACAAGTATTCCGCAGGCAGACAAAATGCTCTGCTGAGTCTTCTCGGAAAAACGTTTTCCGACGACGGTTCCCGCTATGCCGCCCAGAGCTATCGCGGCTGAATTTACTATAGTTCCCAAACCTATCATATCGCACCTGAAAAAAATTAATTCCCATTATAAACATAGGATTTCAATAATAACACTTAAATTATCGATTTTCAAGATTATATAAACGGTCTGTAAAAATTGAATAGTTATTTTACCGTTTCGGCTCAAATGTTAACAAATTGTAAATTTATGAAATATTTAACGAATTTATGTCTGTATTGTTGACAAAAGCTTTTATTTCGATTATTATAAAATAAAGACAAATTTTTACTGTAAAACGGAGAAAACATGAAAAAAAGCAATAAATCATTTACTGTTTCTATGGTAATTCTGTTTGCCGCCGTTCTCGCCGCGACTCTTATTTTGTTAGTGCATTTTAAAATCGGCACGTCAAATAATAAAAACAATGATACTTCTGACGTTTCGGCGCAAATGAGTGAAGCACCTGAAAGCTTTTCATCATCTGATGAAAAGGAAACGGAGCCGCCTTTAATTGAGCAGAAAACCGAAGAGAAAACCGAAGAGAAAACCGAAGAGAAAACCGA
>OMUY01000076.1 GCA_900314355.1 uncultured Eubacteriales bacterium | reverse complement strand
CTTTCTCATAATATTCCATAGCCTTGTCATATTCGCCCGTAGAAATATATACGATTGCCATATTATTGTATATGGTGGCTGTATCATGATGCTCTGTTCCGAGTACTTTTTCAAAAATAGTCAAAGCTTTTTCATAGTATTCCAGAGCCTTGTCATAGTCACCCTTATCATCATAAATGCCGGCTATATTATTGTATGTGGTGGCGGTTAAAGGATGCTCTGTTTCAAGTACTATTTCAAAAATAGCCAAAGCTTTCTCAAAGTATTCTATTGCAATTTTGTATTCGCCATTATCCTGATATATGATTGCGGCATCATTTAATGCTACGCCCAGCAAAGGGCTTTCGCATGAATACTGTTCAAAGTCGATATCGCGTATTAGACCGATACATTCTGTTCGTGTGCTTTTATATTTGGCGTGTTCAAAAACGTATCTGACAGCATCAACATATTCCGCAAGAATATCAGCAGAAATGTCTGTGTCCAAGTCTTTGATCTTCTGAAGCCATTTCATCTGTGCTTCTGTGGAATGAGCTTCGCGCACGGCGGAGTTGTAGACCTTAGCACTATTAATACGCTGTTCCGCGTCATTGCCTTTCTCGGAAAGCATATTACAAAGCGCTGCCGACTTTTCTTCCCAGTCAGCCAGACACCGTGCAAGAAATACACGGCTGTACTCCTGCACAAGAAGCGCCGAAAGCCATTTCTTTCGGCTGGAAGTAAGATTGAGCCATGTGTGAAGGAACAGGAATTCACCGATCAGATCGGGCTTCAGCGCAGAGACCGTATCGGCTTTATCTTCTTCGCTGAGCTTACCGAAAAATCTGTTGATACCATAGCGGTCATCGGGGAAATGCTCCATAATACTGTTGAGATCATTCTGTATCGCAGGATGTTCATCCTCCCATTTTATACCGTCGCAGGCTGTTGCATAAGCAAGTACCCTGAAGCCGATATCTATGACCTCTTTTTTGTATTCTTTTTTGACGATCTCCTTGGAATGTTCGATATAGTTATAAAGCAGCTCATCTGCACTCATTGTCGGGAACGGGTCGCCTTTCAGGTAAGAATCGGTTACCAGCAGCAAAAACAGACACCGCACAGAACAGCTTTCACCTGAGAGCTCGGCTGCCTTTTTTATGATCTGATCCTTTGTGTTTTCGGGTATAACAGCGCTGTTATACTTTTGCTTTGAAAGATCATCCATGATCTCCGAGCATTCATTTCTTGTAAAATCGGATCCGGACAGTTCGATCGATTCTTCGGAAGATAGCTCCGCAATTATATTGCTGCGCTTTCTGAAGTCTGTGAACCAAGCAGCAGAACGCTCCAACAGCAGGAATTTTGCATTCTGACCTGTTCGGCTCATCGAGTCAATAAGAGTTTTCAGATCATCTTCATACTGCGAGGCATAATCGCAGATAAATAGCACCTGTTTGTCATAGCTGAGATCAGTGCAGCTTACTATTGCTTTCAGAAGGCTGTGATCGAGCCAGACACTTTTGCATTCAGCCGCGTCAAGAGAATTGGCAAAGAAAAATGCAAGACGGCTTTTTCCGCTGCCGCCCGGACCTGTTACAGCCGTGACAGACACACCAGGTCTTTTCATAAAATTACCGAGCTCCCTGCGTTCATTCTCTCTGCCGCGGAATTGTATACCGGAGTTGCGGAAACTGAGGATATTTTCGCTTTTGGTAAACTCCGAAGGCAGTCCCGCATTGCTGATGTAAGTGGTATACTTCGGAACCAATTTATCTAAAGCTTCTTTTAGTTCAGCCACATTATCCTTCAAAGCATCGATATCCTTGCCGTCCTGTTTTAATCTGTCAAGGATATCGTTAACGATATCCGATAATTCCGTGAATAGGCTGACGCTTTCGTTATTCTGTAAAATAATATGGACCATATTGTCAAGAACAGCATGAAGCGGTTCATCGGATATCTCATCTGCACCGATCTTTTTTCTGCATTCCTTAAACAGTGCGGCTGAAAGCTCGTCCCATTTGTCTTTGTGAAGATAATAAAAAGAGAGCCTTTTATTTGCTGTTCTCATTTTCTTCAGATGATCTTTAACGACTGAAAAAATGTTTTTAACAGTTTTTTCGCTGATACTGCATGGAATCAGGTCACGGCTCTCTTTTTCAAAGTGCTGATAGAATCTCTTGTATTCATGTTTGCTCTTAAAAATGTCGAATGCTGCGACCAGAACGCCTAATAAAGTACCGGCTTTTCCGCCAAAATCCTTGATATACTTACAGAAATCGGGGATTTCCGCACAAGCGGTGACCAGAATATCCCATAGATCGTTCTTTTCGTTTTCGCTTAATTGCCTGTAGCTCACCTGCACTCACCGTCCTGTTATCGCTGCCAAGCGAATAATTATCTGCTTCTCATTATATCAGACCTTATTTTTAATGTCAACATTTGCAAAAAAACGATAAAAAAATCAAAAAACATCAGCTTTATCGACGCGATTCTTGCTATCACACCGCTTTTATGATATAATGAATGCAAAGCATTCATTATAATTTATCTAAAAGCCCT
>OMUY01000053.1 GCA_900314355.1 uncultured Eubacteriales bacterium | reverse complement strand
AAAATGTTCTCAGCGATTTGTCGTCGATCTCAAAAACCTTGATCGGCTTTTTCTGTTTCAGCATCGACATAAGGGAAGCTCTGCCTTTAGTTCGCTGCGGCTTTTTCATTTCGGCAATCAACAGCTTGGCGAGATTTTCAGCTCCCTTGCCGGTGATCTTCGCAATGGTTTCAACGCCTTCCAGTGACATCCTGACGACCTGTTCCGCTGCGTCTCCCGATGTGCTCATACTGATTACGTTCCTCCTTTCCTTTCGATTTTTCGATTTGTGTTTTTACTGAGGTAAGCTTTTGTTCCACCGTTTGCCCGTGAGATAATATCCGGTCGCAAACCGCAGCGTCGCGCCGAACGATTTTCATCCTGTCGGATATTTTTTTAATGCTGCGCTTCAATTCGTTTTGTTTTTGGATATCTTCGGAACGCACCGCCCGCTTCAATGCGTTCCGAAGGGTTTGTCTCGCCTCGATCAGATAATCCGTTTCGCTTTGCAATTCCGTTTTGTATTTTGAAACGTCGTCGTCGGTGAACAGCTTGTGATCGAGCATCAGGTTTTGTTCTTCGACTCGTTTATCAAACTTGAGGATCTCATCGCCGAGCAATCGCATCAGCTCCCGGTTCTCGTCCGGTCGTTCCCGCACGATGCGGATACCATAGACAAAGTGAACATAAATCGTTTGCCGGTTTTTGAAAATATCTCTGTTGTTCCTGTCGCCGTCGAAGAAAATCTGTTCGGGATCGTCCTGCTCCGGCAGCGTGATCGGTTTCGGAATTTTGAAACCGCGCAGTTTTTCTCTGATTGCTTCCGGCGTGTAATCCTCTCCGAGCGTTTTCATTCTTCGCGCTTTCGGAAAGCTCGGATGGAAGATCGTCGGATATTTCCGGTCGAAGTTAAACGTATAACTGCGCGCTTGCATCTCACGGTAAAACTGTTTTTCATTCATGGAGATCGCAAGGCACTCGTCAATATCCCGGCGAATGATCCCGCTTTTTGTATACTCTCCGTTCTTCTCCGCCTGCCATTCAACGTAGCTCTTTCCATGACTTTTAGGATGCTCGATTACGGAAAGACCGAACTCTCTGCACAATCGGTCGGAGATCCTTCGGATCTCGTATACGGTCTTTCTTTGGTCGTAAAACTTTTTACCGTCGATCCCCGACACGCTGTTTATGACCACATGATTGTGCAGACAAGAGGTGTTAAGATGGGTGGCGACCACAGCTTCAAATCTGCTGCCGAGCAATTCTTCGGCAAGTCGGATTCCGATTTTATGCGCGATCTCCGGCGTCGTTTCTCCCGGACGAAAGCTCTGATACATGTGATAAGCGACGATACCGTCCATCTTTCCGGCGCGTTCCTTCGTTTTTAACATTTGCGTTCTCGCGGTTTCGGGATCGCAATTGACGCCGGATACGAACAACCGGTCTTCCGTTTTCGCGTCGTTCATTGCGTAGTTCATCACGTCGTAAAGACCTTGAACGTCTCTGTCTGAATACGCTTCCTGTTCGGAATTGAAGTTCGGATTCAGAGTTTTTTCTTCGTTCTCCGCGTAGTTCAGAATGTGATCGATGCGTCCCCGGATCGCCCAAATTTTAGTAACAGCCATTTTATTCTTCCGGTTTTTGCGCAAAAAAAGAACTGTGAATTTTATCTTCCACAGCTCTGATCCGGTCGAGGCAGTCCTTAATGTCCGGCGTATTAAAGTAGTTATTCGCGTAGGCGATACGAAGCAAACGGTTGAGGTTTTGTCCGACGCGACGCGTTTCAAAAATCAGTTTCCCGTAATCAACGGGAGGAAGCTCAACGATTCTTTTGTTTGCAAAGCACCGGCGCGCGAACTCTTCTCTGGACAAACCGGACAATTTAACTTTCTTGTTTAACGCAGTCAGTTCTTCGTCCGATAGTCTGATTTTGATTTCGTTTTTCTTTTTCATCGCATTGTCTTCCTCCATTTCTCAAGAGGGTATTAGGGAAACATCCCTAACAAGCCGAATTATGTCCCCATAATTCAATGCTTGATAAGACAATACCGCGGACTTCTCCCGTGGATCAGTCCTTTTTCTGAACGGTCCGAAAAAAGCCGTTTTCCTCTCTCGGCGCGGAGGGACAATGCTCGCAATCCCCGTCGCAGAAGTCCTCATCATCAAGATTGTCCAGCTCACAGACGTCCTCGATCCTCGGAACGAGATCCTCCGGGTAAAAGTCCAGCAGGTCGGTATCGGCATAAATCCGCGCGGTTTTTTCACGGGCTTCCTTTTCATTTTCCGCAACGACGGTAAACGTTTTTTCGTCGGATACGGTAACGGTTACTTCAAAAACTTTCATTTCAATTTCATCCTTTCATCTTTTTTTTATCGCTCTCTTGAGCGGTTCGGGTTGTACTTTACACCTTGTATCTCGT
>OMUY01000074.1 GCA_900314355.1 uncultured Eubacteriales bacterium | reverse complement strand
CCTCCGGGCAACGGCGCGGGGTGTCGTGTTCAAAAATGGCGAAATCAAAAGGGTAATAAAGGACCCTGTATAAAAATCTGATAGAAAGGGCGGTGAGAACGTGCCGACAAAATCGAATAACACAGGCGGACGCGGCGGCAGAAGGCCGGGCGCAGGCAGGAAAGCCAAAGGTGTCGCAGAAAAAGCAGCCAATGGTAATCCTGGCGGCAGGAAACTTACTGTCCTGGATATTCCAGATGTGGAAGGTAGTGACATGCCTAAGCCCGATGAGATCCTGTCCGCCACACAGAAGGATGGCACAAAGCTGAAAGCCGCCGAGATATATGAAGCCGTATGGAAATGGCTTGACAAACTGAATGCAACAGCGTATGTGTCCCCGCAGGTCATTGAGCAGTATGCGATGTGTCGTGCGAGGTGGCTGCAGTGCGAGGAAATGACGAATGAACTGGGATTTCTTTCACGGCATCCGACTACCAATAAGCCAATCACATCGCCGTTTATCAATATTGGCATCAACTATATGAATCAGGCTACCCGGCAATGGGATGCCATCATGCAGATCGTCAAGGAGAACTGTTCCGCAGACTACTCCGGAATGAATCCAAACGATGATCTCGACAAATTACTACATGAAAGGAAGGGCATTTGATATGTACGAAAAAGTAAATCCGGCCCATCCCGACAAGGTGGCTGACCGCATCGCCGGGGCCCTTGTGGATGCGGCTTATGCAAAAGAAAAAGATCCGAGGATCGCTGTTGAGGTCCTGGTCGGACACGGAATCTGCCATATTATTGCGGAGACTTCTGTTTCCATTCCGCGTGAGGATGTGGAGAACATTGTAAAGCGTATCGCTGGAAATCTTATCTGTGATTACAGAGAAGTGCCGCAAGATGTACATCTTTCCGATAATCAGGATGGGATGATCCGCTGTGGTGACAACGGCATCTTTAGAGGTGTACCTATCACCGAGGAACAGAAAGCGCTGACCGATATTGCGAAATTTATGTATAACACATATCACGCAGACGGAAAGTACATTCTTGACCAGGCACGGCTTATCATCTGCCAGAGCAATGCCGACAGCAGGCATCTCAAAGAAGTGTACCCAGCTGCCGAAGTCAATCCTATCGGTGATTGGACAGGCGGCACAGATGTGGATTCCGGCGCTACCAACCGGAAACTGGGTAGCGATATGGCGGACTCCGTTACAGGCGGCGGTCTGCACGGCAAAGACCTTAGTAAAGCTGATGTGTCGGTAAACATCTACGCATGGCTTCAGGCGCAGGAAACAGGAATCCCCGTGGAAGTCTGCTGCGCCATCGGCGATGAAGAGATCGATGGCATTCCTTACAGTGAGATCGTAGAGACGGCCAGGGACTATATCAGGTCCATCGGAGGCTTTGAGAAATTTGCGGAATGGGGGCTTGTGCGATGAAGACTACAACAGAAATGCAGCTTGTTTCGATCGAGAAGCTGGTGCCGTATGTCAACAATGCACGTACCCATTCCCCGGAACAGATCAATAAACTCCGCTCCTCCCTCAGAGAGTTCGGCTTTATCAATCCGGTCATCATCGACCGTGACTATGGTGTGATCGCCGGACACGGCAGGATCATGGCGGCGAAGGAAGAAAACATCAAGGAAGTCCCGTGCGTGTTTGCCGACCATCTGACCGAGGCACAGAAAAAGGCATATATCATTGCCGACAACCGCATGGCGATGGATGCCGGATGGGATGAGGAGCTTCTGCGGGTGGAAATCGAAGCATTGCAGGCGGAAGCATTCGATATCGCCTTGACGGGCTTCGATGAAAAGGAGCTGTCAAAACTATTTGATGATGGCACAGATGCCGAAGACGATGATTTTGATGTCGATGCGGAACTGGAGCGTCCGGTCTTTTCAAAGGCTGGAGACATCTGGCATCTTGGAAGGCACACAGTCTATTGCGGTGATTCCACGCTGACGGAAAGCTATGCAGCGGTCCTGGGCGATAACAAGGTAAACCTTGTCTGCACCGATCCTCCGTATCTCGTTGCATTGGAAAGCTCTGTAGGCAAAATCAAAAACGATGATCTCTCCGATGAGGACGGATATAAGTTCTTAAAGAAGGCATTCGATTGCTTCCATGATGCGATGGCAACGGATGCCTCTATCTATGTCTTCTACGCCACGATGAAGGCGAGGGTGTTCTACGATGCCTACGAGGATGCCGGATTCAAGGTCGGCGCGGGGCTGATCTGGAAGAAACCGAGAGCGCCACTTATGCGTACCGACTGGAAGTTCAACATGGAACCTATCATCTGGGGCTGGCGCAAAGATGGCAAGCACATCTGGTATGGGGATCAAAAGCAGAAGGCCGTATTCGAGTTTGACGGTATCAAAAATGCCAAGGAGGACGGACATGGGCACCCATCAAGCAAGCCTGTGCCGCTGATTGCATACCTCATCAAGCAGTGTACGCAGACCAATGGGATCGTCCTGGACGGGTTCCTCGGCTCTGCCTCCACGCT
>OMUY01000072.1 GCA_900314355.1 uncultured Eubacteriales bacterium | reverse complement strand
GAAATAAAAAGAAGACGCCTCGACGGATAAAAAAACAAAGGAACCCGGAGGGAGGCACTTCGTAAGGAAGTGCCTCCTTTGTCTTGTTAAAAAATTGATCCGTGTCCGATTTGGATGCGGCTTAAAATATCATTACTTAACGGGTAATCTATATCTTGTACCTCGGTAGATGCGTAGACGCAATAATATTGCGCGAGACTTGACAAAACGATAATTATTGATTATAATACATGCAGAATCTGAAAGGAGGAAGAGCATGAGCACAGAAAGGAACTCTTTCAGCATAAGGTTGGAAGAAATGCTCAAAGCCCGACACATGACGCAAAAGGAGTTGGCAGAACAAGCCAAGGTTACCGAAGCAGCTATGTCCCACTATATCAAGGGGGATCGCACCCCTCGTTCCTCTGTTCTTGCCCGGATCGCAATGGCCCTCGGCACTACATCGGAATATTTGATGGAAGGTGTTCCCCAGAGCTACGTTGATGAAATCGGCTACGCCAAAAGGTTGATTGCCCGCAATGTGGACCAGATGACTACCGCCGAGAAAAGAGAGATTTTGAGCATTCTGCTCGGTGACCGGGAGGGCTGATACCGCATGAGATTGTCCGACGAACAATATGAGTTCATCAAAGGGGAGGTCGTTGCCCTCTTTGAATGCTATGACGTTCGATGTATTCCCATCAGTGGTTTCGAGCTGGCATATAAGATGGGAATTTCCATCATCCCTTACTCGGCTCTGACGGAAAAGCAACGGTCAGCCGCAATGAAGGTCAGCACAGATGGCTTCTACATGGAGGATCCATCTGGCAACGACCTTATCTACTACAATGACGACGAGGGCATTTCTTATGAGCGCACGAATATGACCATCCTTCACGAAATTGGTCACTGCGTGTTGGATCATCAAGGCGAATCCGATGAAGAAGAAGCCGAGGCAAACTTTTTCGCAAAATATGCGGCTGCTCCACCGCCCCTAATCCATCGGATCAAACCGGAATTGCCGGAGGAAATTGCCGATGTGTTCAACATCAGCTTTGAGGCTGCCTGTTACGCTATGGAGTATTACCAGAAGTGGCTGGCCTTTGGCGGCAAGGACTATACGGAATATGAAGTCAGACTGCTTCGACTGTTCGATGTGGCATGAATATGAAAGGGGGAATGCGTATGCTTGTGCGTGAACAAGAAAAAGCGCCGCTGTGACTGTTACCAGCAATCACAACAGCGCCGTTTCTCCGAATATCTCTATTCGTGATAGGACAATATCAGTATAGTGTTATTCGGAGAGAAAGTCAATATTTTTGTAAATCGGGTATTGACAAATTCCTTGCAACACGCTCCGGGTATCTCTATTCGTGATAGGACAACTCGATATGAGATACCATGGAGCGCAGGACTCAGGGCAAAATCTTGCTAATGATGCGCGTATTGCCCTGTTTTATGCGCAGATGGGAGGACTGTACCATGTACGCCTCCAATCACTATACGAGGTATCTATATGAGACGCAGAAAAACTATATTCGATGACGGTTTCCAAGAGCGACTGACAGAAGGCGCTACGATAGTAGGTGCGCCGGGGATCCCGATGCTGATGGATCTCGACAACGTGCAAGTCCCGCGGGATATGATTCCGTTCACCAAAGCGCGGAAGTGTCCTAACAAGCGACAGTATGTCCACTTCTATATGCATGATAGGGAGTTCTCGCGGGTACTGACGGCTACGGATCAGTATATTGACCTGTTGAAGCTGTACGATGGCGTCATTACGCCGGACTGCACCTTGATGATCGGCCAGTCCCCGTGTTTGCAGCAGGCCAATACTTACATGAACAGGGCCGTCGGTTTCTATCTCCAGAAGAACGGCATTCCGGTCATACCCAATGTACGGTGGAGCGACGAAAGCAGCTTTGATTACTGTTTTCTTGGAGTCCCGCACGGGGCTATGGTCTCTGTCAGCACTCACGGCTGTATCACTTCCAGAGAGGAACGCCGGATGTTCAAAATCGGTCGGTGCCATGCTGGATGTGATTCAGCCGAAAATTGTGCTTGTCCATGGGTATATGCCGGATGAAATATTTGGAGAGTATGCCGGTCAAGTAGAGTTTCACCGCTATGCAAGCCAGTTTGAACGCACCCACCTAAAGGAGGGCGCGTAATATGGGAACGACATATAAGGGGAACTCGGTCTATTTCCGCAGCGTAGGCCAGAATGTGCTGATAACTTCCAGCAAATACGATTATTCCAAAGGCTTCTTTGGGGAAAACAGTAAACATGGCAAAGAACGCACAAGGAATATCGCAGCTCCAGATAATATGGCCGCCGCAAAAGACTTCTATGACAAGATCGCTTTTGGCGGCAAAGAGCAAATCATCAATGAGAATATGCGCATTACGAGAATGGCCGACGGGACGGTTATTACAATGCGTAAGGTGTCAAGTTCTGATGGAACACCCGTTGTTGATA
>OMUY01000045.1 GCA_900314355.1 uncultured Eubacteriales bacterium | reverse complement strand
AGAAAACCGAAGAGAAAACCGAAGAGAAAACCGAAGAGAAAACCGAGAATGACACGACAAAATCAGGAAGCACCGCAAAATCAAAAACGACAGCGGCGTCATCAATTGCGCAGCCGCGGTCTGAAGTGAATTTTCCTTCCGACACATCGTCATGGGAGCTTATTTTAGTGAATGCAACCCACAGAGTCGGAAACGTCGATTCACGGCTGAATCTGTCTTACGTAGCAGGTTCCGGCGAACGGATGGATTCAAGAGCCGCCGCCGCTTATGAAAAAATGTATTCCGCGGCAGCAAATGACGGAATATATTTGACTCCGTGTTCGGGATACAGAAGCTATTCGACTCAGGAGAGGCTTTTCAATGAATTTGTAAACGACTATCTATCAAGCGGTTATTCACGCGCGGAAGCCGAATCAAAAGCCGCTACAAGGAGAATGCCGGCAGGTTCTTCGGAGCACAATCTGGGAATATGTATGGACATAATATGCGCATCGTCAAGCGCGAATTTTCAGAATACTTCTGAATACGCGTGGCTTAAGAAAAACGCCGACAAATACGGATTTATAGAAAGATACCCCGAAAACAAAGCAGGAGTCACAGGAGTTAAATTCGAGCCGTGGCACTGGAGGTATGTCGGTGCGGAAAACGCGCCTTCGATAAAAGCGTCCGGTTTATGCCTTGAGGAATATCTCGGACAAACCTGAATTAATTATGATACAAAAATAGGAGCCGAAAAATTTCGGTTCCTATTCTTTTTTTATTTTTTACTTTACAACGATATTGATTATTCTGCCGGGAACGTAAATTTTCTTGACAACCGTTTTTCCGTCGATAAACTGCTTTACTGAATCGTTTTCCAGCGCAAGAGCCAAGGCATCCTGTTCGGAAATTCCTTTTTCGGCTGTGAGTTTTGCTCTGACTTTGCCGTTTACCTGAACAGGAATTACGACCTCGTCCTCAACGCATTTTGATTCGTCGTATTCAGGCCATTTCTGGTCTGTGACAGTACCGCCGAACTTCATTTTTTCCCATACTTCCTCTGTGACATGAGGCGCGAACGGGTTGAGAAGTATTGTGAAAATCTCAAGTTCTTTTCTGGTTATCTTTTTTGAATCGAAAATATCATTCATTACGGACATCATTGCGGCTATAGCCGTGTTATCCTTAAGGTTATCGATGTCAAACGTAACTTTTTTGATGAGTTTGTTGAACAAAACGACAAATTCAGGTCTGATTTCCTCGCTCGGGTCGACAATATTCTGAAAATCCCAATACCTGTCGAGAAATCTCTTACAACCTTTGATTGATTTTGTAGACCACGGAGCAGATTTCTCAAAATCGCCTATGAACATCTCGTAAAGTCTCAATGTGTCGGCGCCGTATTCTTTGACGACATCATCCGGATTTACAACGTTGCCCCTTGATTTAGACATCTTTTCTCCGTTTTCGCCTAAAATCATGCCGTGGCTCGTCCTCTTTTGATAAGGTTCCGGCGTAGGAGCGACTCCGATATCGTAGAGGAATCTGTACCAGAATCTTGAGTAGAGAAGATGAAGAGTGGTGTGTTCCATGCCGCCGTTGTACCAATCGACGGGAAGCCAATATTTCATAGCTTCCGGAGAGGCGAGACATTTGTCATTGTGCGGGTCGGTATACCTCATAAAATACCACGACGAACCTGCCCACTGCGGCATTGTGTCTGTCTCTCTCTTAGCCGGTCCTCCGCATTTAGGGCATGTGGTATTAACCCATGAATCAAGTTTTGAAAGAGGAGACTCGCCGTTGTCGGTCGGCTCATAACTTTCAACCTTAGGGAGAAGCAGCGGCAGTTCGCTCTCGGGAAGAGGAACATATCCGCATTTTTCACAGTAGACCATGGGAATCGGCTCGCCCCAATATCTCTGGCGTGAGAATACCCAGTCTCTGAGCTTATAGTTTGTTTTCCGTCTGCCCGCATTTTTCTGTTCGAGCCAGCTTATAATTTTTTCTTTCGCCTCGGGAACTTTCAGTCCGTCAAGAAATCCGGAATTTACAATTACTCCGTTAGCCGAATCGGTGTAAGCCTCTTTCTGAACATCCTCGCCGCCGGAGACAACTTCGACAATGGGAAGACCGAATTTTTTCGCGAACTCCCAGTCCCTCGAATCGTGTGCCGGTACAGCCATGATAGCGCCGGTTCCGTATGTCGCGAGAACATAATCTGAGATAAATATCGGTATCGTTTTATCGTTTACAGGGTTTATAGCCTCGACGCCGTCAAGTCTGACGCCTGTTTTTTCTTTGTTAAGCTCTGTTCTCTCAAATTCGGATTTTTTAGCAGCCTCGGCCTGATAAGCTTTCACTTCGTCAGGATTTTTTATCTTGTCTTCCCATTTCTTTAAAAATGGATGTTCCGGTGACATTACCATATATGTGGCGCCGAAAAGCGTATCGGGTCTTGTGGTATAGACTGTAAGCTTATCGCCCGCCGTCGTATTGAAATCAACCTCGGCGCCGGTAGATTTGCCTATCCAATTTTTCTGCTGTATTTTTACCTTCTCAATGTAATCTACGTCATCAAGTCCGTCTATAAGTTTTTGAGCGTAAGCTGTTATTTTAAGCATCCACTGCGACTTTACTTTTCTTACGACTTCCGTTCCGCAGCGCTCGCATTTCCCCTCTACAACTTCCTCGTTGGCAAGCACGCACTTGCAGGAAGGGCACCAGTTGACAGACATTTCTTTCTTGTATGCGAGTCCGTTTTTGTAAAGCTGAAGGAATATCCATTGAGTCCATTTATAGTAAGACGGGTCAGTAGTATTGACCTCTCTCGTCCAGTCAAAAGAAAATCCGAGTGATTTAAGCTGCTGCCTGAAATGGTTGATGTTATTTTCGGTGACTATAGCCGGATGAATATGATTTTTTATAGCGAAATTTTCGGTTGGAAGACCGAACGCGTCGAATCCCATTGGATAAAGAACGTTATATCCCTGAAGCCGTTTTTTTCTCGCGACAATATCAAGAGCCGTGTAGCTTCTCGGATGACCTACGTGAAGACCCTGTCCCGAAGGATACGGAAATTCTACGAGACAATAGTATTTAGGGAGAGAATAATCGTTTTTGGCATGGAAAACTCCGCTTTCTTCCCATTTATCCTGCCATTTCTTTTCAATGGACTTAAAGTCATACGACATAATAAATATCTCCTATCTGCTTAATCCTTATTTTCAGTATCGGAATTTTTAGTAAAATCAATCTGTTTCGCGTCCGCCCACAATCTTTCGAGGTTGTAATATTTTCTCTCCTCAGGAGTAAAGATGTGGATAAGCACGCCGTAGTAATCCATCAAAATCCATCCGGACGATTTGCCCTCTATCTGTCTCGGTTCAACACCGAGTTCGTGAAGTTTTTCCTCTATTTCATCTTCAAGCGACCTTATATGAGTATTAGATGTTCCGGTAGCTATTACAAAATAATCGGCGACAATAGTCAAAGATGAAATTTCAAGAACCTTAATATCTCTGGCTTTTTTACTGTCAAGGATTTCATAAGCTTTTTCGGCAATTTCTCTGCTGTCCATAAATCTGTTTCCTTTCTGAAAAATATGAATTTTATTAATTAATAATCTCTGTCGTCTTTTTTCAGCACAGTGTCATTGTAACAGGCCACAGTGTCGGGATGAATAGGTATATTTCTTTTGGACAAATCTCTGATGGTATACGAAAGACCGTAAATCATGGCGTCCTCAAGACTGATTTCCGCTTTTGACCTGATTACATCGACGTCGTCATAATTTCTGTCCGCCGAAATAAAATCTGCGATAAATAAGATTTTCTCCTCTTGAGTCATATTTTCCCTGCCTGTCGTGTGATACTTTATTGCCGAGAAAATTACGGGGTCATCAATTTTCAGTTCGTATTTAACGTAAACCGCTCCTGCCGGCGCATGCCATAGCTTATGAGACCTTTTCTCAAGCTCTGTCATAACATAACCGTATTTTTTGCAAAGCGAAAATACCTTGTCCTTCCCCGCTTCCTTCATAATGTCGTGAAGAAGACCCGCAAGGTACATTTTTTCCTTGTCTCCGCCGTATTTTTCGCATAATCTTACGCACGAATCGGCAACGCAGAGCGAATGATAATACCTTTTTTCCGACAAGCGCTGTTTTAAAATGCCTGTGTAATAATTATAATCTTTTTCCGTCATCAATTATATTCCTTTTTTAGGATATTATATTTGAAATAGAAATTTTATTTACCGTTCAGAGATTTCCTTTTTGCAGCCGACTTTCTTTTCTTCTCGTCCTTATGTTCTTTAGCGGTCTTAAAAGTCGACTTATATCTGTTTTCGTCTTCGTTTCTGAAACCTCTTTTATACGAAGCGTAGGTGAACGCCTTTTTTAAATGATGCTGTTCAGACTTTTTATTTTCGGTTTTCTTTTTTTCGTGAAGTTCGGGATTGTATCTGTAAAGAACTATTACTCCGCCAATGACCTGAATTACGTCGGCCCCCGTTTTTGCGCTCAAATCTTCGGCCGCTTCTTTGGGCGAAACTGGGCTTGTATCCAAAAGAATTTTTATCTTAATCAATTCTCTCGCGTCAAGCGCGGTATTTGTCTGGTCGATAAAATTATCGTTTATGCCGCCTTTACCGAGCTGAAATATCGGGTCTAATGTATTGGCTTGGGCTCTGAGCGCCGCCCTTGTCTTTGAATCCATATATGATGTTCCTTGTTTAAATATTAATAAATTTCAGATTTCCTTCATTTTTTCCGCGAACAGCCTCAACGCTTCGCCTCTGTGGCTGCACGCGTCCTTTTCTTCGGCTGAATATTCGGCAAAACTTCTGCCGTCTCTGTAAAAAACAGGGTCAAATCCAAACCCGTTGTCTCCATTCGGCTCATAGCCGATTTTTCCTTCGACTTTGCCCTCCGCTTCTATAAGCCTGCCGTCCGGCAGAGCACAGCAAATGGCGCATCTGAATCTCGCGGTTCTCTTTTCTTCCGGAACGTTTTTCATCTCCTCGAGGAGAATTTCAATTTTTTCGGAAAACGGCACCGAATGGCTGAAATTTACAACGTCTGAATAGTCGGAATGCTCGGATAAAAATTTTTTTCTGAAATCTTCGCCGAGCCTTAAAAAGTCTTCTTTGCCGCCGTATCTCGCTGTGTATACTCCCGGTCTGCCGTTCAACGCGTCAATTTCAAGTCCGGAATCATCGGAAACCGACGGAAAACCGGATTCTTTCATTGCGCTTACGGCTTTTATCCTCGCGTTTTCCGCGAAAGTCGTGCCGGTCTCCTCCGGTTCGGAAAGTTCGATATTCAAATCGGATGACGACACGCAGTTAATACCGAGCGGTTCGAGAACCCTCGATATTTCGCCTATTTTTCCTCTGTTGTGAGTGCCAATCAAGAGCGTAAGTCCGGACATAATAATAATCCTTTATTTAAAAATTTCACCTTTACCGATAAGTTTAAAAATAAAATTTGCCAAGCCCGCTGTAGAGGTCACTATCCCCGGCGTCTTCTCCAGAACTTTTCTCATCTTCATCTTGCTGTACGGATTTTCCGGCTGAAGGCTCGTCCTTTTCTTTCTTAATTTCCTCGGAGTTGTGAACTTCATCGAGTCCTTCATTTCCCTCGCTATTTCCTTGAACGGATTCTCTCTCGGTATCATCAGAGCGTTCGTTATCCCCGTCTGATACATCACCTCGTCCGTCTTCTTCATCGCCTTGTACGTCTTCCCCAAAAGATTTTTTGATATCCTCGTAAGCTTTTTCACGCTGTTCAACGATTTCGTGGGCTTCTGTTGTATCAAGTGGTTTTTCATAAACCGGTAACACCTCGTTGTCTATTTCCTTGTAATTATCGGGCATATCCTCAAAAAGACTCTTTGCGAAATATTGAGGATTGAACGGCTGCAAATCGTCTATTCCCTCTCCGACTCCGATAAATTTTACCGGAATTTTCAGCTCGTTCTTTATTGTGAGGACAACTCCGCCTCTCGCGGTGCCGTCAAGTTTTGTAAGAACAATACCCGTTATTTCGGCAACCTCGGAAAATTCCTTGGCCTGATTTACGGCGTTTTGACCTGTTGTGGCGTCGAGAACAAGAAGAACCTCGCGGTCGGACCACGGCAGTTCCCTGTCGATAATCCTGTACATCTTGTTAAGTTCCTGCATAAGTCCTTTTTTATTCTGAAGTCTGCCGGCCGTATCGCAGATTATAATATCGTAAAGTCTGTTTTTGCCGGCCTGAATAGTGTCGTACACAACGGCCGTCGGATCGGAGCCCTCGGCGTGCCTTATCATCTCAACGCCGGCTCTGTCTGCCCAGACCTGGAGCTGATCTATCGCCGCGGCTCTGAATGTATCAGCCGCACCGAGAAGAACTTTCTTGCCCTGCGCTTTGTACATTGACGCGAGTTTGCCGATAGTCGTGGTTTTTCCGGCTCCGTTTACGCCTATCATCAAAATAATGGACGGCTGAGTGATAAGTCCCATATCCTCGCCGCCTTCAAGCATTTCGGCTACGATATTCTCGACTTCTTTTTTTACGTCCTTAGTGGATTTTATTTTATTTTTTGAAACCCTGTCTCTGAGTTCCTCCGTTATCTGATGGGCTGTTTCAACGCCGACATCGGACATTACGAGAATCTCCTCGAGCTCTAAAAAAAGATCGTCCGAAAATTCATCGTAGGAATCCATCATTTCATCGATGGCGCCGCCCATTTTCTGTCTTGATTTTTTCAGACCCCTGCTGAATTTTGAAAATATACTCATTAAATCACCAAATATTTACTGTAACGAAAATTACGATTGATATCAAAAAAATTCTTAATAAACAAAACGATCCGTTTTGAATATATAAAATAATTTTACTACTAAACCTGAATAAATGCAACAATAAAAATATCTTTACAAGAAAAAAATAAAATGATATAATCTATAAAAAATAAGCAGGTATGGTGGAATTGGCAGACACGCAAGATTTAGGATCTTGTGCTAACGCATGCAGGTTCGAGCCCTGTTACCTGCACCATAAAATAAGCTCCGCAGAAAACGGAGCTTATTTTTATTTACCTGCCCGAAAGAATTATTTTCGGCTGTGAATTATTATTGATTATTTCGTATTTACGGTAAGCGTATACTTAGACCTGTTATAATATTCGCCTGTATCCACCGAAATATAATATATGCCTTTAGGAACAGACGCGGTTTCGATATGTTTATTTAAATCATCCCATTTGACAGATGACTTAACTATTTCCTCACCCGATCCGGAATATACCGTGATTATCCATCCTTCCTTATCTCCTTTTTCGCCGTCGTGGCTGAAATCAATCGAAATTATTCCGGAATCCGAAAGAACCGTCTTATAGTAATCGACGTCGTAATTCACTCCGACATCAATTAGCGAACCGTATACAGAATGACCGATCTTAATTTCCTGAGCGGTTTCTTTGGAGTTGTTGCCGCCCTTTTCCCAGTTAGGGTCTTCTACACCGGCGTAAGTCAGATAATACGGGCAGCCGTTTCTGTAAATGCCGTCGGAATCAATACGTATATAGTATTCGCCTGATGACAGACCTATATAAGGAGAATAAACATTTCTGTCATGCCAGTTTGAAATATCGGAATAAATGACTTTGCCGCCTGAATCCGTCAAAGTTATATTCCAGCCCGACCTGTCGTATTGAGAAAATGCCTCATGGGAAAATCTGATAAGACAATAGCCGTCATTTTTCATAGTGAACTTGAAATAATCGACGTCTTCCGTACCCGATCTGTCCGATAAAACAGCGGACGTCGGATTTTTGTCGGTGAGAGTATTCGCCTGTTCCATAGTGTCATTTATTTCGTTTTCAACAAATTTGTCATAATTGAAATCGACTGTTATTCTGTACTCTACTCCCTGACCGAGGACGGATTTTACAACAGCAAAATAATATCCCTTCTTCAATCCTAAAATTCCGGAATCAAGCGAGTCTCCGGAAAAATTTACATCCCCGTCATAGTAGACGTTTTCATCGCTGTCGAGAATTTTTATGTTCCACCCGATATACGCCTGACTTTTATCCGATGAAACCTGATTTTGATTAAACGAAAATTTCAAATCGCAGTAGCCCGTATCGGAAACTTTGAACATATAATAATCAATATCCGTGCCCGAGTCGGATCTAATGACAGATGAACCGTACATAGTCTTTCCGAGAGGAAGTTCAGTATATCTTGTCATTGTGTCGTTGTACTCTGTCTCGTAGTTTCCGCTCTGCATAAAATGGGCGGCGATAACAAACGAGGACGAAGTAAAACCGGATAGACATTCGACCGTTAGCCTGTATTGGCCTGCAGCAAGCCCTATCCACGGCGAATATACAGCTTCACCGAGTTTAGTATAATTTACCTGCGCTATCTCTCTGAAAGAATCAGGCGTTGACATGCCGTCGGATGAATAAGACTGATAAAGAGTAATTTTCCATGACACGGAACTTGAATCGCCTGACACATGTCCGAAAGCATATTTGAGCGCTCCTCTTTCGTCAAGAGTGAAATCGTAGCACTCCGTGATTAAAGATGAAGTCATATTGCCGTATACGGGATTTTCAAGGTCCATGGCGTGATAATTTTCATATTGAGAATCGGAAGTCGGATTTTCAGACAAATCTGACCGGTTTGCAGGCGTGCCCGAGGTTTCTTCAACCGTGGTATTTGACGACGATTTTACGGCGGAAAAGGACAAAACGCTTTTCTCGAATTTATCGGATTCTTCATCGGAGTTTTCAAAATTTTCCGTGCTGTCCCGAACCGAGTCTGTTGTCCGCAAGGAGGCGCCGTCATTATCGTCGAATAAATTTTGCGCGGTATCTTCCGATGAAACAGTGTCATAAGCGGGAGACACAAAATAACCGCTTCCGTTTAGATTGCTTTCATTTAAATTTTCTCCGTCCGAATCTGCGCCCGCAAAAGAAAACGCGGCGGAAAAAGAAAACAAAACAGCGATGATTGCACTCAATACCGATTTCATTCGGCTGTTTTTCAAATTTAACCATCTCCTCCGCATTATATTGGTTTTATTTTACAACCGAAAATTGAAACTAAACTGAATAAAAAAATAACCTGCCAAAAAATATGACAGGTTATTTTATTTGGCGAAATAAATATAATAACGAAATACGGAAGTTTATCTGTCCGTTTTGCCGGGCAGCAGCTTTAATTCGGTCAAATTTCGATAATAAAGCGTAACTTCAATTTAGCAGGTCATAAAATGTCTGCTTTCATATTTTTCCGGCTCCCGCCGTAATTTATTTTATTCTGAGTCCTTATTTCCGTACTGAGCCATAAGATCATCAAGAGATACGGGCTTGCCTTCGAGGTCGTCTTCTTCCTCTTCCGGCTCTTCCTGAACCGCTTCGGGTTCATCGTCAAGCAGTGCTCTGATAGAAAGAGAAACTCTCTTTTTTTCAAAATCGATGTTTGTGATTACAGCCTTTACCTTCTGACCTATCTGAAGCTCGTCCTGAGGCTTTTCAACTCTGTGATTAGCTATCTGAGAGATGTGGATAAGTCCCTGTATGTGAGGAATAACCTGAGCGAAAGCACCAAACGTTGTGAGCGAAACGATTTCCACTTCGCAGACTGTTCCGACAGGATAATCTCTTCTGAGAATTTCCCACGGAGAATCGTTGGGATCTTTGTGTGTGAGAGAAAGTTTTCTTGCGTCTCTGTCAATTCCCTTTATTGCAACAGAAATCTCATCGCCTACTGAAACTACGTCCGAGGGATTTTTTACTCTGTCCCATGAAAGCTCTGTTTTGTGGCATAGTCCCTGTACTCCGGGAGCCACCTCGACAAAAGCGCCGAAATCCGTGACGGAAACAACCTTGCCGGTATATTTCTGACCGACTTCCACCTCTGCCCAGAATTTTTCCTTAGCGGCTTTTCTTTCTTCTCTCGCAACATTTCTGATGGAGCCGACTACTCTTCTTCTCTTGGAATCAACGTCAATAATATTGAATTTGACGTCTTTTCCGAGGAGATCCTCGAGCTTGTCGCTTCTTGAAAGCGTTGCCTGTGAAGCGGGAATGAAAATTCTCACGCTGTTGTCGTAGACAATTACGCCCTTGTTGAGAATCTCGGATACTTTGCCCTCAAGAACTTCTCCGCTGTCCTTGGCGGCGGCAATCTTATCCCAGTTCGCCTGAGCGTCATAACGCTTCTTCGAGCACATAATCGTACCCTCAACATCATTGGTTTTCATAATGATGAGTTTGAGTTTATCGCCGATTTTTACCTCATCCTCAATATTTGCGGAAGGATCTGCGCTGTACTCATCCTTGGGTACGAAACCCTGCTGTTTTCTGCCGATGTCTACCTGAATTTCTGTGGGAGACACGCCGACTACCGTTCCGACTACCTTCGGGTCGGAATTCATGTTCTGCAAAGACTCCTCAAGAGCCTGAGCAAAAGATTTTTCTTCTGAATCAACGACAGCCTGTCCTTCGGCTTCAACTGATTCAACTTTGTTTTCTTCGTTTTCGGACATTGTTTTTATGACCTCCTTAATAATATAAACCGGGGTTGACGCGCCCGCGGTTATACCCACTGTGTCAGCATGACTGAAATCGATTTTCTGAAGTTCTTCAGCCGATTCGATCAGATAAGTTTCCGTGTTCTTTTCGCAGACTGCTTTGAGCTTCTGCGTATTGGAACTCATTTTTCCGCCAATTACCAGTAGTATATCACAAATGTGACTTAATCTGCGCGCTTCTTCCTGTCTGTCAGAAGTCGCTCCACATATTGTATCAAATATTTTTGCATTTGTACAGACTTTTTTTAGAAAATCGACGCATTTTTTAAATTCTTCGACATTAAACGTAGTCTGTGAGACTATAACAGTCTCATCTTTTTTCAGATTCGGGTTTTCCTCAAAAATTTTTTTCAGTTCGTCAAGATTTGAAAAAACAAACGACTTCGATTTTGAATAGCTTCTAAAGCCCTGAACCTCCGGATGATTTTCATTTCCCGCAATTAAAAGAGTTTTTCCCTCTCCGGTATTTTTTTCTACTACGGAAGCTATTTTTTTTACAAACGGACATGTTGCGTCAACATATGGAATATTTTTTATTTTGAGTTTTTCCCGCATTTCCTTTGTTATGCCGTGCGCCCTGATTACGAGTTCGTATCCGTTCGGAACAGAATTTACGTCATCGGCTGTTATAACGCCTCTTTTTTTTAAAGAGTCTATATACTGCGGATTGTGAATGAGCGGGCCGAGCGTCGCCGTTTTTTTGCCGTCAGAAAGAAGTTTCTCGACTGAATTTACGGCTCTGTTCACTCCGAAACAAAATCCCGCCGTTTTCGCTACTATAATCTTCATTAAATTTTACCGTCATTTTGAATTTTAACGCGAGTTTAAAATTCTTTGTATTTCGCCGTCAAGTCAAACATAAAAAATATGCTGCTGAGTGACTGAATTGAATTAATTAAATGATAATTTAAAAAATATTATATCATATTTTTTAAAATAACAAAACTCAAAAAATTGATTTTCAAAAAAAATTTACAAAATAAATACGTAAAAAAAAATCAAACGTGAAAATTTTATTAAAATTATCGAATCAGTTCACATATTGTTCATTTTATTGCAACATGACAACCAAATCATTGTTGACAGACTTTTAAAACTATGATAAAATCAATTTAAATATTATATAAAATTTAAAAATAAAAATATAGCTGTTTTTTGGTGAAAAACATGAACAAAATAAAAAAATTAACTTCGTTTTTTCTTTCTCTGTGCATGATATTTGTACTGTCAGCTTTCTTTTCGGTTTCTTCCGACGCGTCATCCGGAAAATGGGTGGCAGGATGGGGAACTCCCGCCGTAAAGGGCGGCGTTTCGATAGGTTCATCCGTATTGAGAAGATCCGGAGGAATACAGCTCAGAGACGTAATTCCGGCAAACACGACTGTCAGAAGCCTTTTCACAACTACGATCGGAGGAACAAAAATAAGGCTTAAATTTTCAAATTATTACGGCACAGACAGCATTACGATAAATGAAGCGACTATTGCGAAAACAGACTCCGACAATGACAGAAAGATAAAATCGGATACCCTTACTCAGGTTACGTTCAACGAAGGAAACAAATCGGTAACTATTGCAGCAGGCAGTGAAATTTATTCCGACGCTATCGATTTTACAACCACAAACCTTGACGAACTTTCCGTATCAACATATTTTAAAAATTCGACAAATATCTACGTCTGCGGACTTTTCGGAGGAGAAACATACCTCGCTTCAAGTCTTGGCAACAGGACGCACAAAGAAAATATATCTCCTCTCGCGTCAAAAATGCAGCTCAAAGCGTCGACAATAACTTACGAGACAATGCCTTTTCTTACGAGAGCGGACATCTGGGCGTCTCCTGATTCGTATGCGTTCGTAATGATAGGTGATTCCACGATTACAAACAATTCGTATCTTCTTCTCGAGCAGAAATTAAACGCCAACGGTATATATAATATTTCTGTCATTATGTCCGGAATAATCGGAAACAGAGTGCTTTATAACGGCGTCGGACTGACCGGTTCATTTTTCGGCGACGCCCTCGTCAGCAGATACGCAAGGGACGCTTTGAATATTCCCGGAGTAAAATACATAATGATAAAAGCCGGACTTAACGACGTTCTTCATCCGTCTTCAAAATCAATGAATGCGCCTTACGCCTCGGTAGACGACATAATCAACGGCTATATAAATCTTTCAAATCAGTCAAAGGCAAAGGGAATTTACACATCATTGGCGGAAAGACCGCCATACAAGGGCTACACGAGGTCGTTCATCGTTTCGGACGATATAACGTGGTCGCAAAAAGGCCATGATATGCTGACGGAAATAAACCGTTGGATTGTAAATAAATCCGTGCCGACTTATTTTAACAGTTACGTTGATATTTCAAAACTTGTAGATCCAAACGACAGCAAGAGAATAATACCATACCTTACGACAGACGGCGCGCATCTGAGCCACAACGGTCAGATAGCTTTTGTGGATTTGATTCCCGAGAAAGTCTACGGCGTGAACAGAAATCTGAAAGATCTTGCATCAATATTAAACGTAAATCCTTATCAGACGCCTTCTTCGGAGACGACGACAAAAAAGACGGAATCGACGACTAAAAAGAGTTCAAGCGGCGGAAACAGTTCAAGCTCGACAAATTCCGGAAGGTCGGGACTTGCCATAATAACTCCCGGAAATAATTCAAACTCAAATTCTTCTTCATCGGAAGGAACCACTGTAAAATCAAGGACAGGTAATGTAATAGCCATTTCACCTGCCGCTTCATCAGAGGCAGCCTCGGCGGCGGCAGATGAGAACACTACCCAAAACGCAAACCAGCTTGTAATATCAGGCGGAGAAATCGGAGACAACGGCTCCGGAAATTCCGGAGGGTCGGCAAATACTATTTCAGTTGACACCGACAGCACGAATACAGGCGCAGTTGCCGGACTTCAGGCTCACAAGACGCTGATTTCCGTTCTATTGATAGTTATTGCGTCAATAGCAGTAGTAGTCGTAGTCATACTTATTTTAATCAGAAACGGAAGATTATCGCCTTCAATAACAAGAGTTTCCTCCGGTCTCGGAAGAACAGGTAAAAAAAGACGCGGCGGCGTATAAATCCGCACACATTCCGCACACATACTTAAACTTAAAAAAACTGTCGGCAATGATGATGCCGGCAGCTTTTTATTTATCTTACTTTTCAAATCGGAAAATTTTGTTTATCCATTTTATCGACATATCAACCCATCTCCTGTTGTACTCGTCCGCGGTATTGACTTCCCTTGTGCAGACCGACATTCCGTGACCTCCGAAAGGGAAAACATGAAGTTCAAACGGAACTTGATTTTCCGCGAGAGATTCAGCGAGTTTTAAAGAATTCATTACCGAAACGCTCTTGTCCTCCGACGTATGCCAAATAAACACCGGAGGAGTGTTTTTTTGAACGTGTTTCGTAATGTCGAAATAATTGTACATTTCGCCGCCGCGCTTGTCACCCGATACGTTTTCCATTGATTCGACGTGAGCGTATTTATCAGACAAAATAACGGGATAGCACAGTATCATGGCATTTGGTCTGATTGTTTCGGGATCAAAAAAATCAAAAGAAATATAATTTTTCAGTTTCGATATAAACTTTTTATCGTCGAAAAAAGTTCCCGAAGACGCGGCGAGATGACCTCCTGCCGAAAATCCGCAGACTATGATTTTATTTTCATCGACAGACAGTTCGTCTGAATTTTTTCTGATATATAAGATTAATTCGGAAAGCTCGGCAAGCGGTCTGAATCCCGACGCGTTTTTGCCGACAGAATAGGAAATCACAAAGACATTGTACCCTGCCGAAAAATATTCCTTCGCAGGCGGTTCGGATTCTCTTTCGGACAAAAAAGAATACGCTCCTCCGGGGCAGATGATTACAGCCGGAACTTTGATTGCGGTCATTTCGTTTGAGCTGCCGTATGTCTGAAGATACGCCGTGACTTTTACGTCAGGAAATGACGTTGGATTAAATTCAAAATATTTCATAATTTATTTCCATTTAAAAAAAGGACGGATATGAATCCGCCCCGATTTTTTATCCCTGTGAAAGGTAGTTCATAGATACCCATCCGTCGGTCCCGTTATAGCTTATTTTGCCCCAGCCGTCCTTAACCTCTGTGACATTTACCTGAGCTCCGTCCGGAACAGATCCAACCTTGTCGGAATAAACGCTCGCCTCGGAACGTATATTCAGCTCGTCTGCTTCTCCGTTTGTATTTACGGTATATTTTCCTGACTGCGCGAAATCGGACGCTTTTCCTTCGCCCGTATACTCTTCCCCGGCTTCGGGAGTGTATTTAAGATTTGAAAGTTCAACCCAGCCGTCGTACTCATCATATGTGATATGTCCGTACTCTTCGCCGGAATCAACTTCGGTGACAAGAAGCACCGTGCCGCTCGGAACTGATGCGGAAACGGTAGAATTTCTGTCGGCGTCGCTGTAAATAGGAGCCGGAGAATCCGAACTTACAGTGTAGTAGCCGTTGGAGTTCTGTCTTTCCGATGTTTCCTCCGCTGCCGCAGGAGTCTGTGTGGTGTCCTGCTCTGTAACAGGTTCTTTTGTCTTTTCCCATAGACCGATTTTTCCGCCTATCTGATAAACGGCGACAGCAACGAGGACGGCGAGAACTATAACTATTATTGCCGTTATCGCTTTCTTGGCTCCCGATTTAATATGAGCCGAGCCTTCATATTCAGGCTTTGCATTATTTTTTTCGGGTTCGACATTTTCGCCGCCGTGATTTTCTTCAAAATCGTCTTCTATCGGAGGAAGATTTTCCGACCGAGGAGATTCGACAGAATTAATCTGATTCAGTTTTTCGGAGGAAGAAGAATCATGTTTGAAAAATTTAGTCTCGGTATTGTCTTCCGAAAACTGTTTGTCAAAGTTCGGAGCTATCTTCGTATCCTCTGCGGATATTGAATTATCGTTATTTTCCTTGTCAGCATCCTCAAAATCAAAATCGTCAAGCTTTCCTGTATCTGAGCTTACCGGTATTTCTTCGTCACCTTCGGAGAAATCGTCAATACCGCTGAGAGCGCGCCGCGTCGCCTCTTCAAGCTTTTCCTTATCTCTTGCGGTAAATATTTTGCCGCATCTCGGACATACCTCGGTATCATCGGGCATTCTCGTTCCGCAGATATAGCAGACTTTCATATCTTATTATTCCTTTCTTCATTAAACAATTTCTTAAGAAGATTATTTTTTATTTCAATTCGTCTTTCAGTTTCTTCGGAATCATACACCAGATTCCTTTTTTTTACATTAAAAATCGAACCTTCGGTCAGGCGGAAAACAGAGCCTTCTTTTCTGTGATTTTCATCTATATTGTCAATATTTACGTCAAAGTGGTCTCCGTTGTCGTCTACCATTACGGCGAAATTTCCCTCTATCCTGTCAAGGCTGTAATACATAAACTTAATCAACCTCCGTTTTTCTGAGTCGCGATAGTATATGATGAGCCGTCTGACCTAATTATAATTTCGCCGCATTCGTCGGTTCTGTAATAGTGTACGCCGTATTTATCCAAAGTGTCAAGAGTTTCTTTTGAAGGATGAGAATACTGATTGTTGGCGCCTACGGATATTACGGCAGTCGATGGGGAAACGTAATTAATAAATGTCCCGCTTGATGACGTTGAACTGCCGTGATGTCCTATCTTGATAACGCTGGCGGAAAGCTCCGGATAATTATCTTCTATGTCTTTCTCCTCTTTCTTTTCGGCGTCGCCCATCGCGAGGTAAGACATTTTGCCGAATGTGATATAAAGAACTATGGAATTGTTGTTTTCGTCGTCCTCATCTGTATTGAACGGAGCCAAAATTTCAACATTTGCTCTTCCGAGTGAAAAGGAAGTTCCGGGCTCAGCTTTTATAACATCGGCTCCGATACTTGTTACAACGGTAAGGGTGCTTAGATAAGAAGAGGACGTACCGGCCTGAGTTGACGGTTTGCCCATAACAACATGACCTATTTTAAACTTTTTTAAAATAGTTGGCATTCCTCCTATGTGGTCGGAATGGGCGTGTGTCATAACGACATAGTCGAGAGTTGTGATCCCGAGACTTTCTATTTTATTTGTGACCTCTCCGGAATATTCCTTTTCGCCTGAGTCTACGAGCATCGCATGACCGTCGCATACATATAAAGCGGAATCTCCCTGACCGACATCGAAATAATATGCAGTGATACCGTCGTCAAGCTCGGTGCTTTTCTCCGCCTCCCTTGCGACTCCTGCCGATTCAAGCACATCATTCCATGAAGGGAAAACGTTTCCGCCTGTCTGGGATATTATTATCATAACAAGAATCAGGGCTATAAGCGCGGTGATGTTTAAAAACTTCATCGACTTTGACATAGAGCCGCTCTTTTTCTTTTTCTTGCGGGACGTGACTTTCCCCTCCTTTTCAAATTATTTTTGTGCTGTCTGTTTAGTTTTCCGAATAGGAAGAATCGGGGGAATCGGAATAATCTTCATTTTCCGAATCCGAGGATGATACTTTCCCAGAGGCCTGAGCGCTGTACTCGTACCACTGCCCTTTAGACATACGCACCTCTCTCGGCTTTGAACCGTTGTGAGGACCCACGACTCCTCTCTCCTCGAGGGCGTCCATTGTTCTTCCGGCTTTTGAAAATCCGAGTGACAGATACCTTTGAAGCGCAGAAATTGAGGCCTTATCGGGATTTTCTATAACAAACAGAGCGGCTTTATTTATTATCTCCTTATCCGCGTCGGAAAGTTCGGACTTTTCAACGTCGGACTTTTTGCTTCCGGCTGTCTGCGTACTCAGCGCCGCCTTTTCGATTTCCTTTTCAACCTCGTCGGAATAAGCTCCGCCTTCGGAGCTGTCCTTTACATAAGAGCAGATTTTATCTATCTCCGAATCGGAAAGGTAGCATCCCTGTATTCTCGTCGGCTTCATCCTGCCCTCGGGGAGGAAAAGCATATCGCCGAGTCCCAAAAGTTTTTCGGCTCCCGACTGGTCGAGTATTGTCCTCGAATCAACCTGCGATGAAACGGAAAGCGCTATTCTCGACGGGATATTCGCCTTGATAACGCCCGTGATTACATCTACGGAAGGTCTCTGCGTCGCTACGACAAGATGCATTCCGGCGGCTCTCGCCTTTTGCGAAAGTCTCATAATAGACGTTTCCACGTCCGCGGGCGCGACTGTCATCAAGTCTGAAAGCTCGTCGATGAATATAACTATTTTAGGCATATGTTCGAGGTCGTCCCTCGTTTCGGCAAGCTTATTATATGAGTCTATGTTTCTGACTCCGTAAGTCATAAACATATTATATCTGTTTTCCATCTCTGTTACTGCCCACGCGAGAGCTCCCGCCGCCTTTCTCGGATCGGAAACGACAGGGACGAGAAGGTGGGGAATACCGTTGTACACGGCGAATTCCACCTGTTTGGGGTCTATCAGAAGAATTTTGACCTCATCGGGCGATGCGTTGTAGAGAAGGGAAACTATCATCGCGTTCAGGCATACCGATTTTCCCGAGCCTGTAGTTCCGGCGACGAGAAGATGCGGCATTTTGGCTATATCGGCAGTTATAACATTGCCGGATATATCTTTTCCGAGTGCGACGGCGAGTTCAGACTTTTCCGACGCTTTTCTGTAAACGTCGGTGTCGACTATTTCTCTCATGGTGACTATCTGACGGCCGCGGTTGGGAATTTCTATTCCTATTGTTGATTTATTTGGTATGGGCGCTTCTATTCTTACGCCTGCTGGAGCGGCAAGACAGAGCGCGATATCGTCAGAAAGTCCGGTAAACTTATTTATCTTTACTCCCGGAGCGGGTTTTACCTCGTATCTTGTGACCGACGGTCCGGGGACTATATTGTCTATTGTTCCCTTTACGTTAAAGCTGTCGAGAGCTTCTATCAATTTCTTCCCAGTAGCCTTCATATCGGACTGACTCGCAGTTCCCGGATTTCTGACAGGCATTCTCAAAAGGTCGATTGTCGGATAATTGTATTTCACAGGCGTTTTTTCTGACTTTTCGATTTCCTTTTCAACGCCCTTTTCCGCCTCTTTAATCTCCTGCTTTGTCAAAGTCTCTGTTTTTTCTTCTTCAGGTTCGCTTCCGGATCTGCTGACGCTTTCCGTCTGCGCCTGATTTGAAATATTGTAAGTCTCGGCGGCTCTTCTCGCAATCTCGTCAAGAGAACTGTCATCTGTCTCTTCGGTATTTTCGTAATTTTCCGCCTGAGACTCTGTTTCGGGCGTTTCTTCATCTTCCGATTCCGGTTCGATATGATCCGATTCGGATATTTTTTTGCCGCCAGCCGCTATCGCCTTAGCCTTATTTTTCTGTTTCAGACTTCTGTAATCGAGATCGCCGAAGATTTCGCCCTCATCGGATTTTAAAGCCTCCGCCGCTTCACGGGCGTTTATATCGGCTGCTGAGATGTTGTTTTTCTCGTCGTCGCTGATATCCTTTGCTTCGCTCGCACTCAATTCCTTTGAAGGTTTTCTTGTTTTACTGCGGTTTCTCCCCATTTCATTTGAGCGCATGACCTTTTCTATCTGATAATCCGTCTCGTCAAAGTCATACCCTGCGTATCCCGAATTCATGCCGCTTGATTTTTCGCAGTCTGCTCTTTCGGTTTTTCTCTCATTTTTCCTTTCGGTTCTTCTTCTTTCGGCTTCGTCTTTTCTGATATCGCGCGCCGCTTTTTCCTCGGCCTTTTCTTCATCGGTTTTTTTATTCGCCTCTACGACGTCCGAAAGAGAAAGCCCGGCAAGGTAGATGAAACATACTATAAGCAGAACAGAAATAATTATTATCGCAGGTATTTTTGAAGACGAAAGCATCAAAAGAGCAGAGCCGATCGCAGCGCCTACCGCTCCCGAACCGACCTTCCCGGTGTTTATGTAAGAGTAAAAAGAATTTGCCACGTCGGTTTGATATGACCCTTTGCCTGATGATGTGAACACAAAAAACATCGCCGACATACAAGACACCATTACAATCATAACAAGTATGTTTTTCCACACCGGCGAGCTGTTTGTGCCTTTGAGAACAGAATAGCCGAGGTATGCGACAATGAGCGGGAATATGTAAGCGCATACTCCAAAAATCCCGAAACATAACGACTGCATGTAAAACCAAGGCGTTCCGTTTTTGTCGCGGATAACAACGAGGGCAAAAAGCAGCGCTGCCAGCGCAAAAATCCACGTGGCGGCGGTTATTCTGCTGTGCTTTTCGTTTTTCTCGATTTCTTCTTTTCTTGTTCTTCCGGCCGCGCCCTTATTCTTTTTTTCCGCGGGCGTTTTCTTTTCAGCCGATGAATTTGTTTTTTTGTTCGCCGACGAAGAGCCCTTTCGAGTATTCGAAGAGCTTTTTGAAGAGGCAGATTTTTTGCCGCCTCCCGAATTTCCCTGAGCCATGTTTTCTCCTATTCAATTACAACAATCTTGTTAATAAAATTTTCAATCCCCAAATAATCCGGAATTATACATAATACGAAATTCCGATGATAATTTATTCTTCCTCGTCTTTTCCTTCCGAAAGTTTTTTATTGGCAAGCATTTTGAGGTATGCGTTTATGAATCCGTCGAGGTCGCCGTTCATAACTCCGTCAACGTCCGATGTTTCGTATCCTGTTCTATTGTCCTTTACAAGCGTGTAGGGCATAAAGACATATGACCTTATCTGGCTTCCCCATGCTATTTCCTTCTGAACGCCCTTGATATCGGAAATTTTCTCGAGATGCTGCTGCTCCTTTATTTCAAGAAGTTTTGATTTAAGCATTCTCATGGCGACGTCCCTGTTCTGATACTGGCTTCTCTCTACCTGGGACGCAACTACTATTCCGGTCGGAATATGTGTAAGTCTTACGGCTGACGACGTCTTGTTGACCTTCTGACCGCCTGCTCCGGACGCTCTGTAAACGTCCATCTTGATATCCACCGGGTCTATTTCTATATCCATATCATCGTGTATTTCAGGCATGACCTCGAGAGACGCAAACGACGTGTGTCTTCTTCCCGAAGCGTCAAACGGAGAAATTCTGACAAGTCTGTGGACTCCGTTTTCTGATTTTAAAAATCCGTAGGCGTTCTCGCCTTCGACAATCAAGGTGGCGGATTTTATTCCGGCTTCCTCGCCCTCGAGTTCGTCTGCGACGCTCACTTTGAAATTATGAGCCTCACCCCATTTTATATACATTCTGACCAGCATTGAAACCCAGTCCATCGCTTCTGTTCCGCCGGCGCCGGCATGAAAAGTCAAAATCGCATTTGAATCGTCGTACTCGCCTGTGAGTAAAGTCGAAAGAGAAAGCCTGTCATATTCTTTTGCTACCGAGTCGACTTCCTCCGCGCACTCCTCTATCATTGACTCGTCTTCCGCCTCGTCGCCCAAATCAATTAAAGCCATAGCGTCGTCATATGAAGAAAGAAGCTTTTCATATTCCCCGACTCTGGTCTTAAGAAGAGACGTGCGCTGAGAAACTTTCTGACTTTTTTCAAGGTCGTCCCAAAATCCGGGCTGCGCGGACTCCTGCTCAAGAGCCTCTATTTCCTTTGTCATAGCCGGCATTCCGAGTGCGTCGGCAAGGTCGTCTATCGGCTTTTTCATATCTTTTAATTTTAATCTTAATTCCTCAAACTGAAGCATATTTTCTCCCCGATATTAATTGCTGAATATTAAATTGATGTCAAATCCGCATTAATCTAAGATAACGCAACGCAACATAAAAATCCGTTTAATATTATAACGGCAAGATGAATTTATGTCAATAAACAAGATTGTTTAAAGTGTAAATATCATTTTTATATTTATTTTTAAATAGCATACAGCAGACTTTATTTATTATTATTCATTTTTAAAATAATAATCATCATAAATTAAAGTAATATGATATTAAACAAATTTTATCGTCTTGACGATATTTAATATTTTATATTTTTAATACGATTTTATAAGGTGGTTTTATGGGAACAATTATTTCTTTGGGCGGCGGCAGATACGATAACGGCGAGATAATAAATGTATTCAAAAAAATAAGACGGTTTTCGGATAAAAAAAATCCGAAGGTGATTTTTCTTCCGACCGCGGGATTTGACGACATCACCGGAGACGAAGTTATTTTGAAATCATTTGAGCATTTCGGATGCTCGGCGGAACCTCTTTTTTTAACCGACAGCAGTCTTTCATATAATTTCATCAGAGATAAAATTTTATCCGCCGATATAATTTACGCCGGCGGCGGAAATCTTGAGTTTATGATGGACACATTTAAAAAGACAAAAGCCGACAAAATCTTAAAAGAAGCTTATGAAAAAGGAATAATATTATCCGGTCTTTCGGCCGGAGCTATGTGCTGGTACTCCGAAGGGTGGGACGACTGCGGCGAAAACGGAACTTATAAATTCGTAGACTGTATCGGTATTCTTCCATACTGCATTTGCCCTCATTTCGATTCATATTCATGGGGAAAATTTGAATACGCAGCGAAAGACGCCAAATACAGCTCAATAGCTCTTGACAACGGCGCGGCCATGATTTATTCGGACGGAAAATTTTCATTCATGAACGGCAACGACGGCGGTTCCGTCTATTTCTTCGACAAAGAAAAAAATTTTGAAAAACGAACCCTTCACGACGGAAGCGCTCATCAGACGGTAATACTTGACAGACATAAGACGAGATTTATAAAAATCTACTCGAAAAACGACCCTGCCGTTCCGGAAAATCTCTTCAAAAAATCGGGATATTCACATATTTTTGAGCACAGGGATTTCAAATATCCTCTTCCGTTTGACGAGACGGAAATAAAGCTTGAAGTTCAGTCGGGCAGCGTTCTTTGGATGGCAGGTCCATGCGGACTTGTAAGGTACTGCGAAGACGAACCGTACGAATATGACAGGTGCATGTATTTTTCCGCAAAGAGGGACATGCCGGATAACGATGTATTATCGCTTATCGCCGACGAAAACAGCGCGTGGGTCGAAACAGCTTCGGGCGTATCGAAAATTGAACTGAAAGAAATCTCCATGAAAGAAAAATCAGATATCTTGAGATCCGAGGCTCTCAGATATCTTGACAGATTCGGTATGATTTCTTCAAGACGTCTCAAAAAAGAATACGACCTCGACTCGTTTATCAAACAAAACGACTGCGACAATGACGGCGGCTTTACCGCGTCGTTCTGCATTGGAGAAATATGCAGATACGAGACGCTGAGAAGAACAAAAGGCGAAAATTGTCCGGAGACAATAGACGCTTATAAAGCGGCGGTCAGAATGATTGAAGCGTGTCTGCTTTTAATGTACATTTCGGGCAGAAACGACGGATTCGTCGCGAGAACTTACCTTGTCACCGGCGACAAGGTGCCCGACGACGGACTTTTCCTGAGGAAGAAAAAAGGCAAAGCGGTAGTTGAAGATACGACTTTCGCGAGAAGCATAGGCGTAAACGGAATGGAATGCGACGCATCGTCGCCTGTTCCCGAAAGGCTCAAGCATCTTTACACAGACGAGGGATATTCCGACGACGACATTATTTTCAAAGGCGACACAAGCTCCGACGAGATAACTTTACACTTTGTAAATTTATGGTTCGCAAAAAAATATATCGCGCCGCACGATAAAGAACTGAACGATATTATAGACGACGCGGTATATAAACTGATGTCGCATATTATTGAAAATAACTTTGAATTGGTAGATTTTCACGGCAGATCCACGACATGGGCAAAATGGTCGACAGATTATTTCAAAAAAGGTCTCGGCTGGGCGGACGCGCCGTTAAACGCCGCGGAGGCAATGCTCTATCTTAAAATAACAATCGACATCCTTGGATCTGATGAAAAGTGGACGTCCGCTTACAACGGGCTGATAGAAAAAGGATATCCTGATCTCACAACGCTTCATTATGACAGGGCTTTCGGCATGGGAATATATAACCGTTTAGATCCGATAGAAGATATAATGTACGGCGACCATATGCTTGCGAACCTTTCCTTCTTCGGTCTGCTTTATCTTGAAAAAGACGAAAAATTGAGAGAAAAATTCAGAAAAGGCTGGGAGTCATGGAGAAAATACTCCATAAAAAGAGAACATCATCCGATATATGACATACCGTATATGACAGTCACTAAATTTGACGTAAGCGAAATCAACATCAAAAAACTTGAGGAATGGTTCTACCGCTACGGCTCGACGGAGCTTGCGGCTGTTCCCTCTATGAACGACAGAAAAGACGTATGTATAAAAGTATGGCGCGGCGGATACCTCGAAACAGGAGTTCTTCTTCCGAATGACGAGAGAAAAATAACAAAATACGATAAGAATCCGTTTGAGATAGATCCCGAACGAGTCAATACCGGCACGAAATACATTGAGTCATGCTCTCAGTATACGACTTCTTACTGGCTCGGAAGGCTGACAGGCGTTATCGAGGACATAGGCGAAGACTGAATAATTAAAAAAATTGCGCCGATTTAAAAAACACGCTTTTTGTTAATATAAAGTTAACAATAAAAATCAAAATATTATTTGAGATTTTGTTTTTTAAGAAGATGTGAAAAATGCGGAAGGAAAAGACAAAAAAAATTACTCAGGCGATGACTTTTATAATCATCATGGGAGTAGTAAGTCTGTTTTCCGATATGACTCACGAGGGCGCGTCATCTATTCGCGGCGAATACCTTTCGCTTTTAGGCGCGTCCGCTTCGGTAATCGGTTTTGTTTCGGGTCTCGGCGAACTTGTCGGCTACGGTCTCAGGTTCGTTTTCGGACGTATTACGGACAAGACGAAAAAATACTGGTTCATGACTATTCTCGGTTATTTTATCGACGTAGTCTGTGTTCCGACCTTGGCTCTCGTAAATAAAAACGGATGGATTTGGGCGTGCGTCCTGCTGATTCTGGAGAGAACGGGCAAAGCGATAAAAAAACCGGCGAAAAGCACAATAGTTTCTTTCGCCGCTTCTCAGGAGGGAGCGGGAAAATCGTTTGCGGTTCAGGAAGCGCTTGACCAGATAGGAGCGTTTTTGGGGCCTGTTATGCTTTATTTTGTACTTAAATACAAGCAGGGCACCACGCTTGACAAATACTCGGCGGCGTTTGCGTTTTTGACAATTCCGGCCGTACTTACCATGGTTTCGCTTTTCTTCGCTAAGAAAAAATTTCCCAATCCGGAAAATTTCGAGCCGGAAAGCAAAAAAACAGTAAACTTCAGGAAAAGTCATTCTTTTATTCTGTATATCGCCGGCATAAGCTTTTTCGCATTCGGATTTATAGATTTTTCTTTAGTGACAATGCATGTTGCGAACAACCATATGTTCACCGACAGCCAGCTTCCTCTGATATACGCTCTCGCGATGATTGTAGACGCGGTGTCCGCGCTGTTTTTCGGAAATATGTATGACAAAAAAGGATTTTCGGCTCTCGTATGGTCGACTGTCGTTTCAAGCCTTTTTTCACTGTTTATATTCGGGTTTCAAAATAAAAGCATTGTTATGCTCGGAATAATTTTATGGGGAATAGGCATGGGAGCTCAGGAATCAATACTGAAAGCGGCTGTTTCCACTATGATACCTAAAGCGTCAAGGGCTGCCGGTTACGGTATTTTTGAGCTTTCATTCGGGCTTTTCTGGTTTTTGGGCAGTTGGATTCTCGGTATACTTTACGAAAAATCAATCATCGCTATGATAACCTTATCTGTCGTTTCTCAGCTCATTTCCGTTCCGTTTTACATAATCTCTGAGAAAAAGATAAAATCGGAGCAAAACAGCGAAAATTGATAAATATTATTTCGGCCGCTGTCAATAAATTTTAAAAGAAATTTTTCTACAAATTATAAAACAAATGCAGTATTTTTAAAATACAGTTTATAATTTGACATTATAATGTTTATCAACATCGTAATGGACAATGTGTTTTGGACGTTAGAGAGGAATTTTAGATGAAAAAGAAGGGTGTTGAGACAAAGATGACAATTAACCCTGAAAGGCTCGTTGCCATTTTCGTTGCATGCTGTCTTATCGGCTACGCTGTGGAGGAGCTTTGGTGTTATTTTAGGCACGGTTATTTTGAAAGCCGACATTCGCTGATTTACGGACCTCTTTCGGTTGCGTACGGAATGGGAGGCTCGCTTCTGACGCTGCTTTTGATAAAGCTTCAATATCAGCACGGCTGGCTGATATTTCTTGTTTCTTTCATTGCCGGTACGGTTGCGGAATATATATGTTCTTTGGGTCAGGAAATAGTTTTCGGCACGGTCGCATGGGATTATTCTAACCTTCCTCTGAACATTAACGGCAGAGTATGTCTTCTGTATTCTATTTTCTGGGGATTTTTGGGACTGTTCTGGGCTAAAATAGTTATGCCGGGAATGGAATTGATATTTGAAAAAATTCCCGATAAGCCTCTTCAGATTTTTGCTATAATTTTCACCGTCTTTTTTATTTTCGACTGCGCGATTTCAGCGATGGCGGCTCTCAGAATGAACAAAAGAGACGAGGGAAAAGCCGCGGCAAACGCTGTAGAGGAATTTTTGGACGAGCATTACGATGACGATAGAATGCACAAAATATACGCAAATTCAAAAAAAGTAGATGACGACGAAGATCAGACTAAAAACAATTCCGAGGGAAAAAATACAGTTAAAAGCGCGAAATTTTTCCGTGGAGACAAAAAAGACGACACGGATAAAAATTCCGAATAGTAAACTTTATCTCAATACAAATTCCGGAGCCGATTTTCGGCTCTGTTTTTTTTATTTGTTTTGCCTATTCTCAACATAAATTAAACAATTAATATTGATACTATTAGCGATAAATGATATAATAAATAAAATTATTCACGGAGTGATAAATTTTGAAAATTAAATTTCTCGGAGCTGCCCGCGAGGTAACGGGTTCCTGTACTCTTATAGAGGCAAACGGGAAAAAGATACTAATAGACTGCGGAATGGAACAAGGTCCGGACACTTACGAAAACTGCGAAATGCCTGTATCGGCTAATCAACTCGATTTCGTGTTTTTAACTCACGCACATATAGATCATTCCGGAAAAATACCTGTTCTTTTTAAGGAAGGATATGACGGTCCCGTCTACACTACCGCCGCAACCGAGACATTGTGCGAGATAATGCTTGCCGACTCGGCTCACATTCAGATGCAGGAGGCGGAGTGGAGAAATAGAAAAGCAAAACGTTCCGGCGATGACGAATATCAGCCCATTTACGATTTAAATGACGTTCAGGCGGCAATATCTCATTTCGTATCATGCGATTATGAAAAGGAATATGTCATCGACGAAAATCTAACCGTAAAATTTATTGACGCCGGTCATCTTCTCGGTTCCGCCTCAATAGAACTCAATCTTACAGAAAACGGCATTACAAAGAAAATTCTGTTTTCCGGCGACATCGGCAACATAAACAGACCTCTTATCAGAGATCCCATAAAGCCGGAGCATGCGGATATCGTAATAATGGAATCGACATACGGCGACAGACTTCACGGGGAGAGAAAAGATTATCTCGGTTTTCTCGCGGACGTAATAGACTCCACTGTCAGAAAGGGCGGAAATATCGTAGTGCCTTCTTTCGCGGTAGGCAGAACGCAGGAGCTTTTATACTTAATCAGGATAATAAAGGAAAAAGGACTGGTAAAATCAGATCCCGATTTCCCAGTTTACGTAGACTCTCCTCTCGCGGTAGAGGCGACAAAAATATATTCCGGCTCTCTTCCCGAATTTTACGACGACGAAACACTTGCCCTTCTCAGAAAAGGAATTAATCCTCTTTATTTCAAGAACCTTCATGTATCTGTCACAAGCGACGAGTCAAAACTTATAAATACTGACGAGACGCCGAAAGTTATTCTTTCGGCAAGCGGAATGTGCGAGGCAGGCAGAATAAGGCATCACTTAAAATATAATCTCTGGCGTCCGGAGTCTACTGTTCTTTTTGTGGGATATCAGGCTTACGGAACGCTCGGCAGGTCTCTTTTGGAAGGCGCGAATAAAGTGAAGCTTTTCGGAGAAGATATTCAGGTAAAAGCGAGAATAGCCAAGATGGACGGAATATCCGGACACGCTGACAAAAACATGCTTCTTGACTGGATTGGAAATCTGAAAAACACACCTCAAAAAGTTTTCGTAAATCATGGCGAGGACGAGACGGCGGCTCATTTCGCCGAATCCGTCAAAGAAAAATTCGGATTTGACGCCGAAGCTCCTTACAACGGCTCGGAATACGACTTAAACACCCTCGAATGTCTTTACAAGGGCAATACGGAAAAGATAATCAAAAATTCCGTTCAAAATGAGAACAGACCGTCCGACGCGTACAGACAGCTCGAAGAGGCGTACAGAAAATTAGAGACCGTAATAAGGCATAATCTCGGAGGAGCAAATAAAGACCTGAACAAATTCAAAAAGGAAATAGATGCGCTTTCCGAAAAATGGGACAGATGAGTTTTTTGAAAAAATTTAAAGGAGAAATAAAATATGAATATATGTGTATTCGGAGCGGCCAGTGAAAAGGTCGATAAAAAGTATATAACTGCTGTTGAAGAAATGGGAATAGAAATGGGACAGCGCGGACATAATCTCGTGTTCGGCGCAGGCGCTAACGGACTGATGGGCGCCGCCGCGAAAGGAGTTCACACCGGCGGAGGAAAAGTCACAGGAGTAATTCCTAAATTTTTCAGAGACGAAACAATCGAAGCAATTTACGATAAATGCGACAAAATCATTTACACCGAGACAATGCAGGAAAGAAAAAAGACTATGGAGGATTTGTCGGACGCATTTATAATTGTTCCCGGCGGCATAGGCACTTTGGAGGAATTTTACGAGGTGCTGACGGCAAAACAGCTTTGCAGACATTCAAAACCGATAGCGCTTTACAATATAGACGATTATTTTCAGAAACTTGAAGAATTTATGTTCCACTGCACGAGTGAAAAATTCATTAAAGCGGCGGTGAGAAGGCTTTATTTCTATTTTTCGGATATTGACGAGATGTTCTCCTACATTGAGGAAGACACCGGCGTTGCCGGCGATGTTCATACATACAAAAACGGCTGAAGAAAGGTTGGATTATGGATATAAGGGTATTTACACAGAGCGCGATAAAAATAAGCGGAGACGGGAAAAATATTTATTTCGACCCGTATTCTCTGAAATTTGCAAATAACGACGCGGATATTATTTTCTTCACACACGACCATTATGATCACTTTTCTCCGGAGGATATTGCAAAAGTATCGAAAGACAATACGATTTTCGTATCACCGGAAAAGATGACGCCCGAGGTCAAAAAAATACTGAAAGGCGCTCAAACGGCAATTTCTGTCAAGCCGTATCAAAAAATAATCGTCGGAAAAACAGAGACGGAGACAGTTCCGGCTTACAACAAAGCGAAGGCGTTTCACCCGAAGAGCAGCGGTTTTGTAGGATATGTGATAACCGTAGAGGGAAAAAGACTTTATGTCGCAGGAGACACGGATGATTTAAAGGAAAACGAAAAAATAAACTGCGATATCTGTTTTATTCCCATCGGCGGTACTTTCACCATGGACGCGATGGAAGCGGCTGAATTTGTAAACAGGCTGAAACCGAAAACGGCAATTCCGATTCACTACGGTTCGATAGTCGGAAAAAAGGAAGATCAAATTGTATTCAAAAATAATGTCGACTCCGGAATAAATGTAAAGTTTATGCTGTTTGATTAATGCGTCTGATAATACGAAATGCGGCTCGAAAAAATTTTTCTGTCCTCAAAATATATTTCAGAATTAAAAAAGCTTCAAGCGGAATAATAAAATTAAGTAATTAATCTGCAGATAAAAAATTTACATTTTATTAACATTTTCATAACATTATTATTTGATTAAATTTTTATATATGATATAATTAATTATGAAAATATATGTAAAAAATTAAGCATTATAACAGACAAACGGTTTTATACCGATTGGAGGCAAAAAACAATGTATTCAAAAACAGCAAAACGGCCTATTTCGCTTGTGCTTTCTGTTCTTATGATTATCACAAGCATTGCCATAGCGTTTACAGGTCTTAAAACAGACTCTGACGCCGCA
>OMUY01000103.1 GCA_900314355.1 uncultured Eubacteriales bacterium | reverse complement strand
GTAACAATTCCCGATTCGGTCACAAGCATAGGAAGTTACGCGTTTTACGGCTGCACCGGTTTGACTACAGTCAATTTTTCCGAGGGACTTAAAACGATTGACGATTATGCGTTTAGTGGTTGCTCTGAATTGACAGGCGTTGTGCTTCCCGACAGTATTACCACGCTTGGCTGCTGTGTTTTCAACGGATGCTCAAAACTTACGGCAATTAATATGCCGGCGAGTTTAACGTCTTGTGATCTTACCAGTTATTCCAGTGCGCCGAATTACAGAGGACCGTTCTATGGATCGGGTATCGTAACGGCTACAATTCCCAACGGTGTGACAACAATTCCCAACAACACTTTCGCTGGATGTACCGCCCTTGTCAATGTTGAGATTCCGGATACGGTTACAACAATCGGTCAGTATGCTTTTACATGCGCATCGGGAATAAAGACAATCGTTATCCCTGCAAGCGTGACTTCACTTGGGTACGGCTCATTCCAGAACTGCACAGGACTTACTTCCCTGACATTGAATGAAGGTTTGGTAACCATTAACGGTTACGCATTTGGTAACTGTTCCGGGTTAAAGACCGTTACGATTCCATCTACGACGGAGAAAATTGATTATGCTGCATTCCAGAATTGTACGGGACTGACAACAATCAACTTCTCCGAAGGATTGAAGACAATCGAAGATAGTGCGTTCAGCGGTTGTTCATCTTTGAAGAATGCAGTTCTTCCCGACAGCATAACAACGCTTGGCTATTGCGTTTTCAATGGCTGTACAAAACTTACATCAATCAACATGCCGGCAAGTTTGACAACATGCGACTATACCACGTCTTCCAGTGCGCCGAGTTACAGGGGACCGTTCTACGGATCAGGCATTACAACAGCTACGATTCCCAACGGTACGACAGCAATTCCCAACAACACTTTCGCCGGATGTACTGCGCTGAAAACCATTGAATTCTCTGACAGCGTTACAACAATAGGCAGTCGAGCATTCAATTACTGTACCGGTATTAACGAACTTCGTTTTGTCAATAATATTTCAACTCTTGGTTCATACGCTTTTGCCAACTGTACCGGTCTCCGCTTAATCGAATTCAATGATAAGCTTACAAACATAGGAACATATGCGTTTACCGGTTGTACAGGTCTTGTCAGCCTTGTGATTGACGAGGCATTGGAGGCGATACCGGACTACGCATTCTCAAACTGTTCAAACCTGAAAGCAGTTACGATCCCGAAAGAAGTCGCATCTGTGTCCACAAGCAGCTTCAACGGTTGTTCCAAGCTCACGATCTACTGCTATTCCAATTCCGCTGCGCACCTTGCGGCAGAGAGCGCAGGATATAACTACTTCCTTCTTGACGATCATGAGCACGAGTACGATACGGATATTGAAACCGAGCCGACCTGCACCAGAGGCGGATCGCAGATTTTGACTTGCTCAATTTGCGAATATACCTATATTGAGGTTCTTGATCCCCTCGGTCATGATTTTAGTGAGGAATGGACCATCGACAAGGAAGCGACCTGTACAACGAACGGATCAATGTCGCATCACTGCTCTCGCTGCGAGGAAAAAGATGATGTGACCGTAATAGAAAAACTCGGTCACGATTGGGATGAAGGAACGGTTACAAGTGAAGCAACCTGTACGTTGACTGGCGTTACCACATTTGCCTGTTCTCGCTGTGACGCAACGAAAACTGAAACCACAGACGCACTCGGACACGATTTCAGCGAAGAATGGACAATCGACAGAGAAGCGACATGCACTGTGAACGGCTCCAAATCGCATCACTGCTCGCGTTGCGACGCGAAATCTGACGTCACCGTTATCAATGCTCCCGGCCATACTTACGGAGACTGGATTATCACAAGAGAACCAACCTGTAAAGTAGCTGGTTCAAAATATAGGGTATGTTCCGTATGCAATCACAGAGAGACTCAAACCATTGATAAACTTGAGCATAATTTCAGCGAATGGGTTATCATGCAGGACGCGACCGTTCTTGCGGACGGCTTAAAGCAAAGAATATGTGTGGATTGCGGAACGATAGAATCTATTGTCCTACCGAAGATTGAGATAGACATAGAAGAAAACAGCAATTACGGACGCGCCGACTTTACGGTTGTAAATTCGCAAACGCTTCAGCCGATCAGGGATGCGAATATCTTTATTTCAACAGAGAATGACGGTGAAAACACATTCAGTACTGATGCGAATGGTAAAGTAAGCATTATTTTGCCAGTTGGAACACAAGCGGTTTCTGCTTATGCTGACGGTTGTCTTACCCGTAACCTTAATATTACGGTGGAGTCCGGCGTAAACACGATTCCGCAAATCGGTTTGAGTGATAAGCCAGTATATGAAGCGGAAGTCACACACCACTTAATGACCTATGAGGAAATTCAGGAAGCGGGCATCGACGTCTCCGCGGCGGATAATAATCATACCTACAAGTACGAGCTGCATCTTGAATTTGAACCAGAGATAGACTGGGTCAGCATTGCTTATTATTGGGGCGAGAGTAGTGGAACAATTTACGGTGGCTCGGGTACTGCATATTCGGGTGGCAGGTCTGGCTCCGGCTCCGGAACCCCCGTTACATGGGTTTCCGGTTCCGGTAATGGCGGCGGAGGATACTTCCTTATTCCGAGAGGAAACGGTGAAGCCCCAATAAGTGTTTATCCGATATCGGAATATTTCTATCTGATTATTCGCGGCGAGGTCAAATGGCTCAAGGAAATGTTTGATGTTGAAATGCTTGTAATCAACAATTCCAATACCGATACGCTTGAAGACCTTGTCGCAACTCTGAATCTTCCTGACGGTCTTTCTCTCGCTACAATGGTAGGAGAACAGCAGACGCTCGAACAGGAAATCGGACATATGGATGGAAGTACTACAAAATCCGTTCATTGGTATGTGCGAGGCGATAGAGCGGGAAGTTATCCTATTGAAGCGAGACTTCAGGGTAGAGTGATGCCGTTCAACGAAGAAATAGACGACGTTTATCAGGCTGAAAACTCCCTTCAGGTATGGGCAGGAAATGCGCTGCATTTGCATTTTGATTTCCCGAATGCGGCATATTACGGCGAGGATTATCCGATAACGATTACGCTTACCAACGTTTCAGGTATAACGTTATATAATGTAAGCCATATCATTACAGGCATTGAACAAGGTCGTGTCACTTATTATTCCGATGGAACCAAGGAAGAAGAAGTTTACATGAGCACCGGTGTCATCGGAAGTGGATTCGCTCAGGAATTTAAGCCCGGCGATAAGATCGTCATGGAACTCTCAGTGAATATCCTGTTTGAATCCAAACTAATGGAATATGAATTACAAAAACTAATTGGAATTGTTGATGGTGTTGAGCAGTTACTGCAAGCATATAAGGCAATTACAACGGCGGTGGACGCTGCGAAAGCCCTTGAAAGTTGTGTTTCCGGTTGCGTGAAAGCGCTTAACAATTTCACAAGCAATGTAAACTGGGACAGCATTGTTACCGGGACTGACAAAATCGAAAAGATTAAGCTGTTCAATACTTTGCGAGGGAAAATTACCGGACTTGCGACCAAATACGGTACATCAGGCAATAAGACTCTTGACGCCGCTTTCAAGCTCACGAACACTTCTCTCGGTCATGGACTTGACATGATTACGGAAGATCCCGGAGAATGGCTGAAAAATGCAAGCATAAATGATGTAAAAACACTGCTTGATCAGGTCAGCGCACTGGAAAACAGCTTGACCGGATCTGCCTCACAATCCCGCAAGTTTGATATTTTCGATTCAATCAGAACCGCGATTTCCGCAATTCCGATCCGGTTTGCGTTGAAGAGAGTGTTCATGGTTGAGGATGAGAGTAATACAACAAGCATTCCATGGTCGTACTCTGTTTCCTCTGCATCGCCTCATTACTTCGGAGTATCAAATGTCAGCAAATATTTAATGTCACTGACAAGGGCTGCATGTGCCGAAATGTACGACAGCGCAATGCCGTGGTATAGGAAACTTATTCCCGGATTGGATGATCCGTTCAATTATGAGGATGCGGTAAAATACATTCAGGCAACAGAGGATGAGATTGCTCTCGTTAAGGCAAAGGATGCGACAGGCAATATTACCTTCAGATGTTGGATCGAACCCGCAAATCCTGCGAGTACAGCGAAGTCTGTAATGAGAAGATCGCCAAGCATTGAACAGAATGGTTTTGATCTTACTTGTGATAATGAAACCGCAGTATTTGAAAATGGTGTCCTAACCTTTACCGGCGATGGCATGATCAACATCACGCCTAAAACAACAAACGGCGGAACGCTGTATATCGAGGACAGTGAAGGAAATACGTATCAGTATGAGATTAATGTCGTTGAGCAGCACAATTGTATAGCCGGTGACAGAGAAATCATTGTGCCGCCTACGGCAACATCCGAAGGCTTTGCTGTAAAATGCTGCTCTGTTTGCGGCGAGATAATGGAAATTGAAACGCTTTCCGTTGAAGATTGTTCTTCTCATAACTTTGGTGATTGGACGACTGATACCGAAGCAACCTGCATCGCTTCCGGTATTAAATCACGTTCGTGTTCGGCATGCGGTTATTCAGAGGTTGAATACCTTAACACATCGGGTCATACAGAAGAATTGAGAAACGCTGTTGCCGCGACCTGCACGGAAGCCGGATACACCGGAGATATTTATTGCTCCGTCTGTGATGAGCTTCTTGAGGAAGGAACGGTTATCGCTGCGTTTAATCACAATTACGGCACATGGACAAGGATTGACGACGATCAGCATCAGCGGGTTTGTGCAAATGACGAAAGCCACGTTGAAAAAGCAAATCATAACTGGGATGCCGGTGTTGTTACAAAAGCTGCCAAATGCAACGAGGAAGGCGTACTGACCTATACTTGTTCTGTCTGCGGCGCGACAAAGACCGAGGGTATTCCGATGACAGCGCATACGGAAACGACAGTTCCCGGAAAAGCCGCTACATGTACGGAGACTGGTTTGACCGACGGTGTTAAATGTTCTGCCTGCGGAGTAATTTTAACCGAACAGGAAGTGATTCCCGCAAGTGGGCACAGCTTCGGAGAATGGACTATTGCAACTGCTGCGACCTGCACAAAGGAAGGTGCCGAGCAACGTGTCTGCGCAAACGACGCTTCTCATGTCGAAACGAGAAAGGTCAACGCAATCGGTCATAACTGGAGCGCATGGACAGTTGTTAATGAACCAACTTGTATGGAAGCTGGTCTCGAAAAGCGGGTTTGCCGGTACGATGAAACGCACGTCGAAACTCGCGGGATAGATAAACTTCCTCATAAGGATGCTGATGGAGACGGAATATGTGATGATTGTCAAACCGATATTAGCAGCTCTACGCCGACAGAACCTGAATCGAACTGCGTTTGCGGGCAATATCATACCGGACCGTTTGCTGCAATAGTAAAATTTTTCCACAAGATCGTTTACTTATTCAAAAACCTATTTAATAAGAATTAAAAAAACAGTTTTACACCACGGCGGCGGGAGAGATCCCGCCGCTGTTTCCTATCGCAAAGTCATTATTTTGACACATAAAACCGAAAAACCATTCCTTTACATAAGGGCTCATTCCGTGAAAAGAGTGAGTCTTTTTTCTATGCCCGATTGTCGGCAGCGGTCGAAAAAAAACGATTGGAGGTATTCAATAATATGCCGAGAAAAACGATTGGAAGGAGCTTTGAAAAATGACGTCGAACATCACAAGCGAACCTCAGCTTGAACCCGAGCTTGAGGTCGTGAAAGCCAGCGAGATAACGCCGAAAGAGATCAAATGGCTATGGTATCCGTATATCCCGTTCGGCAAGGTAACGCTTTTGCAGGGCGATCCGGGCGACGGAAAAAGCAAACTGATGCTCTCGGTTTCCGCGATCTTGTCGTGCGGGAAACCGCTTCCGTTTACGGATGAAAGCGAGGCGCATGAGCCGATGACGATCATATATCAGACGAGCGAGGACGACGCGGACGATACCGTTGTTCCCCGTTTTATTGCTTCCGACGGAGACAGTGAACGGTTGATCTTCATCAGCGAAAACGAGAAAAGTCTGACCTTTGGAGATCAAAGGATACGTTCCGCGATCACGAAATTCGGTGCTCGCCTTCTGATCCTCGATCCGCTCAGCTCGAAAAGCTCTCCGGCATTCAGACGGAAGCGGCTATGGTATCAAAATCAGA
>OMUY01000075.1 GCA_900314355.1 uncultured Eubacteriales bacterium | reverse complement strand
TGCCTGCCGCCGCCGCGTCGGCCGTGGTGTCGAATATCACGAAACCGACCGTGAGAGAAGATAACACCATGAGAACCGACAGAAGCATTGAAAGATATCTGTTCATCGTCTTTTTCATAAATTTTTGCCTCCCCTTTAATTAAGGAAAAAGTAATTTAAAACAAGCTATAAAAAGCTAATATATCTCATATATAATTTTATCTAAAATACATGTGAATGTGTTATATAAATTTAACACAAATATGAACTTTTTGTGAATATTTGCGTTTTTCAAATAAAATAAACAAATTGTTTCAAAAAAATCGCGTATTTCGGCGGCGGCTTTTATATTTTTTTCCACATGATAAAATTATACGCAAAACCTCAAAATTTCTTGATTTTTAAGCCGTAAAGGCATATAATATTATTGATATATTAGGGATTATATTGATATTTTTGGGATATCATTTTGAAAGGAAAAGGGCATGAGAAAGGGCTCAACATTATCAGGCGGTGATCTTCACTGCCATACTAAGCTGTCGGACGGAACTTTGGGGATTGAGGAGATTGTTAGTCTCGCGGCTGTCAGAAAAATAGATACAATAGCGATAACAGACCGCGACTGCCTCGCGGGAGGAGTAAGAGCCAGAATATTAGGCGAAAGAAAAGGCGTAAACGTTATACCCGGCGTTGAGATAACCGCCACATACAATGAAACAGGCAAAAATGTCAGCATTCTCGCGTATTTTTTCGATCATCCGGACAGAGTCGAAGGTCTCTGCCACAAAAATTCTTTAGTCAGAAGAAAAGCCGGAGAGTTTATGATAAGAAGAGTGTCGGAGACGTATGAAATTCCGATTTCTCTAATTAAAAAATGCGCTCAGGGCTCCACAAACATCTACCGCCAGCACATTATGCAGGCTTTAATGGAATGCGGATATTCAAACGACATGTACGGCGACGTATATTCAAGACTTTTTTCAAACGATTCGGACGACTGCGTTCTGCCCAAAACGAAATACAGCGACGTGTTCAAGGTTTTAACCACTGTTAAAGAAGCGGGCGGACTGTCTTTTCTTTCATATGCGGGCAGACCCGAAAATGAGGAACTGATACCTCTGCTTGCCGATGCGGGACTTGACGGCATAGAGGTCTGGGCGCCTGACACGACAGAGGAAAAACAGAAGGAACTTGTAAAAGAAGCGAAAAAGTTTGGTCTTTTAACAGTAGGCGGTTCGGATTTCAAGGGTATGTACACCGAATCTGTCAGATCCATAGGCGACTACATCACGCCTAAAGCGCAGCTTCAGGAGATAATCACATACAAGAATAAAATGAAAAGGCAGGCAGCAAACGCCGAGCAGTCGTAATTGACAGGTCTGAAAGTATGAATAAAAAAGAAGACGACGTAAAAGTTTTTATACCAAAACCTAAGACGGGAAATCAGGCGGACGCTTCGTTTGACGAAATGAAGAAGGACTATCTGAACGGCAATCTTTCCAAGGCGAAAAATTTAGGCAGAATAGTTGCCGGCACGTTCGCAAAAGACGCTGAAAACAACGAGCTTTTAAAACTGTCTGTATCGTGCGGCGTTGACCTCACGAGAAAAATAAAGGACGAGGCTATTATTTTATGTGTTTTCACAGCGGAATACGCCTTTGACAGGACAATGACAAAAACTCTTTCTGCGGCGGCCGTGTCTAATTTCTACGATGTTTTGACAGAGGATTCGGCGGAGCTTTACAACAAGCTGCTTTCATCCGGAAGCTATTCATTCTACTACATGGACATAGATGAAAACGAAAACGGCTCTTTAGCTGACCCTGAAAAAATAGGCGGAACGTTCGCCATGCTCTGTTCCGAAAAAGGAAACGAAAATTTCATCAAATACGGTTCGGAGATTTTCTCGCTTTCTTATAAAAAATACAGGAATATGATAGACAATACCGAGTTCAAAAAATAAAACGGAAGTCCGCCGTAATTTCCGGCGGATTTTTTATAAGATGAAATTAAGGATAAAAATATGAATATACACGAAGAAAGCCCGATGTGCGAGGAAAACTGCGTTCATGAAAACGCGGTGGCGAAAGCGCGGGAGAAAATGGAGGACGAGGAAGTCCTATACGCCGTATCCGATTTTTTCAAAGTAATGTCCGACTCCACGAGGATGAAAATAATGCAGGCTCTCGATTCTTCGGAGATGTGCGTATGCGACCTGGCGGAACTTTTGAAAATGACAAAATCGGCGATATCGCATCAGCTAAAAATTCTGAAAGACGCCGAACTTGTAAAATACAGACGCGACGGGAAAAACGTCTTCTATTCGCTGAAGGATGAACATGTCAGAATGATAATAGACATCGCGATAGAACATATAAAAGAAAAATAATATATTATACATTATATAAGGAGAAAAAATGAAAGTTAAGGATTTGCCGTATAAGAGGTACACTATAGAAGAAGGAAGAGATACGTTCCAAAAATTCAAAACCGAGGCCTCTGAAGCCGAAAACGCCGACGATATGATGAAGGCAAGAGAAACTGCCGTAAAATTCATGAACGACTATTCCACCGCTTCGGCGCTCGCTTATTCAAGATATACTTTAAATACAGCAGATGAATTTTATAAAGGCGAGATGGATTACTATGATGAAAACGGTCCTCTTTTTTCGGCTCTTCTCACCGAATACTCTTCGATTATATTGGACTCTCCTTTCAGAAAAGGTCTTGAGGAAAAGCTCGGAAAACAAGTCATCAGAAAGCTCGATTATTCAAGAAAATCATTCGACGAAAGAATAACAGAGGAATCTCAGAAGGAAAATCAGCTCGTCACAAAATATTCTCAGCTTATGGCGGCGATGGAATTTGAATTTGACGGCAGAAAAATGCCGCTGTCGGTATTGAGAGGATACCTGCAGTCGGAGGACAGAGAGACGAGAAGAAAAGCTTCTTACTCAATAGGAAAAGGGCTTTCATCTCACGCCGATGAACTTGACAAAATTTACGATGACATGGTAAAAGTCAGAAACAAGATGGCTTTAAAAATGGGCTGTAAAAATTTTACCGAGCTCGGAATGTACAGAATGGGCAGAACGGATTATTCAAAAGAAGACCTTGCGAATTTCAGAAAGAACACTGTTAAAGATATTGTGCCCGCCGTCGAAAAAATAAAAGCCGGAGTAAAAAAAGACCTCGGAATTGACAGGATAATGTTTTACGACGACCAGATATATTTAAATTCAAGCTCTCCTAAGCCTGTCGGAACGACTGCGGACATTTTTAAAAACGCGGAAAAAATGTACGACGACATGGACCCCGAAATAGGGGCGTTCATGCGCGAAATGCTTAAAAACGAGGCGTTTGACGTCGAGGCGAGAAAAAACAAATGGGGCGGCGGATATACCATAGGATTTCCGAATTACAAACAGCCGTTCATACTTGCGAATTTCAACGGCACTACCGACGATATAGACGTGATTACTCATGAATTCGGCCACGCTCTCGAATATCACTGGGCGTATGATCTCAACCTTCCCGAAATAGACGAGGGCGGAATGGAGACGGCGGAATGCCACTCGATGTCTATGGAATTTTTAGCCGAAAAATATATGAATTTGTTTTTCGGGGACGAGGCGCCTAAATATTGCAAAAAACACCTTCTTGAGTCGTTCTGCTTCATTCCGTACGGCGTGATAGTCGACGAATTTCAGACAAACGTTTACGACAATCCCGATATGACGCCGTCCGAGAGAAAAGAAATGTACTTAAATCTTGAGAAAAAGTACCGTCCTTATTTGAGCTACGAGGGAATACCTTATCTTGAGGAAGGAACAAGATGGCAGTATCAGATGCACATCTTCGAATCGCCTTTCTATTATATTGACTACTGCCTCGCGCAGACTGTAGCCCTTGATTTCGCCATGCTTTCAAAGAAAGACTACAAAGAGGCTCTGAAAAGATATAAGGCGTTTCTCAAAAAAGCCGGAACAGCCGCGTTCCCAGACCTTGTAAAACAGGCGGGATTTATTCCTCCGTTTGAAGACGGCGCTCTTGCCGATATCGCAGGCAAGGTTAAATATTGAACACCGCCGCAAAAAAATTATCTTTTTCATTCCTCCAAAAACCGGACGCACAAAAATAAAAGCCGATTATTGACGTAAAATTTATTTTTCGGCATTAAAAATAAAATATCCTTTTTATTTACATTTAGCTTTCACCGTGAAATTTACTTCCCGATACCGTTCGGTTGTCCTTTTTATCAAAAAAAAAAATTACCCCCTGTGATACTTTTTCGGTATCACGGGAGGTTTATTTTTCTTTGTCCGTTTACTCGCGCAATTTGATTATAAGCGAAAGATTATTGTTATCGGGATTATTCCGCCAAAACAGAGCTTACTTCGGAAAGTCCCTCGGCGCCTGCGGCGCTTACGGATTCATCGGCTTCGCCTGCGATGCTGACTGCCTCAGCAGCGTCTGTAGAAGACTCTTCTCCTTTGCCTTTCTTATTGCAGGAAGAGAATGCGAAAGCGATAACTACCGCCATGATAAGAGATGTGATTGTCAATATTACTTTTTTCATTTTTCTTCACCTTTCAAAATTTCATATTTGCTTTTTTGTATACTATCTGTTAAATCACCGGAGCATGTCTTTTCTCCCCCGCTGACATTCAATATTATAGCCGATAAAATTTTTAAATCAAGCAATGTTACAAAACTGTAACTTGAATTACAAAATTGTAAAAATTGCAATTAATACGAAGCCGCCGCAATAAAATTTAAGCATTGATATTAATTCAAAGCTCGTGTATACTTTTATTTAAGACAATCGGATTGATTTTTTTATTCCGCAGTCTGCGGGCTTTTACGATAAAAAAGCCCATTTTTCAAGAGGTGTTTATTTTGAAGAGAAAAGGTTATATTTCATGGGATGAGTATTTCATGGGAATAGCTCTGCTTTCGGCGAAAAGGTCAAAAGACCCCAACACTCAGGTCGGAGCGTGCATTGTAAACAGGAACAACAGAATAATTTCCGTAGGCTACAACGGTATGCCGATGGGATGCGACGACGACGTATATCCTTGGGACAGAAACGGAGAAAAGCTTGATACTAAATATCCTTACGTCTGTCATGCGGAATTGAACGCTATACTTAACAACAGGGGCGTTGACTTAACCGACGCGAAAATATATGTATCTCTTTTTCCGTGCAACGAATGCGCCAAAGCGATTATTCAAAGCGGAATAAAAGAGGTAATATATCTTTCGGATAAATACGCCGACGACGACTCTACAAAAGCTTCAAAAAAAATGTTTACATCAGCTGGCGTCAAAATGACAAAATTCAGTCCGGAAGTAAAAACTATAACGTTAAATTACGATATTAAATAATTCTCATGGCAACGGAGGAAAATCAAATTGTACGGCAAATATATACTGAAAGGCGTACATCCCGAAGGATGGATGAAGCGTCAACTTGAAATACAGGCAAACGGTCTGCCCGGAAATCTTTTCAAAGTCTGGAGAGACATCAAAAACTCGAACTGGATAGGCGGAGATTTCGATGACTGGGAAAGATTTCCGTATTTTCTCGACGGCTACATACCTCTTGCTTATCTTTCGGACAATGATGATATGAAAAAAAGAGCGACTCATTACGTTGAAAAAGTAATGGCCGGTCAGTGGGGAGACGGATGGATAACTCCTCAAAGTCCCGAAAAAAGAGGCGGTTATGATTCATGGCCTGTTTTTCTCATAACAAAAGCTCTCGTGACATATTATGAATTTACCGGGATAGAGGCGGTTTTGAAGTCTGTTCTTTCCGCGTACAAATCATATTACGAGCATTTGAAAGAGAGAAAAATCGTTCTGCGCGACTGGTCAAAAGCAAGATGGTTCGAGGCGTTCGTATCGTTAAATGTTCTTTACGATAAATACAAAGAGCCGTGGATAAAGGATTTGGGAAAAATCCTCGCCGAAAACGGCACAAAATGGAACGAGCAGACAGGTAAATGGACTCGTCCTCTCAACAAGTGGACTTACGAAACGCACAATGTAAATATTTTCATGATGCTGAAATGCGAGCCGATGGCAGAATACCTTCTCGGCGGCGATTATGCTTTTGATCCCGAGACAATGTGGAGAACTCTTTATAAGTACAACGGCACCGCCGCCGGAATAATCACGGGCGACGAATGTCTTTCGGGACTCGGCGCAAGCAGAGGAACGGAATTATGCGGCGTAGCCGAGTTCATGTATTCGGCGGAAAAACTTTACGAATACACAGGCGCTCCGCAGTGGCTTGACAGGCTTGAAAAAGCCGCTTTCAACGCGTTTCCCGCCACGTGTTCGGACGATATGTGGACTCATCAGTACAACCAGTCTTCAAATCAGCCTTACTGCGTAAAATTCCCGGGCAAATCGTATTTCAGGACAAACGGAAGCGAGGAACAGATATTCGGACTTGAGCCGGGATACGGATGCTGCACCGCCAATATGGGGCAGGCATGGCCAAAACTCGCGATGAGCGAATTTTTGAGAACAGAAGACGGAATAGATATTTCAATTCTTCTTCCATCTGTTCTGTCGACGCAGATTGACGGCAGGGACGTCGAAATTGAAGTAAATTCGGATTATCCTTTCAGACAAAGCGCGTCGGTGAATATCAGAACGAAGGAAAAAGTTGATTTCGATTTGACAATAAATGTTCCGTCGTGGGCTGAAAACGTCAGGGTAAACGGCGTTTCTATGAATTCAAAAAGGATAACACTTGACAATTCTTGGGACGGCGAAAAAACTTTTGAAATTGAATTTGATTTAAGTCCCGAACTCACCGACAGACCATTTGGCATGAAAGCTTTAAATTACGGCCCGTTCGTCTTTTCACTGCCGATAAAATCGAAATGGGTTATGGAGGAATACGAGAAAGGCGGAGTAGTCAGAAAATATCCGTACTGCGACTATGAGGTCTATCCGCTTGAAGAATACAATTACGCTTTCGCGTCGGACAAATTCGACGTAAAAGTAAACGGTTCCGGAGACGTTCCGTTTTCACAGTCGTCTCCGCCTGTCGAGATTAAAACCGAAATGGTAAAAATAAATTGGGAACCGGAAGACGGATATGAGACTGTGCCGTCAATTAATCCTAAAGACAGGACTGTTATATCGGCTCCCGAAACAAAGACGCTTATTCCTTACGGATGCGCAAAGCTTAGAATGACTGAGATGCCGTTCGCCGAAGAGCCGGAGGAACAATAAATCAATTCTGAATTTACGGAGGGTTTTGGAAAAATGTCTAATCTCCCAATTTTTGCCGTGATGTACGACTTTGACAGAACATTGTCGCCGAGAGATATGCAGGAATATCAGTTTATTCCGAGCTTGTCTATGACCGCGTCCGATTTCTGGAACGAATCTAATTCATTTGGGAAAGAAAACAAAATGGATTCCGTATTAGCCTACATGTACAAGATGATATCAAAGTCGAAAGAAAAAAACATCAGACTCACCCGTCAGAGCTTGGTAGACTGCGGTAAATCCGTGGAGCTTTTTCCGGGCGTTGAGACGTGGTTCGACAGAATAACCGATTTCGGAATAAAAGAAGGAGTGGCGGTTGAACATTACGTTTTATCATCCGGTCTTTCCGAGATAATTGAGGGGACTGCCATTGGAAAATATTTCAAAGCGATATTCGCGTCGGAATTTTTATACAACTCCGACGGCAATGCCGTATTTCCGAAATCCGCCGTAAATTACACATCAAAAACTCAATTTATCTACAGGATAAACAAAGGCGTTCTCGACCCGTCGAACGACAGAGATCTGAACAAATCAACTCCCGACGACGAGAGAAGAGTAAGGTTCAGGGATATGCTTTATATCGGCGACGGTCTTTCCGATGTGCCCTGTATGAAAATGGTAAAAGCTTACGGCGGCAGTTCAATCGCTGTTTACAATAATTCTTATCCGAGACCCGAGGTTGCGGACGATTTGATTTACCACGGCAGAGTAGATTTTGTTTTTCCGTCGGATTATTCCGCTAATTCATCACTCGAACTGACTGTAAAAAACCTTATAAAAAAATCGAAGATAGAAAACGACTTGAGGCAGGAGCACCAAAATCAGTTGAAGGACGTCGAGACAAGTCAGTTATCGCTTGGCTGGTCATAAAAAACGAGGCGGTTGAAATATTCAGTCCGCCTTAAAAAATTTCATTTTACAAAA
>OMUY01000065.1 GCA_900314355.1 uncultured Eubacteriales bacterium | reverse complement strand
GTGTTCTTTGATTTTGCATATATGCGAAAGCCGATGCTGTTTTTTCAGTTCGACAAGGAACGTCACGCGGCAGAGCATTATCACAAGGGCTATTTTGATTATGAACGCGACGGCTTTGGAAAAGTTGCATATACAGCGCCCGATCTGGTTGAAGATTTCAAAGAGATGTTAAAGAACGGTGTTGCGTTGAGTGAGGAATATGACCGGCGCATTGACCGTTTCTTCCCGCTCTTTGACAAAAAGAATTGCGAGAGAATTTATCAGGCGATTGCGGAGATGAAAAAGAGCAAAAGCTAAAGCTGAATCAGCAAAACACATAGCAAAAAACTGGTATAAGGATAGAAGGGACTTTATAATGGCAACTACCGATAGACCTTTAGAGAAAGGTTTGATTTCGGTGATTATGGGCAACTATAACACCGAACCGAAATATTTGAGGGAAGCAATTGACAGCGTTCTGGCGCAGACCTATGAAAACTTTGAGCTTATCATCGTGGATGACTGCTCAACTGACGATTCGCCGAACGTTTTGAAGGAATACACCGATCCGCGCATAAAGGTGCTTCATAATGAGCAGAATCGCGGCCTGCCTTATTGTTTGAACCGCGCACTGGAGATTTGTCGCGGAGAGTATGTGGCAAGAATGGATACAGATGACGTCTGTTATCCGGAACGATTTGAACGGCAGCTTGCGTTCATGCGGAAATACCCGGACGTGATGCTTGCCGGGTCGTATGTACGCTTTCTGGTGGATGACAGCGAAACGCCTGCATTTGATTGGAAAATGGAAATTGTGAACGATCCGGAGGCTTATCGCATTTATCTTTTGTTCTCCAATTTTCCAATGATTGTTCACCCAACCTGGATGATGAACCACAAAATGCTGTTGGAAAACGGCGTTCGTTATAACGAAAAATATAAGTATTCTCAAGATTATGCAATGCTCGTCAGTTGCGCAAACTGCGGGAAATGCTGGATTATGAAGGACTTTTTGCTGAAACGCCGCCGCCATGCCGGCATGGTGAGCGCCCAGCACAAAGCACAGCAGGAAGCGTATGATTATGAGATCATTCAGGAACAGTTGGACAAACTGCATTTGGTTTTGCCGGAGGAGCTGAAAACAATGCACCATCGCTTCTTGGCCAACAGAAAACCCATGAGCTTCAAGATGCTGCGTTGGCTGTTCACGATTTTTCGGGCGAACCGAAAGTACCATGTATACAATCAGAGAAAGCTTGTGACGATCACCTTGGCCAGATGGGTGCGCACCGTCGGATACAGCCTGCTGAAAAAGGTTTGAGCTGATTGTGCAGCGAACGTGCAAAAAACAATCTTCAGATGCTGTCCTCGAAAGGAATGAGATTATGGAAACGAAAAAAGCGCTGTTTATCGGAAAATATCCTGACGCCGTATTTCCGTACCGCCAGGTTTTCTTTCAAAACCTGATTTTTGCGCTGGCGGATCAGGGTGTTGAATGCACGGTGATTTCACCTGTCCCGCTTACAAATTTCAAGCACTATAAGTTTGGGGCGCATAAGGTCGCAAGAAAAGAGATTCAGCATACGCCAAAAGGAACAGCCGTCACTGTGTACTATCCCCGTTATATTTCAGCATCCTCCAAACAGATTGGCAGCTACAACACGGAAAAACTGTCAGAACGTCTTTTTGAAAACAGTGTCATGTCGGTTGTCAAAGAGCTTGATGCATCTTTTGATTTCGTATACGGTCACTTTTTCCTTTATGGCGGATTGGCCGCGGTCAAAGTCGGCAAGCAGCTTGGCATTCCCTCATTCATTGCATATGGCGAGTGCGATTTTGAAAGCCAAGTAAAACAAACCTATGGCTTGCCGGGAAAAGAACAGCTTGAAGGCTTGACTGGAATCATTTCCGTATCAACAAAGAACACAAACGAACTGAAGGCACTTGGGATTATAGATGACGTTCCGATCCTGACAGCGCCGAACTCAGCGGATTTGACGTTGTTTCACCCGAAGGATCGCTCTGAATGTCGACAGAAGCTCGGTATGCCGACTGACAAATTTATTGTGGGTTTTGTCGGTAGTTTCATTGATCGAAAAGGCGACAAAAGGCTCTTGGAAGCTGTGAACGGTATTGAGGACACCTACGTCGCTTTTGCCGGCAAGGGCGATGTGCCCCCTGCGGGAGATCGCGTGATTTTTTGTCAGCCGCTTGTGCATGACAGAGTCAGTGATTTCCTCAGCGCGATCGACGTTTTTTGTCTGCCGACCTTAAGCGAAGGGTCATGCAACGCCATTGTTGAAGCGATGGCCTGTGGAGCTCCGATTATTTCATCAGACCTTCCGTTCAACGATGACGCGCTTGACGCGTCCAATTCGATTCGCATCGATCCGAATTCTGTTGCTGAAATTCGGCAGGCAATTCAATCTTTGAAGAATGATCCGGAGCGTCGTCTGGCGCTCGCGCGGGCGTCTCTGGAAAAAGCACAGGATTTTGAGATCGGACAGCGCGCAAGCAAAATTTTCAACTTTATTCAAACTTGTTCAGAATCGTTTCACGCTGAAGCATAAAAGCTGGAGATGGCTATGGGAAGAATCAAAAATGCGATTTCGTATGCAGTGAAAGGTCTGTGTCTGAAACTTTTTTCGCATAAATCCATTTCGTTTGACGGGCTCGGACACTTTTCCTGCAAAGCGGAGTTGATAACAAAAAACAACGGCATCATTGAGATGCAAGACTATGTATATATTCCTGATCGTGCAAGCATCTCCGTTGATGGTGGAACGCTGAAGATCGGGGCGCACGTCGGCATCAACCGGGACATGATCCTGCGCTGTCATGGCCGCATTGAAATCGGCAGCGGCACTTTGTTCGGCCCGTATGTTTGTATGTTTGATCACAATCACAAATTTAATGCCGAAGGTGTTTCGGACGATTATTCTGTCGGAAGCATTGAGATCGGCGAAAACTGTTGGATTGGCGCAAATGTTACGATCCTGAAGAATACGAAAATCGGGGATGGCTGCATCATCGGCGCCGGGTGTGTGGTTTCCGGTGATATTCCGGCGCACTCCCTTGTGACGTCGAACAGGGATCTGGTCATTCGTCCGATTGAAAACAGATAACCGTTTGAATTATTTTCATTGTGCACCGGAAAGGAACTATCACTACAATGGGAACCATGCGTTGTGAAGAAAAATTTTTTGAAATTTATCACCGTGCTCCTGATGGCACGGCGTTTGTGCCTTATCGCATTTGTCCGATTGGTGCGCATTCCGATCATAACCTCGGTAAGATCACCGGCTTTGCTATAGACAAAGGAATTCACCTTGTTTACCGTCCAAAGCAAAACGGTGTGATCGAAATAACAAGTCTCCAATTCCCCAAACGAGCGCAGTGGCATATTTTGGAAGTCGGAGGAAAAACAGGAGACTGGGCGGATTATCTGCGCGGCGCGACATGGGCGTTGGAAAAGAAGCATGTACTTTCGGTAGGCTTGTGCGGAGTCATCGAAGGCAGCTTGCCGATTGGCGGTTTGTCCTCTTCCGCCGCCGTGATCCTTGCGTTTTTATCCGCGCTCTGCAAAGTCAATGGGATCAGCCTGAGTGCAAGAGAACTGATTGATACGGCGTTTGATGCGGAAAAAAACTATGTCGGCGTCAACGTCGGTACACTGGACCAAAGCTGTGAGGTGCTTGGTAAAAAAAATCATCTGCTATATTTGGACTGTGCCGACAACAGTTTTGAATTGATACCGACAAACCCGACGATGAAGCCATATCAAATCGCCATTTTTTTCAGCGGTTTAGAGCATTCTCTGCTGGGCTCAAAGTACAATATGCGTGTTGACGAACTTCGTTCAGGGATTTATGCGATACGCGCGTTTGCAGGCATGGAATACGGAAAATTCAAAGAGACGAACGCGCGTGATCTTCCCTTCGAAGTATACGAGCAGTATAAAAGCAAGCTGCCCGTACCGTGGATGCGCAGATGCGAACATTGGTTCACCGAGTTCAAGCGTGTACAAGCCGGAGCCGAAGCATGGAGGAACGGCGATTTGGAAACCTTTGGGCGGCTCAGCTTTGAATCCGGATGGAGCAGTATCCATAACTGGGAGAGCGGCGCTCCCGAGCAAATCAAGCTTTATGAGATCATGACGGAAACCGACGGTATTTATGGCGGACGTTTCAGCGGCGCCGGTTTTAAGGGTTGCTGTTTAGCGCTCATTAATCCGAATAAAGCGCAGTACATTGCAGAAAATGTGGAGCGCCGATATCTGGACGCATTCCCGGAAATGAAAGGAAAATATTCCTTCTGCCTCTGCGAAACCGAAAACGGTTTGGCAAACAGGAAAGGATAAGGTAACGGCTATGAAATGTATAATCCTTGCGGCAGGGTACGCAACGCGGCTCTATCCGCTGACCGCAAATTTCCCGAAACCTCTGCTGAAAGTCGGGGATAAAACGATTCTGGATTGGCTTCTCGAAGATATTGATTCCGCAAAAGCCGTGGATGAATACATCGTGATTACAAACCACAAGTTTGCGGGGCATTTTCATACCTGGGCCGCCGCACATACTCTGCCCATTCGTGTTCTTGACGATGGAACCGTCAGCAACGAAACGCGTCTGGGCGCAGTTCGCGATTTGCAGCTTGCTGTCGAAACGCTGCAGAATGCGGATGACCTGTTGGTCATGGCGGGCGATAATCTGCTTGATTTCTCACTGACCGCGTTTTTAGAATACGTGAAGAAAAAGGGCACATCCTGCACGATGCGGTACTGGGAAGCGGATGAAAAACGTTTGCGTAAATCCGGCGTTTCGGTACTTGGCGTAGACGAAGTTCTGATTGCGCTGGAAGAAAAGCCGGAAAAGCCGAAATCTCACTGGTGTACACCACCGTTCTATTTTTATAAAGCTGCAGATGCAGAGAGAATTAAAGATGCAATCGCAGATGGATGTGGAACAGATGCGCCTGGCAGTCTTGTGGCTTGGATGTGTGCGCACAGTGTTCTGCACAGCATGGAAATGCCGGGAAAGCGCTACGACATCGGCAGTCCGGAGAGCTATGCTGCTGTTCAAAAAGCGTATAAGGGGGTCATAAGATGACTAATGAAAAGCAGACGATTTGTTTGAATGGGAAAACCATATTGGTAACCGGCTCTCCCGGCTTCATTGGGGCAAACCTTGTCTTGCGTTTGCTGAATGAGATGACGGAAGGCATAGTAGTCTCTTTGGATAACATGAATGATTACTATGATCCAAAGCTGAAGGAATACCGTTTGAGACTGATTGAAGAAGCGGCAAAATCGTCTGTGGTTCAACACGTTTTTATCCGGGGTTCCATTTCAGACAAGGTTCTTTTGAATCGTTTATTTGGACAATACCGTCCGGAGATCGTGGTGAATCTTGCCGCGCAGGCAGGAGTCCGCTATTCGATTGATCATCCTGAAAAATATATTGAAAGCAACATTGTAGGGTTCTTCAATATCCTTGAAATGTGCCGAAGCTATCCAGTAGAGCATTTGGTGTACGCATCCAGTTCCTCTGTCTATGGTGGGAATCAAAAGGTGCCGTTCAGTGTGGATGATCCTGTGGACCATCCCGTATCGCTTTATGCAGCAACAAAAAAGAGCAATGAACTGCTTGCGCATAGCTACAGCAAACTCTATAATATTCCCTCGACCGGACTTCGGTTTTTCACGGTGTACGGCCCTGCGGGTAGACCGGATATGTTCTATTATTCCGCAACGGAGAAATTGCAAAAGGGCGAGAATATACGTATTTTTAACTTCGGAAATTGCAAGCGAGACTTTACATATGTAGATGATATTGTGGAAGGGATCGTTCGCGTTATGCGGGGCGCTCCGAAAAAAGTTACGGGAAGCGATGGCCTGCCGATGCCGCCCTATGCGATTTATAATATCGGAAACAGTTCGCCCGAGAATCTTTTGGATTTTATCGATATCCTGCAACAAGAGCTTGTAGCTGCCGGTGTTTTACCTGCGGACTATGATTTTGAAGCACATAAGGAACTTGTGCCAATGCAGCCCGGCGATGTTCCGGTAACTTTTGCAGATACTTCGGCACTGGAGCGCGACTTTGGGTTCCAACCTTCCACCCTGTTGAGGGAAGGCCTGCGCCGTTTTACACAATGGTACCAGAGCTATCACAAAAACTGAAGTATTGAAAAACATTATAAAGAAGTAACTGCATTAAAGATTTCGGCGTTATTCCAATTGGATAGTTTTTCAAACAATTGACTGACTGCGACAATCGCTCTTTGATCCTCCTTTTTGTGTGGGGCATCAATGGCTTTTTCGGGGACATAAACGTTATTCGTGTGAAAGAGAGCAAACATATGAAAAAAGACCTGTTGTAAAACAAAAGCGAATAGCGTGTGTTTGTCAAGTAAAAAGTATGATGATTTTGAAATTATTTATAGTTTGATATAACTAACAAACCCTTTCAAAATCAAGCTTTGAAAAGGTGTATTTCTTTATGCCTGTGCAGTAAAAGTTGGGATAACAAATTTGCTGACAGCGGGTTCGTTATTCACTGTTAATAACATAATGCGGATTATGTCTCCACCGCCTTTTGGGGCGGTTTCGTCATATAACCAGCCGCATATTCTCCATTCTTTGGCGATGCTCGTCGCCGGTGGAAATGATATAGATGCGCGTAGTATTTATGCTGCTGTGACCGAGAATGTCGGCGAGCTTTGCGATGTCCTTTCCCAGACCGTAAAACGTACGGGCGAAAAGGTGGCGCAGATTATGCGGTAAGACCTTGCTTGGGTTGACGTTCGCGTCCTTGCACAGTGCTTTCATCTCACGCCAGATATTCGTGCGGCTGACGGGTTTGCCGCTGCGGGTGATAAAGATTGATCCTGTTGTGATACGTTTTTCTTTCGCGTATCGCAGCAGTTTTTTCTTTAATTCCTTCACAATGAACACCGAGCGGATCTTGCCCTTGCAGTTGACCGTCGCTTGTCCTGCCTTTGCCGCTTCAACGGTGATGAATTGCAGCTCGCTGACTCTGATTCCAGTCCCGCAGATCGTCTGAATGATAAGGTTCAGACGGTCGTTTTTCTTCTGCTTCGCGGCGTTCAGCAGCCGGACGTATTCCGCCTTCGTCAGTTCCTTATCCTCGCTGCAAAATATCTGACGTTGCTGCTTAATCGCCTTGACTTTGCAGTCATATCGGCCGAAAAAAGAAAACAGACTATTGATTGACGCCAACATGGAATTGATGCTCCGCACAGCGTAACCATCGTCGATCAGCTTTTGCTTGTATGCAATAGAGAGGTCTTTACTGATCTCACGGTCTTCAAGAAAAACTGCGAACGCCTTTACGTCACGCAAATATTTCTCTATCGTGTTATCGCTCTTTTCTTCGGAAATCAGGTACTGCTTGAATGCCGATATCCTATCTTCTGTTAAGAATCTCCCTTTCATCGGATTTACCTCCCGAGTTAGTGATGTACTCATATTTTACCCGAAAAGCATGATTTGAAATTATTCAACTCATCATAAAATCAAATCCATATTCTGTCGAATGTGCGAAAAGCCCTGTTGAAGCTGTAAGTCAATCTTACGTCTCCAACAGGGCTTTTTTCTTTTATATGTCCTTATTCTATTTTGAGAATGTTCGCAGATATTCTGCTGACGTCGCGATGATATTCTCGTGTGATAATTTCTTTCGGCAGCTTACTCAGCCACTTTCTGCTGAAATTGGTGTTGCCGTAATAAGCGTCAAAGTTTTCTACCGGGAGAACAACCCAGGGGGAGGCATCCGTGCGATTAGCAAAATAATATTTCAGCACGTCTTCAATGGCATAACGTGGGACGCCGCTGAAATCGATGCCTTCAAGCATATCCATGACCGATTGCGGGAGAACGTATTCTTCGGTCTGCAGTGGTCCGGCTTCCAGCGCCTCGGCAAGAACGGCGTCAAAGCGCAGCGTCCAAGCCCCTTTATCGTTCAGAGAAAACAATGGGATCTGGAATTGTTTCACACGTTTTTTCCACTGTCGTGTAAAACCTTTGGAAATCCCCGGCAGTTTTTCTTGCGTCTGCTTATTCACGAGATCGGGATTCTTCCGAATAAAATGAAATAAGTTTTTGGCGTGACGGTAAAGCCAGCCTTTTCCGTCCTCGTCAACAAGCTCCGGAAAATCGGCGGACAGCTCGCGGAAGTCTGTCGGCGGCACGGAGCTTTTCTTTTTGTCCGGCGCGCTGCACCAAGCGCAAAGAGCATTTCTTGTGTAGTCTATACGGTCATAAGGGTTGCCATCAATCAAACCGCCCTCTTTATCGTGGAACAGATAGCCCCGCGCGATGATCGTAAACACTCTGCCGAAACCGGAAAACTTCGCGATCATATTGAGTGTGACACGACTGTAAAAGGCGGTATCGTGTTTGTTCTCTGCTGCATAGACCGGCTGTCCGGTATACGCTTTGAATTCTTCCCATTCATTTGTCATGCGCGGAACCACCTCTTTTTCCTTTTCGGCTCGTTTTGATTCGTAATGGCGTATTCGAGCATCACGCCCGGCAGAACCTCCAGCGCAAATTGCCGTTCGCCAAGTGCAACGGCGCATTTAAGCGCGTCGCAGAAATCAATCTTTGTTTCACGGCGGTCAAGCGGATGCAAGATCGTCATGCAGTTGCGGCGGATCGTTTCTTCCGCATCCGTGGATTCCATTACTCCCCGCAGCAGCCTTTTCAGATCGGCGCTGTCGCCCTTTCTTATCACGCTCTTTTTGATTCCTTCCTTACGATACAGGTCGTCCAGATCGCAGATCACGTCGCCAAGCAAGCGGTACCCGCCGCAGCGGAAATCACAGAAGAGATCAAGCAAATCTGCATCGTAGTGACATGGAAGAATCGCATAGATCACTGTGCGACGGTCCTCCGGCGGCGTCAGTGGCCAATTTTGTTCGCTTAACTGAAACCTTGCTCTGCGTATCTGTTCAGAAGACACCCCGCCAAAGAGGGTGTAAAGCTCGTCAGAAGTATAGATGTTTTCCTGTCCACGGGAAAACAGTATGCGATCGATGTCCGATCTTCTCTTAAAATCCTTTGGCAGATGTTTCAGATACCGGCAACGGCCTTTGGCGGTTTCATAGTCTTGAATCAACGATTGTATGCGGCTTATCAAATCCGGGTCAATGGTAGCTTTCCATCGTGGATCTTTCGTAAAAGAAAACAGTTCACTGTCGGGTGCTGGCTTCGGAATATGCTTTTTCGTTTCCTTCTCCAGCATATATGCGTAATACGGAAGAAGTTCCAAATTGGCGGTAACCGTATCCCAATTGACGGAGGCGATGAACTTCTTTATCTTTGTCCGTTGGGAATCCTCATACCATTTCTTTTCGCTATCGTCATCCCCGAAAATACTCTTGTATCGAAGGAAAAGGCTCTTTCTGCCCCGGTTCGATACCAAAAACTCGGATAAATCGGGGCGGATACCGCTTTTTGCGGAGTCGATCTCCAATCCGGTTAATATCGCCAGCGTTTCGGTTTCTTTCCGGCTTTGTTCCCGCTCTGCGCTGTCCGCGCTTTCGTTGTAAGCTATAATACCGCTGCGCAGCGCCGTATTGCTGATCAGCCCCACGCGGTTGGAGAAGGTAACCTTAACGGTCTCAAAGCGCGCATTCCAGTCACCGGCGTCGGCGATCAGCGGTTCCGCCGCGGGGATCTTCAACACGGGCAGCACTTCACCGTTTTTGTAACCGCGCAGCACACAGGTGTTTATCAACGGATCGGCAATGGTTTTGATCATATCGCCGTCGTAGTCCGCGCCGCCAAGTCGCTCCGGGATCATGGAGCGGGAATCGACCATAAGAACGTAATGCAGGTGAGACAGGTATTTCTTTCGGATCTCTCCCACATTATTTAATTGAACAACCAACGCTTCCTCATTCCGCGCGATATGCGGGCTGCGCAGAAGGGTGTATTGCTCCTGCTGCGGGAATGACTGTTCCGGCGCGTAAATCTCGTTACCCGATAATAACTCCTTTTCCAACAGTCGATAGGCGTATCCTTCTCCGATTGCAGCCTTAACCAAATGCGCTAACAGCCGCATCAGATCGTCAGAAAGATAGCGGTTATCACCGGTCACAAGCAGCTTGCCGAGCCCGTAATTCTTTTGAATCGCTTCCGCCTGATCGGACAGTTCCTTCGTATATATCTTTTCTTTCAAAAACAACGGATTCTTTTGCGCCAGCTTCGCCCGCTGGCGCTTTTTGTCGTTTAAAGGCAATTCTTCGTCGTTCGCAATCGCGGAAAAGTATGCCTGTCGACTGTTTTCGTCCGCAATCAGGTTGTAATATGCGGCCTCCGTCGTTTTTGTGACCCAATGCCGGGGATCGGTGTTCGGGGACCGATCCCAACCAAGCGGCAGGTCGCGCGGACGGAATTCATCCTCCGTCATGGCAAGCGTATTCAAAAACTGATAATTCAGCTCCGTTGTGATTTGTTTTCCGAGCTTATCCCAGCCGGAGATATACAGCGCGTGGTCGTATCTGCGGCAACGTTCAAGATATTCTGCCCACGTTAATCCGTTTTCCGTCATCCAGCCGAAGCCCTTGAACATGCTCTTGGTCAAAATCATATCCACGTCATTTGGATCGTGCTGATTTTCCCAAATATCCCGGATATATGGGACGTTCAGTTCCGCAAACAGCGTTTTGAAGTCCACCTCATGCACAACGCCCTTGATATACGGCAAACGGATCTGAAAAGAATGATGCTGTTCGTTTGAATCAAGCACAAACGCCAATTCTTTGGAGATCAGACCCTCGCCGTCAAACTCCAAAACTTCAATATCCGCCGTAGTCTCCACACGGGTATATTTCCGCATGGTATTGGCGGTACCGTTATCCTCAACTGTGATGATATGCGCGTCCTTGACGATGCTTTTCGGGTTGTCGATCACAATGATCCTTTTTTCGGAAAGTAGATCCGGGATATCCCGCCGCTCGCCGCTGGTGAGCATCAGCGCGTTGTAGGCGTAGAGCTTGGAAAGCTGACAGTTGCCGATCTTCATTCCCAGCATGATACGCTCCCTCAGGGGCTCGTACATATCCTCCCGCACAAAGCAAAGTGTATTGTTTCTGCTCATGCTTGCGGAGCGCTCAAAGGCGAGATAACGCCGTAAGCCTTTTCCGAAATCAATAATGATCCCTTCGGGACGGAACATGCACTCTGCTTTCTGCTGTTGTTCCAAAACCTTGCCGGTTGCCCTTCGGTTGAAGATGCCGGTGAAGTCAATGTAAACAAAAATCTCCGAAAGCAAATCGCATACGGGTTCATTACTGCTGACGTCCAGGAGCTTTAACGCCTGATAAAAAATCGGACAGGCGTCCTGCTTTGTTTTCTCTACCATGTATTCTTTTGAAGGATCGTCGGCATGGAAAGAAAAGTGCCAGCCGTCCTCCGTTTGGAGGGCGGAGGATAAAATCCCCTGTGCCGGGATCTTTGGGATAATGAATTTTTGATGGTCCATCCGTTTCACCGCCTTTTTCACATTTCGGAGTATACCATATATATGGGCAAAAGTCAATTCACAGTTATTTGGTACCTGCCCCCACTTTTTCAGAAGGAGCTTTTTGGTATCGCAAAATACTCGCCGAAAGGCAGAAAGGAGGGAGATCTCATGGAAGAAAAGCGTGCGCTTTCAAACCGTCAATTTGCGGCGTCCGGCTTTGATATCAAGCCGTATTCATTTATCACAACAGAAGGAGTCTATTCTGGCACACTGGATTTCAAACGTTGGGGTAAAAAGAAAAATCTGCTCAGTTACTTTACACTTACCGACGGCAGAAAAATCTTCACGTCAACGTTTGCTTTGCAGGATTATCTCGGTATTGCGGATATCAGACTCGGGACAAGCGTTAAACTGACGTTTATTGCCGCAAGGAATTCCGGAGAAATCTATCTTCGGAAGGTAGAAATCGAAGATTGATTCACTGACGTCAAAAACGCCGGGCATGACGCCAACGGTCACAGTCACCGCAGGCACTTGACGTCAGCCTGGCGTCAAAGCCAAAACACTATCACAGAAATGAGGTGGAAACGAAAAATGACGCGTATGAGGCACGGGGGAAAGCCATCTGATCTATTCCCACCCCCGTGTCTCATACCTTAACAAGCAGGGAACTTGTACGGCAAGTTCCGATCCGGCAGAGTCCTTGCCGGATGCTCAGGGGAGAAATCCCCTGAAACCCCTTATAAAGAAAGGAAGATGGAATGAAAGAAAAGAAGTCACGTATGGAAATACGCCTGTCTGAAAAAGACAAAAAGAATATCGAACGGTACGCAAAGAAATGCGGCATCCCCGTTTCAGAATACGTTCGGCAATGCGCGTTGGGCTTCTCCCCGCGTCAAGCGCTGCCGGACGATTTTTATGACCTTTACAGCCGCCTTTGCGACGTCTGCAATTTGATCAACCCCGGTTTTACGGAAGAAACAGAACGGGAGCTTGTAGACCTGATTACAGATATCCGAGAACAGTTATTGCTTCCGGGGAAGGAGGCTCTTCCGGGGCCCCCGCAAAATCGAAGATTTTGTGGGGAGAAGGAGCATCCACGAAATGGGGAGCCTTTTGTCGCCTGCGACAAAAGCGAAGGAATGGAGTGTGATGCGACACGGCAACCACCGGCTTCTGGCCCGTAAAGAACCATCTGCGGGAAGTACTCGCCTATGCGGATAACCCGGAGAAAACAACGGGCCCGAACGCATTGGATCGGGATCTGCTGCAGACACTGCACTATGCCGCCGATGAGCAGAAGACAGACGAAGCCGTTTACGTCAGTGCGATCAATTGCCCGAAGCAGACCGTTTATGAATCCATGATGGCGACAAAGCGCCGTTACGGAAAAACAGGCGGTAACGTCGCGTATCACGGATATATGAGCTTCAAGGAAGGCGAAGTCAATGCGGAACAGGCGCTTGCCATCGGGATGGAAACGGCGCGGCGTATGTGGGGCGACAAATATGAAGTGCTTGTCGCCGTGCACCGGAATACGGAAAACCTGCATTGCCACTTTGTGATAAATTCCGTTTCCTTCAAAACCGGTGAAAAGTTCAAGAACAAGATCCGCGACCACAAGCGTCTTCGGGAGATCGCCGACGAGGTGTGCAGAGAAAACCAACTGTCTGTATTGGAAAACGCGCCATTCTACGGCGGTGAGAAAGGCGCGTACTGGCTGCATAAGGACGGGAAGCTCACACGCAGGGATATGGTAAAGGCAGACGCGGAGCGGGCGTTGAGCGTTTCAGTGAAATATGCGGATTTCTTTATGAACCTGCGGCGGTTGGGCTATGAGGTTGACGAGCGGCGATTATCCGTGAGAGCGCCTGATTGGGAACGAAATATCAGACTTTCCAGCGTCGGTATCACACAGGAATTCATAGAACAAGAATTCCACCGGCATTTATCCTCTATGGAATGGTATGCGTATTACCGGGTGCATTTTATCCCGAAACCGAAAACAACTCCGCTGGAATCCCTGATGAGGGACCTTGAACGGGAAATACACTACAGCAGAAGCGGCGTCGGTGTTTTGATCGGCGCTGCTTTTCTCATTATGGCGATGCTGCTCCAAGCCGCACTGGAGAACGCAAAATACACGCCGCTGTCCCCGACGATGCGAATGGAGATGAAAAGAGCAAAAGACTATCTTTCCGATTATCACTATCTGAACGAAAACCACATTCTAACAACTGACGAATTAAAGACCGCGCTTTCCGATACAAAAGACAAGATCGCCGCCCTTGAAGCCGAACGGCAGTCAATCCGAAACAAAATCCGCAGGGCGACGTCGGAAGAGAAAACCAAACTAAAGGAAAACGCAAAAGCCGTTACAGCGAAGATCACACCGTTAAGAACTCACTTAAAGCGATTGCAACGGATCTATGACCAATCCGATTATGTATACAAGATGATAGAAACAGAACAAAAACTTGAGCGCCAGGCGGCGCGAAACAGAGAAAGGAGCCGTTAAATATGGCAAAGAAAAAAGATAATGGTCAGGTCGAAATGCCTGTCACCGAAAAAAGAGAATCCATTTATGAAATGTCTGAACGCCTCAAAAGAGAGCAAGCAGAAAAGGAACCGAAGCCGAAATCTATTCCCATTGAGCATCTGTACCTCTATCCCGATCACCCATACAAGGTCTTGGATGACGAAGCCATGGATGCGCTGACCGAAAGCATCAGAGATCGCGGCGTTATGACGCCGATCCTCGTCCGCGAACGAGACCATGACCCTTACAGGTATAATATCATAGCAGGGCACCGCAGAGTACACGCGGCGCAGAAGGCAGGGCTGAGATCGCTCCCTGCCTTTATTTGTAACGTCTCGCGGGATGAAGCGGCGATCATGGTCGTTGACAGCAACCTGCACCGTGAGCGCATCCTCCCCAGCGAAAAGGCAAGGGCGTATAAAATGTGGTACGACGCGAAAAAGCGTACCGCGGGACGTCCTCCGAAAAATGTGTCTCAACTTGAGACGAATATTCGCACGGATGAAGAAATGGCTGTTGAATTCGGCGAGAGCCGTGCTCAAATCCAGCGTTATCTCCGGCTGAACGAGTTGATCCCGGAATTGCTCGATTTGATGGATGAAGACAAGATGGCGCTAAGCGTCGGCGTTGAATTATCCTACCTTCCCGACGAGCTGCAGTATATTGTACTCGGACAGATCGAAGAACTCGATTGTACGCCGTCCTACGCACAGGCGAACCACATGCACAAGGAAGCCGCCACCGGAACACTGACCGAGGAACGCATCTCGGAAATGATGTCTGCTGAGAAGCCGAACCAAAAGGAAAAGGTTACGATTCCTATGGAAAAGCTTGCGGTCTATTTCAGACAAGGCACCACGCCGAAAGATATGGAGGCATATATCCTGAAGCTGCTGGAGGACGACCGTATCCGAAAGCGGAAAGCCCGTGACCGAGACGCGAGATAAAGGAGGGATCACTTATGTTGCGAAAAGAATCTGAACCTATCTGTATGGCAGATTATGTTTTGTCTTCAAACGACAGTCCGAACTATGAATGTATACGCCGTTTGGGTGAAGGTTGCTTCTCTCTGAGGATCGGCGGCACGACTTATGACGTATCCACTCACTACAACCGTGAAGGGAATCAAAGTGTCCTCGACCAGTTTCAGCGACTGATCCTTGCGGAAAACCTGATCTGACGCCGCACATTTGAGAGATTACGCCGGGCATGGTAAAATGCAGATGCTTTTGCTATGCCCGGTTATCTCGGAAAGGAGCTAAAGAATGATGCAGATAAATAATACAAACGGGCAAGAAGAAAAAATCACCGCACTTTACTGCCGGCTGTCCGTTGAGGATATCAAAGACGGCAAGGACGGCAGAAAGAGCAAGGAAGAAGAATCCAACAGTATTTCCAATCAAAAACAGATCCTTGCGGATTACGCCAAGCGGAACGGCTACAAGAATACCATGTTTTTCGTTGACGACGGGATCTCCGGCACCAGCTTCGAGCGCGATGCGTTCCAACAGATGCAGCGTATGGCAGAAGAGGGCAAGATCGGAACGATCATCGTAAAAGACCTTTCCCGTTTCGGACGCGAACAGGTGGAAGCCGGGCGACTGACGCAAATCGTTTATCCTTCCCTCGGCATCACCTTCATTTCCATTCAGGAGAACGTAAACAGCACAACCGGCGAGGGAATGGAAATGATGCCGTTCTACAATATCTTCAACGAATGGTATGCGGCGCAGACGAGCAAGAAGATCCGCGCGGTCTGGCAATCAAAAGCGGAACACGGCAAGCGTGTTTCTCCGACAGTCCCTTTCGGATACGTTAAGGATACGGTCGATAAGGAAAAGTGGCGCATTGACCCGCCCGCAGCAGAGGTCGTAAAGAAAATATACGCTTTATGCCTTGCGGGGAAAGGACCCACGCAGATCGCGAATCAGCTAGAAACGGAGCAAGTCCTTTCACCGACCGCATACTACGCCTCCGTCGGCCGCAAGCATTCCAACAAGGTTCCGGACAATCCTTACAGATGGGATCAGAAAACCGTCGTGGGCATTCTGGGAAACCGACAATATACCGGATGCGCGGTAAACTTCAAATCCACGACAGTCAGCTACAAGGTCCATAAAACGATCTATCATCCTGCCGAGGAACATCAGATCATACCGGATATGCAGGAACCGATCATTAGCGAAGAGGAGTGGCTGCGGGTTCAGGAATTGAGAGAACATCGGCGCAGACCGACGGCGACAGGAAGAACCAGCCTGTTCTCCGGTTTGGTCTACTGCCCGGACTGCGGCGCGAAGCTGCATTTCTGCGCGTCAAAAAGCTTGCGCAGAAATCAGGAGTTTTTCCGGTGTGCTAATTATAAGTCCGGCAGAGGCGAGTGTCAAATCCATTTCATTCGGGACGTCGTTCTTGAAAAGATCGTTCTGGAAGCAATCAGCGATCTATGCGATTTCGTCCGTTTGTATGAGCCTGTTTTCCTGTATACGATGGCGAAGAAAAACAACGCGATACAACAGGCGGAATACAGGAAACTGAAGCAGACGGTTGAAAGCGGCGCCAGACGCATACTGGAGCTGGACAGGCTTATGGCGAAGGCATACGAAGATAACGCTCTCGGCAAGCTGAGTGACGAGCATTACGCGAAATACACGCATGCGTACGAAGAAGAGCAGCGGGAACTCAGCGTCGCCGTCGCCGAATGTCGGGAAAAGCTGGAGAATACGGAACAGCAATCCGTAGATATGAGGCTGCTTATCAAGACTCTGCGTGAAATCACTGATGTAAAAGAACTCACGCCCACAATGGTCAACTCTCTGATCCAGCGGATCGAAGTCCACAACAACGACAAGTACGACGGTCACTGCCATGTAAAGGTTGATATCTACTTCACCGCCGTTGGCATGATCACCATCCCAACGGAAAAGGAAATTCATGCGATGATGGAGGAGATCAAGAAAAATCCCAACGCATTCAAACTGGTCGCTTAACATTATATTTAGATACAAGAAACCGTGTCAACGACCAAAAGAATACGGTGTACCCCATTTTCTGAGATACACCGTACCTTACATAAATTACTGCCTTACGGGGCCCGCCCAAA
>OMUY01000069.1 GCA_900314355.1 uncultured Eubacteriales bacterium | reverse complement strand
ACAAACCGCCCATTCCGTCACATACGATAGCCAATAAGACTTCGCCCTCATCAAACGATGCATGCTTAATCAAGATACTGTCCTGATTTGTAGACTTTGTTATTCCAATGTCCGTATCACCGGTTGCAACAAATCGCATAGTTAACTCTCCTACTTATCGGTTTGAATTATCAGACAAAGAAAATGAATTCCTCATTTGCCAGTTTAATTCTGTCATTATTAAATATCTCAATTTCAAAATGAATCGGTATCGGTTGATCATTGACATAGGTTCTGTTTTTTGAATTCAAATCAATAATAAAAAATCTGGGGCCTCTTGTAATAATATCAGCATGGCTTCGACTGACCGCATTGTTGTTTGAAACAAAGTAATCAACATAGCTTTTTTCTTTTCCAATCCGAAACACCGGTTTGTTAATTACAATATTTTCATCTGTCAACACTCTGTGTAAAGATGGATAATGTACTTGCGTTTCATCTAACAAACCGGTTCCATTGTCATCAATCAGCGCCGTTTCATTTTCATCAACCAATAAGCCTGTGGCTTCATCCTCCAACAATCCGGTGTTTTCATCTTCTAATAAATCGGTATCCTCGTCTTCTAACAACCCCGTGTCTTCATCTTCTAACAACCCGGTTGCTTCATCATCACTTTCTACTTGCTTCTTTTTTTCGTAATGGTCGTAGAAATCTTTGGGTTTATCCGTCATGTAACCGCTATTGCTAACATCTTGTTTTCTGATTGTATCAAATGCCGCTCTGTCTTCTTTTTTGATGTAGTTTTCTATTCGATCTACATCATATTTCTGCATTCCATTCAAAAAGAAAAGAAAGCGCGAAAGATAGTCGTTATCTCTCTCTGCTGCAGGGGACACTTGGTAAGTAAAATCCCGCAGGAATTCCAGCATATCAGTTCCTGAATTAACCGTAGACAACGGCAGATAGATAAACTGCAATTCCTTCGTCGTTTCATTGATAAAAATATGATTTAAATCATAAACAACTTTGTTGACAAATAGATTTTTTCTTTTAATTCGTTTCGGAACATCAAGAATCTGCGTAACGATAAGGAAAAACTCAAACCGAGCCATCGGCTTTGAAAGATGAGAGCGCAAACTTACGGAAACAGGACCTGTAAAATTGATTTTTCTGCTGTTCTTCTTTTCAGGTTTTAGTATCCCTCTAATAAATGTTTTCGACAAATAATCAATTTCTGATGTGTTTATCTCGGAATCTTTTGATATTTTTGCTATAACGAGGAGGTGGTTATCTTTAACCTTGACTTTGTATTTTGTCATAATCTACCTCCACTTCCTTCATTTTTTTAATACAACTTAATTTCTGTTATGTTGCGAAAAATACGCATAGTGGTACATATAGCCATCAAGTTTTGAAAAAGAGGCTGAAAATGAAATCCCTTCGTTTTCAAGCCTCTGTTACGCCGTACAATGGTTTATTGTTTCAATAGAATTTTTCAGTTTTCTTTCAGATTTTCTTTGAAAAAGGATTGCAAGAAAAAGAAAAGTATGGTATATTATAAAAGTTAAAAAGGGTTTCTGTAGATTTCCCACGAAAACTGCAACATAACAGAAATTAAGTTTACACTCGCATTGGCCGTACAAGTCCCATCCTTTCCATCTTCTGTTTGTGTTCCCGACCGGTCGAAATGATATAGATACGAGTAGTGTTGATACTGCTGTGACCGAGGATATCTGCCAGCTTGGCGATATCCTTTTCTAATTTGTAGAAGACCCTTGCGAACAAATGCCTGAGATTGTGCGGAAACACCTTTGACGGATTGACTTTTGCAGCTTTGCAAAGGCTTTTCATTTCTCTCCAAACGGTTGTCCGATTCATAGGAGTTCCGTTCTTTGAAAGAAAGATCGTACCGGATTTAATGTGGTGTTTTTTGATATAGCCCAAAAGCAGTTTCTTCAATTCGTCAACGATAAAAACCTTCCTCGACTTTCCTTTGCAGTGGACTTTCGCTTCCCCTCGTTTAACGGCTTCCACGGTAACAAATTGCAGCTCACTAATACGGATACCCGTTCCGCAGATCGTTTGCAGGATGACGGCAAGTTTTTCCTTGCCCTGCTCCATCGCAGTATTCACAAGGCGCTCGTATTCTTTCTGTGTTAGCTCCTTTTCCTCGGGGCGATAGATCTCCGGCGCGAGCTTGATTGCTTTCACCCTGCACTCATACCACTCAAGGAACTCAAACATACTGTTGACCGCCGCAAGCATAGAGTTCACGCTGCGTTCTGCGTAGCCCTGCTCCAAAAGATGCTGCTTGTATTCGATCATAGTTTCCTTTGTGACCGCTCCGCCATTTAAAAATACCACAAGCCTCTTTATGTCACGATTGTATTTTTCAATCGTAGCCTGACTTCTTTCTTCTTCAACAAGATGATGGTTAAACGCAGCAATGACTTCCGCTGTTAAAATTCTTTCCATATAAAAAACCTCCGAAATTTTATGTATATACATTGAGTTTAACACCTCGTCTTAAAATCCGAAAACGGAATTGCGGATAATCGCTCATTTGCAAAAAATTGACCGAGACTTGCACAAAGACTGCAAATCCCGGTCGTTTTTCATCTAAAGTATTGCATCGCGTTTACGCGGGTACCGTTGACATACACTTCAAAATGGACGTGCGGACCTGTCGCGTAGCCGGTCTGCCCGACGTCGGCTATGATTTGTCCTTGCTTTACTTGCTGCCCTGCTGTGACGTGAAGCGCGGAACAATGCCCATAGAGCGTCGCAAACGTATCGTTGTGCTGAATCTTAACATAATAGCCGTAAGAGTTATGCCAGGTCGCTGCGATCACCACACCGTCTGCCGAAGCGAGGATCGGCGTCCCGGTCGGTGCTGCAATATCTGTGCCGCCGTGCAGCTTGTGTTCCCCGGAGATCGGATCTGTACGATACCCGAACGGAGATGAAATACTCCCATTTTGCTGGAGAGGCCACGCGAAAATATCGGTCGGGATATAGGTGCTTTCGGACATCAGCACATCGCCGGTTGCGCCGGCAGTTCCGATCAGTTCTGTCCATAAGTCATCGTAATCAGAGCCCATCAACTCATTAAGCTGTTTTTTCTGCTCCTCGTTAAAGTGATACTGCTTAATAATCTGCTCTGCTGTCAGCCTTGTAACCGTTACCTTCAAAATATTTTTGGTTACCGTTTTCGTTGTGGTCACGGTATTCCCGTTGGAATCCTTTTCCGTTACGGTTTCTGTTACCTGCCGCTGCTCCACCGCATAGGAGATCTGATTCATATCGTCGATCACTTGCCGGAGCAGATCCATTTTCACATCGTCCATTGTAACTACCTCATACGCGTTCTCTGTGGAGGTGGTAGTTTTGACGGCATACACAGCAAGCACGTCCCGCCAATCAATAGAGATCCCGCCCGAAGCGCTGTCAACCTCCATCATATCGTAGGTGTAATTCGATTTTGTATTCGTCAGTTGGTTATAGTGCTCGGAGGTAAGCTGTATGATCGCTTCGGTCATTGTGATTTGTGTACCGGTCGTCTTATCATTGGAAAGGAATATCCCGAAGCAAGTGCCGCCGATAGCCGAAATTAAGCAAATCACGATTATAATCACAAGCACAACGGGACCGCCTGCGCCGATGGCTGCAATCAGCTCTTTACCCGCAGCAATAGCGGCTTTGATGCCTTCAACCGCGGCTTTTACGGCAACCTTCGTCGCCTGAATCGCGGCTTTTGCGGTACGTCTTGCGGCTTCCTCGGAACGCTTTGCTGCTTTTGCCGTTGTTTCAGCGGCTTTTTTTGTTGCCTTGGCGGTTCTTTCCGCATTTTTAACGGCTTTGTCCGCCGTCTTTATTGTCTGTGCAGTGCCGTGCTGAACTTCCTTTACCTTATGAGAAGCTGCTGAAGCCGTGCGGATTTCATTTGCCCTTGCACCTGCATGTTTTATCGTCTGTTGTCCCCGCTGTTTCGGCAAGGATTTTTGCCTTGTCCGAGGCTTTGTCTCCCGCTCCGGCACGTCTGAACCAAAAGCGTTTTTTGGCTTGGCGAGGGTGCGTTCCTTAATAGCCGCCTGTTCCGGTGTCTTGGAGCAAATGGTTTTCTGCCCGGACTGTGCAGGTGGCTTCTGCCCATTGGCTTGCGGCGTATCGGGAACTTTCATCTCCGTTGTCTCGGATGGTGCTCCGGCAGCAGAATGATCTACAGCATCAGTTCGGCTCGGCTTTTTCTTATCCGAGGACGCTTTTGTTTCTGATGGTTTCTGAACGTCAGAGGTGTGTTCTACACCTTTTTTCGGTTCGCTGCTTTGGGGGTTATTCTTCGATGACGCAGATCCCACCTCCGTGGACTCACTTGTTCTTGGCGGCGGTTCATTTGTCTTTGATGATTCCTTTGGTTTGTTTTCGGATGGTTTCGGATTATCATCTGTCGCAGAAGTGTTTTCGGAAGGATCGGACAAGTCAGCTTCCGGTGTTTCTTCCGCCTCGGCGTTTTTCTTTTCTTTTCTCTTTTCCCGGACTGTGTAAACGGTCGATTTGACAGCCTTGCCAGTTAGGTGTACGGATTCGTCGGCAAGCTGTTCTGCCTTTTCCGTAACCTGATCGGAAGCGTAGCTTTCAGCAGACTGTTCGCCTTTCTTATTCTGCTGCGGCTTAAATTGATCTTCAACCTTGCCGGCAACTGCTTCTTTCGTCTTTACACCGACCTGCGCCGCCTTTTCCTTTGCCGACGACGCAGCGTGTTCTTTGACAGTCCGTACAACCTCTTTCGTTTTCGGTTTTTTATCCACAGGTTTTCACCCCCCCCATAACAAAAATAAAGCCCAACGATACATGACCGCTGAGCTTTAGAATCCCGTTATTCACCGATTTTTGTCGTCATGAGTTTATACAGCCTTGTGTCTTTCGGGAATTTTCGTTCAAACGGTACAAGATCGGAGCCGACCTTAATCAGTCCGTGCCCGCTGTCCACATTGGTGATGTGCTTCATCTGATCGTCCGAAATCTGCAAGAGCTTTGCAAGCTCCTCACGGTCGGTCGAACCCTGATTGAGCATAATAATAAATTCACTGTTGGCGAGCATCGTTCTCGCAGTATGGCTCTGAAGCAGATCGTCTACGTTCTGCGTGATTCCGGTGCAGAAGCCGTTATACTTTCTGATTCGTTTCCACAGCGTAAACAGGAAATTTGCCGAATACTCATGCTGGAACAACAGGTAAATTTCGTCGATGAAGATATACGTTTCTTTCCCCGATGCGCGGTTGGCGGTGATACGGTTGAGAATACTGTCAAGGACCGTCAACATACCGATGGGCATCAACTGCGAGCCGAGATCAAGAATATCAAAGCAGACAAACCGATTCTTGATATTCACGTTGGTCTGCTGGGCAAAAGTATTGTGCGAACCGGTGGTAAAAAGTTCAATCTGAACTGCCAGCTCCTGCGCCTCCGGCTCCGGCTGCACTTTGAGATTTTCCACAAGGTCTATGAGCGTGGGAGGTTTGCCCTTGTACTTTTTCTTGATATACGGGGAATAGATGGTAGTCAGGCAGCGGTCGATAATGGACTTTTCAAACGCGCCTACGTTATCCTTACCCGCGATCTGCTCAAAGATCGAAAGAACAAATTCCGTCTTGGACGGAATGGGATTCGCGCCGTCCGCGTAGTCTTTGTTGATGTCCAGCGCATTGATATGATTTTTTGACGTTGCGGACAACTGGATCACCTGTCCGCCCAATGCGTCCACAAGCGGCTTGTATTCGCGTTCGGGGTCAATGATAATGACGTCGGCGTCACGGGTCAGCAGGAGGTTCACAAGCTCTTCCTTTGCCGTGAAGGATTTACCGGAACCGGACACACCGAGAATAAAGCAATTGCCGTTGAGCAGCTCCTTTCGGTTGACGAAGATGAGATTTTTTGAAATGACGTTCACGCCCTGAAAGATGCCGTTTTTATGCTGAATCTCCTGTACCTTGAAAGGCATAAAAACAGCAAGGCTTTCCGTTGTAAGGGTGCGCCTTGCCTGAATCTTGTTTATTCCCAAGGGGAGCGTTGCGTTGAATCCGTCCATCTGCTGAAATTTGAGCACACCGATTTGGCACATATGCTTTCTGCCGGTAGCAGTGATCGCATCGGTATCAGCATCAAGCTGCTCCTTAGAATCGGCGGTGTGCATGAACGTCATTACACACTTGAACATCTTCTGATCGCGGGAAGTAATATCATCAAGAAACTCTCTGATTTCTTTTCGCTGCTGCTCCATATCATACGGAATAATGGAAGTGTAATTGTTGTTGGAATTCTGTTTACGCTGATAATTGGCTATATTAGTTTCTATTCCGAGAGCCTGCCGTTCGCCGAACTTCTGCGCCTCCTCCGTAGATACGGGAATAATGTCATAGTTGAAGATCATATTCCGGTTGCTGTCCGTCAGCTCCCAAATCACGGAATCCTTAACAAAGGAGGGATAATCCCGGATGAACAGTACGCGGGCAAACTTACCGCCGATCTTGAAATAGTCCGATTTGAACTCATAACCGTCGGGAGAAATATAGTCGCGGAAATCCTGTCCCTTTCGCATCGTGTCCCGCAGATCGAAGTGGTAATCCGCTTCTTCTCCGGGACGGCAGAAATCATGAATCACACGCAGGCGCTCGGTCAGATCTAAATCCGTTATCTTGGAACCGAGCCTCTGAAAATGCGCCGTGAGATCGGTTCCCACGCGGAGAAAATGCTTTCTTGCGTCCTCAAGCGTTTTCTTTTGGATGGTTACGGTGATATATTTATCCTGTACGATAGCATTTGCGCTGTTTGCGAGCTTCATAAGCATCCCGTTGATTTCGCGCCGGTATTCATTGTTGCCGTCGTCCTCTTGATCGGGCATAATGATGTCCTGAAGCTCATTGTTTTTGATCCTGCGGTTGACAATGGTAATCTGGCTTGACACACCGTTTTCCAGTGAATTGAGAATCTCACTGTATTTCAGAAATTCATCCTCTTTGTCCTTTCGGCTTGATACGGCGTAATTGATGTCCGTAAACTGAAACATTTTGCTGTAAAGCTCGTGCCCGACAAGGAAGATTCCGTCGTCATAAACCGCCTTGATTTGCAGCACACTCTGTACAGACTGCGGCACGGTCAGCATATCGCCGTCAATGCCGCTTTTCTTTTTTATTGTGCCGATGAGATCGAACATGCTCATTGCTCCTTTCTGCTGTCATAAGATCATAATAGTTTGATGATTTGAATTTTAACTGCTTCGGCGTCAACACTTCCGATTTCAGATACGCGATCAGCGCCTTCTCCGCAGTCATACCGTGGTACTTGAAAAAACCGATGGCTGCAAACGGAAGAGCGCCGAGAATGCACACCCACGAAAGCGTCTCAATACCGAAGAACGGTTTCAGTAAAAAATACAAGCCCACGGCAACACCGCAGGCAAGTATCGAAAAGATGAACTGCCGGAGATTCAGCCCAAAATAAACCGCTTCACTGTAATTTCGGATTTCACGGTTAATCTTTATTTCCACAAGTCATCACCCTCCGCATCCATACATTCATGGTCGATGAACTCTTCCTGTTTAGGCGACCATGTGACTTTGAAGGTTCCTTTGTCAATTAAGCAGCAATATTCCGAAAGAAAACGGTAATTTTTCTGCATTCTCTCTTTGATTGTCTGCCAATCACTAACCTCTGCAAGTTCTGCATCGCAGACATAAATGGAAACCTCAACATCAAACACACAATCTTCTGTTTGCGAATCCATAAAGTCCACAAGCCTTAAATTTATATCCTTTATTTCCTCGTCAATTTTACAAGGAAGCACAATTTCAAATGCTTGCCCTTTTGCATGAAAGACAGCATAAGCGAATTGAATATACATTTTTTCCTCCAATCTTTTTAACTTAAAGCCCCATCATTTCTTTGACCACACGGTCAGACATTTTTACGGTACCAACCAACACAATCATATTAAATATCAGCTCTCCGACATAACTCCAGACCTGATTGACCGCTGCGGCGTCGCTGTTCACAACCGGTGGGGATGTTGCGAAAATGCTGAAAATGATACAGCCGAGCACGATAATTGCGCCCTCCAGACATACGGCGGCATAAGATTTAATAAAGCTCTTTCCGATCTGTGAGGACGGTTCTCCCGCAAACGATGACAGCGGAACAGGCGCGATTGCTGTATATAGATACAACTTAAAGAATCTGCCGTACACCGTCATGATCATCACAAAGGACAGAACGGTTATGAAAAGACTGCCGATGAGCGTGACCGCCCATAGCGGAACACTTTCCCAAAAGCCGCAGTCCTCTATGGCGTCAATAATCGACTGCGGCAAGACCATCTCGTTCGTTGAGGCAAGTCCCGACGTCGCCATAATTTTGGAAATAATGCCCTGCACGATCTGAAACAGCGCCATCATCAGCTCCAAGCCGTAGGTAATGGACACCTTTGCGAGCACAAAGCGAATAAACATTTTGATCGACACTTCGGGGCGCTTGATCTCGGCAAAGCTGCCGCAGGTTTTCATAACTCCCACAACAAAAAACAGCACAAGCAGCGAGTAGCCGATAGCCTGCAATGCACCGTGAATATTGGTTATGACGGTCCATATTTGTCCGCCCTTGAATTCTGCCGGCGACTGTGTAATAAGCAGCCATATCTCGCTGAGTTTTCCGTTCCAAGTTTCCAGCGCCTTTTGCAGATTTTGAACAACCCAGTTATCCGACATAGGTTATCCTCCTTCCTTCTGTTTTGGAACAGCGGGACGACGCTGCCGCCGTCCCGCCTTTTCGGTTATCATCAGCCGACAATCAGGTTGAGGATTTCTTTTGCAAAGGTGATAACAATACCGCCCGCCACGGTCAGGAAACCGTTCGCGCGCTGAGAGGGGTCGTGGGACTTAAGGGACAGACCCACCTGCACGATACCGAAGCCGAGCAGGATCAGACCGACCGCGCGGATCAGACCGAAGATAAAGGTGGAGAGATTGTTGACCACCGCAACAGGATCATCCGCCGCAAACGCCGTCACCGCAAACGTGGTCAGAATACCGATGGCAAGGATAATGCTTGCATAGACCTTAAACCCTTTACGGGTCTTGCCCGACATGGACAGCTTGCCGGTTTTAACCGACAATTCCTTCTGATTCTTCTTCATTTGAATTTTCCTCCAATTCTTCCAATAATTTTTCTATTTCTTCATTTGAGTAGATTTCGTATTGGGAGGCTGACTGTTCTACTTCGTCAACCGGCTGTTCATCCGTAAGATTCTTTTCGTAACTGACTGTTGCAACGGAGTGATCTTGGAACCCGTGTTTAAATGCGTCTGCGCCGCCGTCTGTTGAGAGCCTTACATTCGGATGCTTGAGGATGTCATATTTCAGATCTTTCACAGGTCTTTCGCCTCGGATGAAAAGCAAGGCGTACTTGTTATCAAGCATACGAACCTCATCCGGCATCAGCAGCTCTCGCCCGGAGTTCTGATAATTGGTAGAGTAGTTGCCGTTTCTGCCCTGCGATTTTCCGTAGGTGTTTGTATCAATGGTTTCCTTGCCTAAGAGTTTCGACACATATTCGTGCGTGCTCTGCTCATTGCCGCCCAGATACAAAAACTCATCGCAGTTGCCGACGATGCTCTCCCATTGCTTTTCAAACAACGCCTTTAGCTGCGCCATATTCTGAATGATAATGCTGACGGATATTTCACGGCTTCTCATTGTAGAGAGCAGCTTATCAAATTCATCGGGGAGCGCGACGTTCGCAAATTCATCCATCACGAAATGGACGTGAACCGGGAGTCTGCCGCCGTATTTGAAATCCGCCTGCTGATAAAGCTGCTGAAAGAGCTGCGTGTAAAGCATACCGATGATAAAGTTAAAGCTGCTGTCGTTATCCGGGATAACGCCGAAAACCGCCGTCTTGCGTTCACCGATGGTATCAAGCTCCATTTCGTCCATCTGTGTGATCTCGGACAGAGACGAAAGATTGAACTTTTCCAATCTCGCCAACAGAGTGATCTGAATGGATTTCAGCGTTTTGTTGGAACCGGAGTGATATGCGCGGTAATATTTCAGGGCGATATGATCCGGATCTTTTTCCTCCAATGAATCAAACAGCATATCCAGCGGCGTTGTTATCGTACCGCCGCTTCCGCTTTCTTCATCATCCTCCACAGCTCCGGCGCGAATCAGGTCAAGCACCATCGAAAAGTTTTGTTCCTCGGGCGGAGCTTCATAGTGCAGGAAAAAGATCAACGCCAAGAGAAGCATCATTGCGGCGTTATCCCAAAACGGGTCCTGCGTCTGAGAGCCTTTCGGCGTTGTATTCTTAAACAGGTTTGTAACAAGGCGCTGAATGTCATTATCGTTTCGCAGATACATAAAGGGATTGTAGCAGTTGGACTTTTCCATATTGATAAGATCAATGACCTTGACTACATACCCTTTTTCCTTGAGCAGATTGCCGGTATCTCTCAGAATTTCACCTTTCGGGTCAAGGATCACGAATGAAGTGTTTGCCTGCATGATATTCGGCTTTGCATAGAACCGCGTCTTGCCCGATCCGGAACCGCCGCAGACCAGCACGTTCAGATTTCGTCTGTGTTTTCTGCCGTCAAGCCCTATGGCGGTATGCTGAGTCAGCAGCTTGTTTTCCGTTTCACTCTTATCCTCATAGCGTTTTTGTATTGTATCCACATCGCCCCACTGCGCGGAACCGTGTTCTTCTCCGCGACGGTAATTCTTTGCGGTGGCGATATAGATGCCGATTCCCATCGCATACGCCAATACAAAAAGGAGGACAGTTTTCAGGCTGTCCTCGCAAAGTGTTATATGAAACGGTTTGGCGATTGCTTCGGGAAATTCAAGAAACAGCACCTTCAGTCCGCCGCCAAGGAACGGCGCGGCAAGAAGCGCGATCCAAACAACGGGTATCAGACCGGCTGCATACAGGATCAGATTTGATTTACTGAATTTATTTCGTTTCACATGTCATTCACCTTCCTATACAGAAAAAGGAAGCCTCGTTTTGAGACTTCCTTAATAATAGATAATTTAGTCTTTGTGTTGATTTATCCACGACAGAATGTCATCATACTGTGATTCATTTTTTGCCACACTCAGTCCAAGCTCGATCAGCTCCTGCTGGGTATATGACAACGACACTCCGTTAAGCCGCAACGTCAAAAGCATGACCATAACACCGATGCGTTTATTCCCGTCAACAAACGCATGATCGTTTGTCAGGCTGTAACAGAGTCTTGCAGCTTTTTCTTCAGCAGTAGAATATAGCTCGTAATCCTCAAAGCTGCTCTCGGCGCTGTATATCGCAGATTCAAGCAAGCCCTCATCTCGAAGACCGTGTGAACCGCCTGTGCGGTCGATAAGTCTTGTGTGAATACGGATAATCTCTTCTTTTGTCAACAGTATCATTTTGCCAACTCCAGCAGCGCATCCATATTTTCATCAATCACAGTATCGGTCAATGTGTCGATCTGCGTTTTTCTTGCCTCCATAGCAGTCTTGATCTCGTCATACTCATCAAACCCGACGACGATATATCTCGGCTTGTTGTTTTTCAGAATGACCGCCATGCCGGCTTCATCAACCACGCGCACGACCTTTGAAAAATTCTGATTGGCTTCTGCCATACCGACCAGTGTATTTGTATTAACCGTCATGATGTCTCACCTCGATAATAGTATACACTGTTTGTAGGATAAAATCAACCTATTTTTTTATTTGTTACTCAAATTATCTTGATTCACGATCAATTCTCCGTTTTTCTCTCATCGTCGGCGCGTCGATAATCATCAGAAGCAGCCGATCTACATCCTCCGTAGGTTTATCCTCCGCAAGCAGCTCGTTACGAAACTCATTCATGCCGTTGACAAGAAGATTGTGTTGAAACTCATCAACGGCAATCACGCGTTTATCACTTCTCATAACGGTTTACCTGTCCTCACGGCTTTTGGGATGCAGCGTTTTCTCCATTACGGCGCTCATATTGTTTGCCTCTTCACGAATACCTTTCAGAACCGCGCGAACGTCTTTTGCATCCATTTCCTTAAAGGGTGTACTTGTCGGCACAGCCGGAGGTTCAATTCCGCTCCTTTTACAGATCATATATGCGACCGAGGCAGTAGCAAAGCTGTTTTCAGACAGGTTGCCGCCCTGATCCGATCTCGCTTTGGTGATCTCCTGCGCCAGTGCTCTGAAAATCTCCGCGCCGGTCATGCCCTGACGGACAAAGATGGTTTTCTCCTGCGGAGAGTAAAGCGCGTTGACGTCGGGCTGAAGCTGATTGCTGATTTTCATTTCAACAGGTGACGTCCGCATCAGTGCTTTAATAAGCAGCTTTTCATCTGCGGGCTTTCTTGCCGCTCTGCTCTGATCCGCCGTGGTCTGCGAAATGTCGAAAACCTTTTTTACTTCGTAGAACATTCCCTTTTCTCCGTTCTGTCGGGTAAAGTTCTTTCCCGGTTCAAGAATCGTGATCGCGCGTTCTCCCTTTTGGATAAATGCGCCGTGCTTTTGCCAGTATTTTGAATCGGCAAGTCTTGTTGCTTCCGGAAGCTGATACGAAATCAGAAGGGCGTTGCTTACCGAGTACCGGTCAAATCTGCTCTGCACGTCAAGGTACTGTGCATAAATTTCAGGATTGCTGATTTCTGTTGTCGCAGCCTCCAGCATCTCATATGCCTGCGTTCTGTTCTGCGCACGTTTGATCTGCCAATCCTCTTTCGAGGAAACAGCGGCATCGGCGGTGTTTTCCTCTCCGCCAAAGAGTTCATCAAGCTCTGCCATCATTTCTACTTCCTTTCGATTTATTCTGTTGGGATCGTGTCGCAGTCAGCGCGTTCACTTTCGTCTGCAAGGCTTTTTGATGCTTGTATTTCTCTAATTGCGAACGAACTGATTTTTTATTGGACGGCGAATTGCCTGCGCCATTGCGACCGGTTCTCACACCTGCGTCTTTAGAGTTTTTACCCACATCAGCTCCCTGTCGCTTTCTCTCTCCCGAGACTTTGTTTTCATTCTGTATTGTTGAAACGCCGGCTTCAGGGTTGGGAGTATGATTGATATTATCTGCCATTACTTCTGCTTCCTTTCGTTTTTTTCTTTGATTTGGATTGCGTCTGTGTCGGCGCTCCGGTTTTGGTCTGTTGTTTCTTTTGCCGCTTGTATTCATCTAACTGTTTACGCACAGACGGTCTTTTCTCAGGGGTAACCCGTGATCGGGATCGGTTTTTTGACGTCTTTGAGGTAGGCTCGGACAGACGGGATTTTTCCGTCCTCGCCACAGAAGGGTTGTCGTTTTCCGTCTTTTCCTTCTGCGGTTTTTTGAACAGCTCCTCGATAAACCGATCCTCCGCGCTGCGCTTCGGCGTTGCTCTTTCCGGCGGCTGTTTGCCTTTTTTGATCGATCTCTCGGCTGTCGCTCTGACCTCCGCCTTCGTATCAATACCGAGATTGAAGCGTTCAAAGATACGGTTGACCTTTGACGCGTCCTCCGCTCTGACCATAATATCGCACTTGCCGTCGTTCTTCGTTTTGTCTTTAATGATGTGATACATAACGCCGTATTTCTTCGCTTCCTGACAAAAAGTTTTCAAGGACTTATCATCAATCTCAAAAACCTTGATTGGCTTTTTCTGATTCAGCATCTTCATAAGGGATGCTTTACCTTTCGTCTTTTGCGGTTTGCGCGCCTCGGCAAGCAAAAGCTTTGCAATTTCCATAGCGCCTTTCCCTGAAATTTTTGCAACGGTTTCCACTCCTTCAAGTGACATCCTGACGACTTGTTCTGCTGCGTCTCCCGATGTGCTCATGACGTTCCACCTCCTTCCTTTTCATTTTTTCCGCGTAGTCTTTTACAACGTGAAGATCTTTTTCGACCTTTGGTTCCTGTGTGAGAATCCGGTCGCAGATTTTTACTTGCTTTCGCAGCTGCCCGATTCGACCGGTCAACTGTTTAATATCCGCTTTGATTTCATTTTGTCTCGGAAGAGCATTTGCGCGAACGGCGCATTTTAATTCGTTGCGCATTTTCTGACGTGCTTCGGAAAGGTACTCCATTTCTTCCGACGCTTCTTTTTTGAAATCCTCAACGTCGGCGTCCGTTCTTAAATTGTGATCGAGCAGCAAATTTTGTTCCTCGACGCGTTTGTCGAACTTTATGATCTCATCTCCGAGTAAGCGCATCAGCTCTCTGTTTTCATCCGGTCTTTCACGAATAACGGTAATGCCGAATACAAAATGAACGTACACCGTCTGCCAATCTCTGAAAACATCGTTGTTGTTTCTGTCACCGTCAAAGAAAAGTTTTTCGGGATCATCCTGCTCCGGAAAAACAAACTGCCTCGGCTGCCACCGTCCGTGCAATCTTTCTTTAATTGCTTCGGGCGTATATTCTTCACCGAGCGTTTTCATTCTGCGAGCCTTTGGGAAGTTAGGATGAAAAATCGTCGCGTACTTTCTGTCGAAATTAAAAGTGTAACCGCGCGACATCATCTCTCGGTAAAATTGTTTTTCGTTCATTGCAACGGCAATACATTCGTCAATGTCGCGTTTTATAATTCCGTTCTTTGTGTACTCTCCGTTCTTTTCCGCGCGCCACTCCGCATAATTTTTCCCGTGTCCTTTCGGATGCTCAATGACGGATAAACTGTATTCCCGACAAAGACGGTCGCTGACTTCTCTCATTTTTTGATAGTCTCTTTTCGTCCGATGAAACTTAACACCGTCTACAAACGAGACGGTGTTAAGAACAAAGTGGTTATGAAGATGAGAATCTTTATCAAGGTGTGTGGTTACGAGCACTTCATATTTTTCTCCCCACAGTTCTTTTGCAAGAGCCACACCGATTTTATGCGCGACCTCCGGTGTGACTTCACCCTCGGCAAAAGATTGATAACCGTGATAAGCAACCGTGCCGTCTGTCTTTTCAAAAAATCTTTTCGTTGCCATCATTTCTTCTCTAACGGTTTCCGGTTCACAGTTGATTGCCGTCACATATTGCTTCAGGTTCGTTGCTTCATCCCGCGAAGTATAACTGATAAGATCATTCAACGCAGACTCAGGAGTTGTATCATCATTACCCGTTGCAATGATTTCTTTTTCTCTCGTTTTATTTTCATTCATTGCATAGAGAATCACTTTTCCGACGTAACCTTTCACGCGCCAAAGAGAAGTGACCGCCATTATTTGTATATCTCCCTTTTGATTTCTCCGACGACTGACTGCAACTCCTTATGGCACTTTTCATAATACGGAGCGTCGATCAAATTAAGCGTATGCGCCTTCAATGCGATCTGATTCATGTTGACGTTAAGCTGTCTTAACTCTCTCAGCACGTCAAAAAACTGCATCGGCGGGAGCTCTTTCGGAACGGTATTTGCAATCAAACTACGCAGATATGCTTCACGAGAGAGACCGGTTTTCTCTACATTTTTTGTAAGCATATCATATTCTTTATCGGACAGATACACTTCTACACGATGCTGTCGTTTACGCATATCGTCACCTTCTTTCCCGGGGTATTAGGGGCGGAAGTCCCTAACAAGCTGCCGTGCACAAGCAAAGGCGATGCTTGCTAAGACGATACCGCGGACTTCTCCCATAGATCAGTCCTTTTTCTGTACGATCCGAAAAAAGATATTGTCCTCCTGCGAAGCGGAGGAACAATGCTCACAATCCATGTCGCAAAGGTCATCTTCGTCGAGATCCTCTACTTCGCATACGTCCTCGATTCTCGGAACGAGATCCTCCGGATAGAAGTCAAGCAGATCGGTATCTCCATAAATCCGAGCGGTTTTTTCACGCGCTTCCTTTTCATTTTCCGCAGCAACGGTAAACGTTTTTTCATCGGATACTGCAATCGTTACTTCAAACAATTTCATTTTCATCATCCTTTCATCAAATATTTATCTTTCTTTTGAGCGATCAGGGTTGTATTTCACGCCCTGAATTTCACTGTTGATTCTGAAAAAATGCTCGGGATACTTAAACTGATCGGTATATCTTTTAAGTTGTTTGTCGTTCAAGCTGCCGAAGTTTTCACCGGAACAGTCGCAGATAAAAGCGGTACCGGCAATAATGTCGATCAGCTTTCCGTTCTCATCTCTGACGCCTCGATTAAGAGGCATGCCGTTTATTTTTCCTTCGTCATTGACCACGAGACAAACGGGTTCGGAAAAATAATAGGCGGGTTCGATCATTCCATCGACAACCGCCTGTAAATCTTCAAGCTTTGTTCCGATTTCGGCAACTCTTGCGAGCTTGCCGGGTTCAAGCAAAACGACTTTAATTTTTTCCGGACGTTTTTCCTGAACCACAAAATCAATGTCTACCTCTGCGCCAGCATCAAACGGATACTGCCCATCATAAAAATCTTCAGAGACTTTATCCTCTGCTTCCTCCGGAGACTGTGCATCAACTTCAACTTTTTTTGTTGACACTTCTTTTATTGTTACTTCGTATCTCACTTTTTTCACCTCCTACATTCAGCGTTCCTGTTCATTTGGTTTTATTTTTTGCGCGTAAATTTTTCCGTGTACCTCAAAAAACTTTTCCGGATAACGGTACTGCGCAGAAAACTTTTTGATTTGTTCCTTTGTCAAACTGCACGGTCTTTTATCTTTATACCCGCAGATAAAAACCGTACCGCGCAGAAGTCTGAGTACTTCATTTTTATCTTTATAAATTGCACGGTTTGGTTTTCTGTGCTTTTCATTCTGCGGAATAATAAACGCAGTTTTGTGATCGGAAGATTCCAAAAAGTTGATCGGTCCGCCGACCACATCTTCAAATGCGGTCATCGTAGCTTCTACTGCTTCTGTCTGCGCAGGCTTGTCCGGCTCCAAAATCACGACATCGATATACGGTTCATTTTCTGATAATCGTGCTTCACATCTCATTCCGATAAAGTTATCGGCGTCAAGAATATGCTCTCCGTTGTGCCATTCATCCTCCGCAATCTGCTCCGCTTCGGTGGGATTATCGGCTTCAACCTCTACCGTTTTCTCCAAGGTTTCAATTATTTTTACACTGTATTTCATCGGGCTATGCTCCTTTCGCTTTTAGATTTTGTAATCGGTAAGCGCAGTTTAGAACACAAATAGTCGTTCACGTCCTTTACACCCGGAGGCGGTCGCGCCTCAACTCTGTATGAACCCGAAAGCAAATGGATCAAAGATTTCGTCGCGTTTCTTCCCGCAGTATCGTTATCAAGATGCAGACTGATTGTTTTTATTTGCGGATTCTCTTTCAAAAAATGAGCAAGCGCGACAGGAACCTCTTTGATATTGAGGTACTGCTTCGCATTGTACACACCCGCAAGCGTCAGAAGTGTGCTGTCTTTATAGTTCTTTCCCTGCATCTGCAGCAGCGTCGCATAAGAAAGCAAATCTATTGCTCCTTCAAAAACGTGGACGGTATCTGCATCAGGATTAACCAGCCGAAAAGAATATTGTTTGTCGCTGCCGTATGCGTCACCTTTATATTCTGAATTGACGGTCCCGCGAAGCCCGGCGTATTTTGGATTCCGATTTTCATCGAAGCCGACAAACACAACATTGTGATAAGGCAGACTTTCATAAATACTTCCGTCTTTCATACAGTCGTCAATAATATTCTCTGCGATTCCACGGCGCAGAAGATAATTTATTGCTGCCTTGTTATTCGGCGACGCTTTCGGCAAAACAAGATGCTTTTCTTTGTGTTCCGGTTGGGATATTTTGTTAGGCGGTCGGCTTTGACCGGAATAGTCCAGGATCGTTTTTACCGCTTCATAAAAAGTTTTTTCTGCTACGGTTACAAGATAATCGACTGCGTTTTTACCACCGACGCCGCGACTCCACCACATCCATTTGCCATTGGAAATTTTCAGGCTGTCGTGTGTTCGGGTGCAATATTCGTGGTCGGAGATCCGAACAAGCTCATTTGGTTCAAAGGATTGCAGATAAGTCAGGAGATCCATTTCCTTCGCCTTTGCAACGAGATCGGGAGGAATATATCCTGTTACCATCAGCTCACCTCTCAGCTTCTCTGCTGCGCTTATGCTGACGAATCAGTTTGTTGGCAACGCTCTCTACGCATTCACCGATTTCCTCCATGTGGCGTCCCTCGTGTTTCTCCCACGCCTCAAACAGCTTGTCCATAGGCTTCTTCTCTCTGAGCAAAGCCTTACACTGCTCCGGCGTTAGGTTGTTCATCTCGACGTGCATCAGCAGATCTTCTCGGCTCACCAGCTCATAGGCAAGCTCAATACAATAGAACGAATCGTGTACCTGCAGATCTTTGACAAACTCCTGATGCTCGGCATACAGTTTTTCGTAAAGCTTCGTATTCCATTCTTCCAACGTCATAGTTTTCACTTCCTTTCCTTAGAATTGATCCGCCGAACCGTAAGCGGATATGTAAAAAGCCGACTGATTCATTTGAACCAATCGGCGAAGATAGTATTATATTTTTCAGCAGTAGGTGTCTATAAACACAGTCATCCCCATATCAATGCGCCTCCTTGAATTTTCTGTTGTTTTCCACCAGCTCGTCAAAAGTCACCGGAGTGAAACCATTGACATCAACACCGGCATTCAGCACATTATCCCGTGCCTTGATACAGTGCCAAAAGTCCATATCCGTATTCGCATGGATATGCCCGTGGATCATATATGATCTGCTCCAGTGCTTCCATGTAAGCATCGGATAATGGCAGAGTGTCAGTGAATGCTTACCGTCGGAAATTTGAAGAAAATCGTCAACGGATACAAAATACTTTTCGTAATCGCACTTACTCATCCAGGAGCTGTCATGATTCCCGACGATCAGCCGCTTCTTTCCGTGCAGCCGCTTCAGAATCGGTTCCGGTTCCTTACAGCAGAAAAACATATCTCCGACGATACAAACAGTATCGGTATTCTTTATGCGACTGTTCCAGTTCTCAATGATCGTTTCATTCATTTCTTCTATCGTCTCAAACGGACGATCACACATCTTAATACAGTTCTCATGCCCGAAATGTGTATCGGCGGTAAAGTAGAACATGGTTTTCATCTCCTCGCAGTTTCTGAGTAAAGTATATCCGGAAGATATATAAATGGCAAATGTGCGATTGATATATTTTCGGGTTTGGTGTATAATCAAGTAAAAGACAATGCGAAGTTAAAGGATCAAAGGTGAATCTGCATGAGCAAACTGAACGATTGGGAAAGAATGACAAACGGACTTTTGTATAACGCGTCATCAAAGGACATCTCAAAGCAGCATGCTTTAGGTCTTGTGAGATGTGACCGCTTTAATCGAATCCCGATGTGGATGCTCCCCATAAAGATGCGCGCCTTGACGAAGCTCATTCCCTCTTCACAAGGAAAAGATTTCTTTGTACTCGCGCCTTTTTATTGTGAGTACGGCGTTAACATCAAGGTTGGACGGGGCTGCTTTATAAACTACAACTGTACCTTTTTGGATGTATCTCCCATTATCCTTGAAGATGGTGTGTGGATCGGAGCAAATGTCACACTTGCAACGCCTTCTCATCCGTTCTTGCCGGAGGAAAGGCTTCCGCAGGAGTATCCCGATGGATTTCATGATCTGGAATACTCAAAGCCCATAACCATCAAAAAGAACTGTTGAATCTGTTCGAGCGCAACGATATGCGGCGGTGTTACCATAGGGGAAAACAGTATTGTCGCCGCCGGCGCGGTCGTTACAAAGGACGTACCTGCAAACTCTGTTGTCGGCGGTGTCCCGGCTAAAGTGATCAGAGAAATCGATGAAAACGACCGTATGAACGTATGGGAGACATACATAAAAAATGAAATACCGCTCTCAGTCAGAGATAAAATGAAGAAATAACCTCGACGAGATGTCCCCCGCCTCTATAGGCGGCGGGTGACACCGCTTTAATTCAGTGGGGGTTACAATCCCCCACTGAATTGGGGCTATCGCCCCGGTCGAGCTTGAATGACGGGGCGATGCCCCTTATTGAATACAACAGTCTGGAGCCTCGGTGAAATTCAATGGAAGAAAAAGAGCAAACCCACAACTATACATATATCCTGAAATGCGCAGACGGAAGCTTTTACTGCGGGTGGACAAACGACCTTGAAAAGCGACTGAAAGCGCACAATTCGGGGAGCGGTTCCAAATATACAAGGACACGGTGCCCGGTAGAGCTTTTATACTATGAAAGCTATGAGACTAAGCACGAGGCTATGAGCAGAGAATTCCACATTAAACGAATGACAAGACAGGAAAAAGAGGCACTCATCTCCCGTGAAGACTGACTTTCATACGGCTCAGTTGCGAGACATAAAACAAAAAATCATATTCTTAAGATCAATTGCAAATCGGAATTTAAGGAAGGGAAGAATGAGGTGCCATGCCAAAGCACGAATTTGGAATCATGCAGGAAACACCAAAACCCGGAGAGAGATATGACAAATACGAGCCTCACAAATACAACTGCATTTCAGTCAATGATGACTATATAGAGGATATAGTATCAAATTTTAATCATATAGATTTATATTGGCATACGCTTGACACACCTGCAAAGGGCATAGCTTACGCCGGGATTACCCTGATTCCGCCGACGTCAGCAAGGGCATTTATAGATGTTATCAAAGATGTACATGGCTTAAATGAGCTCCGAGAGCTATTAGAAAAAGCTCATATAGCCAACAAATGAGTCATCCATTACGGTATATGACAATTTCAGATTCCGGTGCGGCAATCTGTAAGGTAACGCTTTTCAAAACCGAGAAAACCTTGATATAGAGCCGATTTCAGCGAAAAAAATTGTTTCGGAATATACTTTTATGGGGATGGCTGAAATCGGCTCAAAAAGTCCAGTGAAATCAAGGGTTTTCAGAGTTAATAGGCGTTACCTTTTTTGTTTTTCGCCTTATACTTTTGTTGCCGCAGCGCTGCATGTTCCAACCGCTGCCTTTCCGCGCAATCTCTGCAATAGCGCTGATTTCGAGACTTCATGATAAACGCCCGACCGCATAACTTACAACGTTTCGTTTTTCCGCCGCAGATCTCACTATACAGATCAAAATCAATCGGCAAAACGACATCCTGGAGGTAATTACACATGATCCTACTGCAAGAAATAAGCTGCGGGCAAGGGTGTTCGTCCCCGTCGTCGAGAAGGAGACAATTCCCGCGAACGCAGTTGGCACAGCACTTTCTTACAAGTGCATTGATCTTTTTGGATTGATCCGGTGTGATCCTTACTGCAATTTGGGATTGATCCGGTGTGATCCTTACTGCAATTTGACTCACCTCGCTTTCCGCCCCGCAGAGTTCATCGGCTCTGCGGGGTTTCTCTTACCCTATCGGGCTTTTCCGGTGTATCGCCGTCCCGTTCACCGTCCACGATCTCATTCTCCGGCTTATCAAGGCTCAGCATTGAATCCAGCTCTGCAAGACGGGCTGACTTTTTTGTCAATTCTTCCTCGTGTGGGAACGGCAGCTCCACATCCATTTTTGCTGTTTCCAACTGTTTCTTTGTTTCGGTCAGTTGCTCCTCGGCTGCTTTCAGCTTGTCCGGCAGCCCGGTAATGGCGTTATCAAGGCGCTGAATGTTACCGAAAATATCAGTACCGAGAGGTACGTTGTGCGTACACTCATGCTTCATCGTAATAACATACTGCCGGGACATACTGTCAAACAGCAAAGACAACTCAAAGCCGCGATAGTTGCCGAGGGGGATCGGATCGGGCGTCGTCATGGACTTGCAGACCGCCAACAGTTCTGTACCTGCAGCTTTCTTGTCCGTATAAACAGTACCTTTGATCTCCATCGGAGAAAAGCCGTCTGCATTTGGATGTGTTTGCGCTTGAGCGCGGGCAATATCTGCTTTGACACCAACGATCCTTTGCTCCAAGGAAGAAATACGCATTGGGAATTCTTTGAGAATTTTGTCCTCCAATGAATACTTCTGACTCAGGTGGTTTGCTTTCAACAGCTTGAGTTTTGAAACTTCAATATCCAGATCCATCTTCTCCTTGATATACGGATTGCCGGTGGCAAGCATTTTGATTTCGGCATAAGAAAGCGCCTGCTCATCAACGTCTTCCGCTGAACGCACAGGCGATTTGCTTGTCATGATCTGACCGATGAATTTTTGCTTGTTTTCCACCAACTGATACAGATAGCTGTCGAAGGTGTTTTCCGTAACATAGGTAAAGATCTCAACCTCCGGATTGTCGTTGCCCTGTCGGATAATGCGCCCGTTGCGCTGGGCAAGGTCTGCCGGTCGCCACGGGGTATCAAGGTGATGCAGCGCGATCAACCGCTTCTGCACATTGGTTCCGGCACCCATCTTAAAGGTTGAGCCCAAGAGTACACGCACGATGCCGTTTCTGACCTTGCCGAAGAGCTCCTTCTTTTGCACTTCCGTATTTGCGTCGTGAATATATGCGATCTGATCTTCCGGAACACCCATAGCGACAAGCTTCTTTTTCAAATCATCGTATACATTGAAATTTCCATCCCCATGGGGCGTAGACAGATCACAGAACACCATTTGCGTGGAGGCTGCGGGCATTGTCTTCTGCCAAATCTCAAACACGTTCTTTGCGCAAGCAGCGACCTTGCCGGTTTCACTGTCCGGCAACATCTCATTCATAAGCCGCTGATCGAGCGCCAGTTTACGCCCATCATTGGTAATGAGCAGCATATTGTCCTCCTCGGAGGAAACCATCTTGCTGCGCACCCGTTCTGCCCGCTCGCCGAGCGACGCGACCATTTCTTTCTGTTGTTCGGAGGGTTTCAAAACCACATTGTGAAAATTGGCTTTAGGCACAGGCAGATGCAGCATATCCGCCGTCTGAATATCCGCGACTTCGCGGAACATCGTCATAAGCTCCGGCAGATTGAAGAACTTGGCAAACCTTGTTTTTGCACGGTAGCCCGATCCTTCGGGGGAAAGCTCGATTGCCGTCACGGTCTGACCGAAGGTGGAAGCCCAGCTATCAAAGTGCAATAGTTCATTTTGGTTGAGCGTCCCGTATTGCAGATATTTTTGCATGGTATACATTTCGACCATGCTATTTGAAATCGGTGTACCGGTGGCGAATACAACACCTTTACCTCCTGTCAGCTCATCAAGATACCTGCACTTCATATACAGATCACTTGATTTCATCGCTTCCGTTTGTGATATGCCGCCGACGTTGCGCATTTTCGTAAACGCAGCAAGATTTTTGTAATAGTGCGCTTCATCCACAAAGAGCCTGTCAACGCCAAGCTCCTCAAAGGTCACAAGGTCGTCTTTTCGAGAGGTATCGTTCAGCTTTTGCAGCTTGAGCTCCACGCTCTTTTTCTGCTGCTCCAACTGCTTAACGGAAAACCTGTCGCCTCTGTTCTGCTTCATTTCGATGATGCCGGACATAATCTCATCAAGCTGCTGTTGTAGAATTCTCTGCTGACGCTCGATGGACATCGGAATTTTCTCAAACTGGCTATGCCCGATGATGATCGCGTCATAGTCGCCGGTGGCGATACGGGCGCAGAACTTCTTGCGGTTTTTCGTTTCAAAGTCTTTTTTCGTCGCCACAAGGATATTCGCCGCAGGGTAAAGCTGCAAATATTCCGTCGCCCATTGTGAAATCAGATGGTTGGGAACAACAAACAACGATTTTTGGCACAAACCGAGTCGTTTGCTTTCCTGCGCGATAGCCACCATTGTGAAGGTTTTACCCGCGCCGACCTCATGCGCCAACAGCTCATTCCCACCGTAGATCGCGTGAGCAACGCCATCAAGCTGGTGCTTACGTAGCGTAATTTCAGGGTTCATCCCGACAAAGTTCAGATGAGAGCCGTCATAGGTTCTCGGTCTGACGGAATTGAACCTGTCGTTATACATCCGGCAGAGCCTATCTCTTCTCTGCGGGTCCTTCCAGATCCACTCCTGAAACGCTTCCTTGATCAGCTCTTGTTTCCCCTGTGCGATAGCGGTTTCTTTTTTATTGAGAACGGGATGCTTTTTACCCTCCGCGTCCTCCGGGTAGTCAAAAATCCGCACATCCTTTAGATTCAGCGTTTCTTCGATAATTCGATAAGCGTTGATCCTGTCGGTGCCGTAGGTGTTCGATGCACGAACATTGCGCTTGTCATTGGATTTACCTTCCACCTGCCATTCGCCGGTATACTTGGAAAAGTGAACGTGGATATTCCAAGTCATATACCGGGGCGTTTGCAGAAGCTCGAACATAAACTGTTCGACGATCTCAGGCGGAAGCCATGTTGCGCCGAGACGCACGGATATTTCCGACGCGGACAGGTCTTTCGGCTGAACCGCCGTCAGAGCCTCCACATTCGGGGCATAGTCGTCAGGGTACAATTCCGCCGTTCGCTTCGCCAACGCAAGCTTTTCTCTGACGTTGCCGGAAAGATATTCATCTGCAGGCAGATATTTTGCCTGTCCGTCATTCTCGTGTGTGTGCAATGGATTCAGGAAAATCACGCCGCGCAGCTCTGTATACAGTTCTTCTTCCGGTTTGCCAGTAAGCTGCGTCATATACTCCATATCTACGATTGCCTTTTCGGCAAGTGACAAGGCAAGTGCTTCGGCAGCAGTGTCAACAGATTGCACAATGACCTTTTGCTTAATGGTACGCTTTGAGAACATATCTGCTTTGCGGACAAAATTTCCGTCATCGTCCAGCACCTCAAGCGACGCCAACAGACAATAGGAACTGTCGGACGAGAACGCCGTGTTATTGCCGCGGGAATTGATCAGCCCATACTTTTTGCTGAAATCATCGTACAAAGTATTGAGCTTTTCTTGTTCCAAACGTATTTCGACATCCGGGTAATCTTCGGTTTGCAAGTCAATCAGCCTGCGAACGCTCTCCCGTATGCCGATCAGTCCTTTGATCCGGTTTTTCGCGGTGTCTGATACCTCCACCGGATTCATACGGCTGTTTTCCCGATAGTAGATTTCTCCGTCAACAATCGTGTAACTGAAATTTCTGACTTCGGGATCTGCGGGAATGGAACGGTCTTCTTCCGCATTGTCAACATCGGCGAACTCAATTTCCGTAACCTCACCGTGAATGTTTTGGATCGCTGCCGCCAGCAAATCGTTTAGCGGCTGATCCTCATAAGACACGCAGGTCGGCGTCGGACCGTAAGGACCGCTGACCATCTGCATCTCGCCCATAATCATTTCGGGATTGTCGATGAAGTATTGGTTTATTGCGATCCCGTTCTCGTCTTTTCCGAGGTGTACCCACTCAGGCTCAATGTCAATCAGGCGGTCACGCTTCTGCAAAAACAGAATATCGGCGGTTACCTCCGTACCTGCCGCAGCTTTGAAGGTCGTATTTGGCAAACGGATCGCGCCGAGCAAATCCGCCCGCTGCGCGATATATTTACGCACTTTTGGATTTTCTTTGTCCATCGTGCCGGATGAAGTGATAAAGGCAATCACGCCGCCCGGTCTGACTTTATCAAGCGTTCGCGCAAAGAAATAGTCGTGAATGAAGAAATTGTGCTTGTTATATCGCGGGTCGTTGACCTTGATCTGTCCGAAGGGGACGTTGCCCACAGCGGCGTCAAAAAAGCTGTCCGGCACATTGGTTGTTTCAAAGCCCTGCACGGCTATGCTGTTTTTCTGATACAACTGCTGCGCTATTCTGCCCGTAATCGGGTCAAGCTCTACACCGTACATCTGTGAATTCTGCATCGAATCAGGCAGAAGTCCCATAAAGTTGCCGATGCCGCACGACGGTTCCAGAATATTGCCGCTTCGGAAGCCCATATTCTCAAACGCCTGATACATTGCCCTGATAACTACGGGAGGCGTGTAAAATGCTGTCAGAGAGGATTCCCGTGCCGCAGCATATTCTTCTTCGGTCAGTGCGACCTTGAGTTCCAAATAGTGCGGATTCTCTTCTTTAAAGAACTCCGACAACCCGCCCCAGCCGACGTAATCGGCAAGGATGCGCTGTTCGTTAGTATCCGCAAGCCGATGTTCATCTTCCAGTTTCTTCAACAATTGGATTGCCTGAATATTATGGTGGAACCGTTCAAGCGGAGTCCCGACGCCGATATTATCATTGTCAATACGATAATTCGTTCTGTAATTTGACGCAATCTCCGGGTAGAGAACGTGCGGCGCTTCTTTCAGCGGACGAAGCGACTGCGGCGGTAAAAGCTCGGGAGCATTGCGTTCTGCAAAAGCAGATTCCGCTTCACCGATCAAAGCCTCAAAGCTCGTATTACCAAGATATTCAACGATCCCGTCATAGGAAACAAACTCCTCCGCATGGATTTCTTCGTTATCTACAAGATACTCAATGCGCTTATCAACAAGATCAAGATTGACTTGTATGTCATGCTCTCCGTCACCTGTTGTCGTGTAGGCAAGGGCAATTCTGCTTTTATCCCGTTCCTCTTCAATCGTGAAGTTTTCATCGGGGAATGCGTCGCCGTAATACTCCTGCACGGCAGTCAAAACCTTCTGTTCTCCCTCGACAATCAGCGTGGGAGAAAGTTCGGTTCTGATACCCTGCGGCGGCGGGTCAAGAGCCGCAAGGAAGCTCTTATCAATCGTGTGACCTTCCTTATCCTCATAGAACACCAACACCATCGGAACACCGAAACTGTTTTCTTCTTGTACGTCTTTCTTAAATTGATACTCACTTGTGTACTCAATGCGCTCCCGTACTTGCCCGTCATTGGCAAGGTATTCAATCGCGCCGACCGGGTGCGACTGAACCGGATCTTCTTTGTTTGTTGAAACAATGGGAACGGTATTGCGCACACCATCCTCAAAGGAAGAAACAACAATATCGATACCGCGATCCAGCAGCATATCGGTATAGGTGCCGAGAATATGCTTCGGGACGCCGCACATAGGGATGCGCTCACCGTCCGGCATTAAACGCGAAGTCAGAATAAGATCAAGTTCGGAAGCCATTCTCCGAGCATCTGCTCCGTAGGCTTCAAAGAAATCACCGACCTGAAACAGCACAAGGCTGTCGGAATTCTGTTCCTTAATGGCATTGTATTCATCAAAAAGCGTTTTCGGCTTTGCCTGCTCCTGCGCATAGCGGTAGTTCTCAATATCCGCTGCGATCTTCGCCGCGTTCTCCGGCGTCATATCCACATACTGCGGCTCGGCGTCGTAGTCTGCTCTGTATAAATTATAGTCATACGTGTTGATGTCGCCGAGCCATTGATCGGCAGCTTCGTTGATACCGTCAATAAATGCCTGCATATTATCGCTGTATTCGGTATAAAACTCACGGAAGGTATCGTAATCCATAGAGTTGGCAACGAGCTGACCGCCGGCATCCGCGTCCGGGTTATAGTAGATCCAGGTGACAACCTCTCGGTCATTGTCAAGGTAGATGTGATCGTCTTTCGGCGAGTCGGTTTGTGTTTGCTCCGGCTCTGCATCAACAATGCGGAGATATTTATCATTCATCGGATTCTCTTTGACCCTTGCGTCAAATTCTTCGCGCGAGAATTCCTTGTGCATCAGCGGGAACGACGGATCAAACAATTCAACGGTTTCGTCCCCGTAGGACAGCAGCTCATATTCCTGCGAACCGATATATACAGTATCGCCCAAAGAAAGGACCAACTGTTTCTCCGGTTCGGGCGGTGGGTTCAGCTCGTCATAGGTCGGTTCAAATGGTCTTGCAATGTCGCTGTTCAGAGATGCCAATACCGACTCACAGCGTTCGGTCAGATGCGTGTTTTCCGATATGATCTTCTGCATTGCTTCTCGCATAGCGGGCAACACAAAAACATCCGGATTTTGTCCATATCCCTTGAGAACCTTTTCTCCAAAGTAGAAACGATCTGAATACTGACTAAGCGTGAAGAAGTTCAATCTTGACTCTGAATTTCCTATTTGTGTTTCAAAATCATTGAAATCACGAATAATATCATTAAATTCTCTGACAATCCCACTTCTTTTTTCCCTTGCTTCCTGTTCACGGACAAAAATGGGGTATCTATCCTTTTCTGCTCGATTTAGGTATCGGTCCACTCTAATCAGCTCGTCAATACGCTTTGCGACCTTATTCCACGGAATCAATACCTTTACGGAATTCGGTCTGTCATCGTGAAGCGTTCTGATTGAAAGCCCTTTGCCGTCATGCTCCTCCCATAAATCCGTGCCGGGAACAGCGTCGGAACGCCCTCCGGTTCCATATTCATTTTTCAAGAACGCAACATTTTTATCTGTTCCTTCCTGATTCAGGAATTGCGTGTAAATACGCATTTTTCCATCGCTCACATGACTGCCGCCGCAAAGCACATAGTCAATCGCTGCCTGCGGGATCGCAAAGGGCTGTTCCGGTACAAGCGTCGCTTCACCGAAAAGAGCGGTTCGGCTCTCTATGCTGAGCATCGGCCGCTCGCTCGGAGTCAACCATTGTTCCATCAGGATCTGCCCGTAAATATCGTCTGCGACCTGCCACCAGTGCATAAACACTTCCTTTTCACGGGTCAGATATGCGCCGCGCCAAAGATTCAATACATCTTCCCACGCCCTGTAGCCGACACGCTGTCCGCTGTCAAGAATGTGCTCTACATAGGTGTTATCAAAATAGCTCTTAACAAAATCGCCACGCTCTCTGCGGTCTGTGTTTTCCGCAAAAAACGTGGCAATTTCTAATCTGTGATCTTTTAACGCAAGGCAGCTTCTGAGCAGTTCCGATTTTTCGTGGGCTTCGCTGTAATACGGAATGGCGCTCGGAGCGTTAAAGTCATGTCCGCTTAACTGTAGACGAGTTCTTTCAACACGATCTCCTCCGCTGCGTTCCGGATGTTGTTCATCATCCCCACCCACTGCATCTGATCCGCCGCTTTCAGCTCCTCGGTCACGCCCTGTTCCTTCGCCATCTGCACCGTCAGAGATTCCATCATCTCGTTCGCCGACTTGTCCACCTCGCTCAGATGCTCCCACAGCGTGTCCTGCGTTTGCATCATGGTGAACACCGCCTTGCGGTTCTGCCTGAGGAATGTCTTCCGCAGCATCCCGTATTTGCCCAGCGTCGGGTACTCCCTCTGCGGCAATGTCAAGTTCGGGATCAAATAGTCGCCCTGCTTCGTGTACGTCAGTTCCATTTTCATTGCTCCTTTCGGTGTTTGTTTTAATTACAGCTTCATCATAACGGTTTTCTTCCGTTCTTGCAAATGTGCGATTGGATTTTCTCTCCGCAATTTGCAGATTTCTGACGGTGCTTTCGATCTCTCGCAGTCCCATTTCAGCAATATCGCTGACAGCGGTTCCGATGACGTCAATCGTATCGGTCGTGTTGAAGAAAAAGATCGGATGGAAATGTTCATCGTAAAAGTATTCCTTCGATTCGATTCCGCAGCGCGCCATCATCATATATTGCACGGAACGCTGCAGCGCGGCGGAGAAGATCGCGTCTAATCCGTTTGCGTCCATTCCCTCCAGATACCCGACGTTTTCCCGTTCAGATAACAGGGATAAATAATCCTGCTTGTTATCCTCGACAAGATTCTTTGTGACAGACACCAGTGCCTGCCGGAAATCGGATTTGTCGGCAAGCTCACCGAAGCTGTCCTCCAACGCGGTAACAATATCCGGCTGAAAACGCTCCTCTGCTTGCCATAATCTGATTTCATAACCGTATCGGCTGTTCGTATCGCTGACGTCGAAAACATAGCGCAGTTTTGGCTGCGTTCCGCCTGTGTCGATCAGCGCGATACCCTTTGCGCCCTTATTGACCCAGCGGTTCATACGGTCGTTCCAGAAACCAATCTCCGCGCAGGCTGTCGCATTCGGTTTCTGCGCATAGATAAGCATTTGATCGTTGAATGAATACTTGTAGTTATTTGCCGCAGTACGCAAGAACGCCATCCAGTTCTCATCCGTTTTTGCGGCTTCGATTTTCTCCTGCTGCAGTCCGGTGCTTGTGATTTGCAGTTTGCTCGGCATTGATTCTCACCTCACTGAGAACAGAGATAAGAGAAAAACATGCCTGTTTTAACACTATCCTGCATCTCGCACAAAAGCCGCAGCTCCTCGGTGGTAATGTCGGGAAGCTGTACCATCTCCGCAGGTGTCATAGCGATGATCTTTTCCTCTGACGTCAGCCCTGCGGAAATGACCTTGTCAACCAGTTTCAATTTCTTCGCTCTCGCGGAAACCTGTTTTGCCATAGGCTTTTTCCTCTCCTTTTTCTGCTCTTTGTTATCTGGCATATTCTCTTGACCTCTCTTTCTGCCTCGGCAGCGACGGAATATCCCATCCGTAAACCCTTGCGATATCGTCGCCGATTCTGCGTGTAATACGGGTGACGTCCTGTCTTGTCGCAACACCGCGATACAGTTTATTTCGCAGCGTTTCTTTCGCCGACTCGGACACCCCTTCTTTGTACGCACGGTAAAGATAATAGTTGGTGCCGTCGTGATGGATGGCATCGCATCGAAAATCTCCCCGCTTATCAAGATACCAAGTGTTGTGATCACAGTCTGAGTAAAGGCAATCCCGGATGTTGCCGCTTGGTATCTCCTTGTAGCCCATTCGTCTGCCATACCACAAGCCGAGGTCGGCGATCACGAGGATAGGTTCTCTGAGCTGCACATTGAGATTCATGCGTTCGTCGTCCAAATAGTCCCCGTTGATCTCATACATACGCTGTATTCGTTCATCTTCGGTCAGTTCGGGATATTCGGCTTCCATTTCACCACGCCAATCTTCATAATCAACGTCGCTTGTCCAGATAATATGCTGTCGATCAGTCATAAGGTTCACCTCACTTTCTTATTTTTATGTACGGATATGTAAAAGCCGCAGGAAAAATCCAAAAACCTGCGGCTGAAAAAGAAAAGACAGCGCGAAGGGAGGAAGCACTGTCTTATACATCATATTATATTGTTTCTATTGGTAGAACAAACAAACAGGAATTTGTCATTCACTATGTTTGTAAGTGCTATTGCTGTCATTGCGGTGATCCATAATAAAAATCCCGATTTATGCTTTTCTAAAATCAAAATCACACTTATCTGCTCCTCTGCCAATTGTGACATTTCGTTGATATTCAATGCCGGTCAAGTTGCCGTAAATGCAATCATCACTGTAACAGAAAGTTGACGTCAACTCCTTGCAGCCCAGGAGTGTACAATATTTATCATAAGGGCATTGAAGCACATCTACACGCAATCGCTTGTTATCGGTTTCATAGAACTTTGTTTTAAATCCGGCTTCTTCGTTAAAAGAAACAGAGAGCATCTTGTAAAATGCCTTGAGAAACAAAGAACGCATAAAAGTCGGCTTTGTCAGGCGGCGCAAACGCTTCATATCCGGCTCTACTCCAATGCGAATTGCTTCCATTAGTAAATCAATCGCCTGTTCACTTGGAATATGCTGTATCATCTGCCTATACAGTGCAGCACGAGGGAAAATCATCTTGTCTGTGTGGACTTTCTCCTTTTTAGGCAAGCCGGCATACTTCCTGCAAAGCGCATTACATTTTTTTACAGCTTCATCAACAATGGATACAGTCGTTTCTTCTCCAAGCTGCTCTTTCAAAGTGTCCAGAACATATTTATATCCGTTATTCTTTTCATAGTATTTTGCTGTGAGCATACTATTACTCTCCTATAAATCCCGATTTATCAGTCAAATTAAGAAGTCCAATTCTCATTATGATGTGCAAAGAAACACATTTTTAATTAACCGTTCCCAAATATATGAGCATTTCCGAAACGAAGCTCCCTTGTGTAGCTCGGTATTTGCAAAGTCAATGTCGCTTTTTCGTTCTCATCCATATCAGTGAGAAACAGTTCTCCGGATTTTATGATTTTTCCGTAAGCATCGTAGCAAGTATATTCAATATATGATAAAGCGGAGATTGACTTGTGCGTATAATTTGCAACTGTTACATTTGCCTTGTTTTCGGTGAATGAAACAGATTTTATTTTTATCCCGTTCATTTCATACGGAAGATTGGTTTTCGGCGCACTGCCGGGTCTGATCGGCGCATCTTTCAGTATCGGGTCAATACTTGTGAAAATGATTTTGCTCGTGCCCGCTTCGAGTTCAAAACGAAGGTTTACCGTTGTAAACGGCGCAAGATCATTTTTTAAGAATAAAACCGATTCTGCCAACAGTTTATCCTCTGCGTCATAGCACTGATAACGCAATACGGTCATTCCGTCTGCCGCTTGCGACGTGCTGTTATGTACAGTTAATATGCAGGAATCATCCTCTACAGAAAGAAATTTCAATTCTATGCCGCCGTCACTAAAAGGCAGGTTTGTTTCAATCGTTGGTATCTCCGGCGAGGCGAATACAAGATGTGCGCTATAAAATTCGATTTTTGTTGTTTTATCGGTGATAGCGATTGAAATATCACAGCATTCATTTGGGAGAATATCCGACGTTACATTCCCACTCAACATAACAGTCCCGCTGTTAAGAAGCATACCGTCCATATCATAACTTCTATAGTGTAATGTGGATTCCGAGCTGAGAGTTCGCCCGGATTTATTGAATATCTCCGCGATGAAAACTCCGTTATTTGCATCAAAGTACGGATACCAACATTCCAAGCTCTCGACCGCAGGAATCACTCGCGTTACACTATAACCGCCGTAATTAAAATCCTCAACTACAGAAGTCTGTTCCGGCATTATCATAAAGAACCGTCTCAGATTATCAAGTACATTTTTAAAAGCTTCTATTATTTTCTCAAGTATTTGTTTAATTGCTGCATAATCAATTTCATCGTCCTTAACGTCGTCCGACAGAGTTTCTACCGTTGCGTTTTGATGAGAGACGCCGGCTGCGGCAACATGAACACAAGGTTGAAAAAGAATTGCGACAGCCGCAAAAATTGCAACTAACAATGTTGTTCGTTTCTTCATTATACATCCCCACTTGATGTCGTCATCTTCGCCGTAAGATCCCCGAGACTTTTATCATATTGCTGCTGAGATATAACGTGACGCGCTAAAAATGTTTCCAGCAATTCTTTCTGCTGAAGAAAAAGCTGTCTGTTCTTTTCATCGTAGGACAGCTTCTCCCATTCTGCCTGCTCCATTGCAATCAACCCATTCGTTTTTTCTTAAAGCAGTATAACATAAAGAACGCCATTTCGCAATATGTAACAGCCGCAGTTTTCTTCTGCGGCAATGATCCTTTTTTACGCTTTTTCCCAAAAGACAATGGTAATATGCTGCCAATCCTGATTGCAGGTGTACATAACAAATCGGCTGTTATCACTGTATTCAATTGACGTTCTGTTCTCATCTAAGAGGTCATTCCCGGTGTTAAAACCGTCATGGCAAACTCTGACGCAGACATATTCATCTGCATAGCCATCCTCAGTAGATACAACGGCGATGTCACCCGCCTGCACCTTCGGAAGCACCTGAAAGCTTTGATAGTTGTGATCCGCGATGACGTCCTTGCAGTCGTGCCACAAAAAGTATGCCGCGCTGTCTTCTCTGTCAACGACCGCTTGCGCGTTTCCTTCCTCAAGGGGAGCATAATTCAGCGCAACGCCGATTCCGACAGACGGAATATCCAGCCTTCCTGCGGTACCGTAAGAAAGCGGAGGCTCCGTTTCAACAATTTCTGTCGTCTGCGGAGCCTTCGTTGTTTCAATCTCAGGTTCGGTTTCTGTTGGTTTCAAATCTGCCTGTGTTGTTGTTTCTTCCTGTACATCGGGGATCTCTGTATCAGGTTCGCTCGTTTCTTTGCTCAACGCAATCTCGGTGTTTGATATATCCGAGGTTGATACGATTATATGCAGGGGAATCGGTTGCTTCTTCAGTGAACAGGCAGACAGAAGGAAAACAAGCGGAAGAATCATAATAATTCTTCGCATTCTCAATCCTTGTTCTCCTTATCGTCCTTTCCCTGACTGGTTTCTTCCGATTCGGCTTTGTGCGCACAGATCGGACACACCATTCTGCCCTCCGGGATTTCCTCGCCACAGCAAACACAATAGTTGCTCATCGTGCGTCACCCCTGTCTCTGTGCTTCGACTTAACAGGTACCCCGCCCGCATCATAATTTTTCGTATCAGCAGCAGGCGTTTCCCATCCGAACATAGACCCGGCGGACATGGCTGCCGCCTGTGCTTTGCTTACACCGTGCTTGGCGTTATACTGTTCCACAAGCGCCTTTCCCTCTTCCGGTGAAGCAAAGGAAATTCCGGTCTTGTAATATCCGGATTCACCTTTTTTTACAGTTCCGATCTCGTTTGCGGACGGCACAAAAACATAGCACCTATCAGGAAGCGACGAGCGCAGCGGAATTGTTTTTGCTTCGCTTGCCTCCATTCGTTCTGCGAATTCACAGATGTGAAAGATGTTATCTCCGATTTCAGCGTGATAGTCGTCGATATATCGGCATGTTCTGTCAACCCATTCACCGTCCCGGTAGGTTATCCGGATCTTATCACCGTCCGGAATGCGGAATTTCTCCTTGTAGTGAGTATCAACAAATCTGATTCCCTTTGCGGCTCTGCGAATGTGATCGTCCAGCCAATCACGACGGTAACAGTAGCAATACAGGTTATAGTCGCCTTTGTCAGGGCAAAGTCTTAGCAGGAAAGCATATTTTTCCGTATCCACCCGAACACCGTAAAAGTTCCTATCGGTGTTCATTTTGCTCTGCGGTGTTTCATAAGCATACCTTGAAAGAGCCGCACGGTTTTCGAGAATATCGCCCTGCTCTCGCAGAGAATTGATTACATCATCAAGGGCATGCGCAAACTCATCGGTTCGCATATCCTGCCGATAATCCCACCATGTGGTGTGAAACTCGTTTCCGCTTGATCCCATATCTCCTCTCAGATGTCCAATCAATCCGCACTGACCAGAGATTTGCGTGCTCTGCCGGAAGGTATATTTATCTTCTTCGGCAATCATTGGTCTTTTTTCATACTCAACCATCTTTTTCCTCCATCATAGCTTTTCCATAGTCAGTAAAAGAGAAACTGAGTGTACGGTCGAAGCGGCTGTCGTTATACTCATATTTCAAAAGCAGTCCATAGACCGTCAGCCGTTTGAGCGCGTTTGCAACAGCCTTTTCACCCATAAAGGGAAATACCGCAGTCAGCTTTTTACGGGAACAGCGCACCCAAAGTCGCTCATGAGCCTCTTTGCCGTTTGTCTGCGTTTCCTTATACAGATACGCTGCAACCAAAGCGGTATTGATACCAAACCGCGTTGCCATTTTCGTGCTGTAGGTTACCGTCATGATTTTTTATCCTCCAAACGTTAAGATTTAGGTAAGAGCGTTGATCTGCTGCACCATGTGCGTAATGGTATGGATCATCCAAAAGATGCAGCGCACAAGTGCAACGGGATGATCTTTATTCGCTTCATACCAGCCGCAACGCTTGCAGCGAAAACCATCTGCAGCACCGAAGTTATTCTCCGGATATTCCTGTGTTTCAGTTGTGTTGTCTGTCGTATTGCCGGTCGTTTCTTCGGTGGCTTTCACCATAATGCCGTTCCCGCTGCCATAACTGCCCGTTGCATAGTCGATATATATCCACATCGCGGTATAACCTTCACGGTGCGCGGTAATAAGACCGTTATCATCAATCGTGGCAATGGACTCATCCTCAATTTCATATCGAATCGTACAAGGCGCATCCTCGGGATAAACCTGCACAACCATCTGAAACTGTTCACCGGGATGCAGTTCGGGAATCGTTGAAACCGAGTACGACTGAACAGGATCGTCATATTCCGAGGCGAATGCCGTAACAGCACCGCCGCAAAGGACACAGGCGCAGAGAAGCGCCGGGAGAATTCTTTTGATTATCTTTTTCATACATTCTTTCCTTTCATGAAAAGGGCTGCCTCTATCGAAGCAGCCCCGAATATCAACGATATCAACCGATGAACCAATCGTCATAGGCAGAACCGGAGATTGTGATTGTATTTGTGTTGCTCATACGAGAAATCATACCCGCGGGCGTCCAACAGTCGCTCTGAAGCACCGTTGCCGTATACGGACCGTCCGGGAACCACAAGGGTGTAAAGTGCAGCCTGCCGTAATCGCTGTTTTCTCTGAAGATCCACTTGCCGGAAACAAGTTCCAGAGTGCGGCATTTATCCGCAGTATTCGCATAACCGAATTCAGGGAATAATGCCAACGCATACTGCACATTGGTATATGCGGCAGCGGGCGCAGCCGTATAACCGGAGAGGGTCTTGATTCCGTTGTTTTGCGAGATTCCATAACCGTAGCCGGACTTCATTACCCAGCCGCCGTTCTTCTGTTCCGCGTTCGCGCTTTCATCGGGCGTGATTGTCGCAGCGGCATCAGAAATCGTCATACCGTAATTGAGCTTCTTAAAGGCGTTATTTTCATACGTCCAAACGCTCCACTTTGCGGTATCGGATTTTGCAGTCGGGACTTCGGGCACAACGAATCCATCCGGCGCGGACGCTTCGTACTGCGTATCCGGTGTGGAGTACACGTCATATTTGCAGGTTGTATAACTGTTCTTGACTAAGCCGTAGCTTGCGCCGTTTTCAACGATCTCCGCAGATACATAGATCTTACTGCTGCCGAGATTTGACGGCACCGTCCACTTGAAGAACAACAGGTTCTTTTCATTTCCGGGAACGATCACGTTTGTCTGTGTGACCGTCTTGATAACCGTGGAATCCTTATACACCTTGAATACAACGCTTACATTACCGGTCGGCAGACAAGCTCCCTCACCCTTGTTGACAAGGTTAAAGGATGTGATAACGTCGGTCGATTCTCTGTAAGCTGCGTTGGGTGTGATCGCTTCCAAAGACAGCTCGCGTGTGTTCTTCCATTGTGCATACAGGGTGATGACTTTGCCGTTTTCGGTCGTGAGATTCTTCACAACCTGCTTATCGGAATAATCCGTACCCATCCCGTCTGCTTTGGTATTCCACTTGATGAACTCCGCACCATTTTTCACAAAGGCGTTTGCCGTCAGGTTCTTGGCGACATCATAGGTCATTGCCAAATCGGACATTGTTCCTGTACCGCCGTTGGAATTAAACCGAATTGTATACGAAATCGGTTTCCACTGCGCATACAGAGTGATCGTCGCCTTATCCGTTGCAGTCAGGTTTTTCACGCTCTGCTTGTCACTGTACGCCGTACCTTTGCCATCGGCGGCGGTATTCCAGCCTGTAAAGGTATATCCCGTTCTTGCATACGCATTGACGGTCAAGTTTTTCGCTACGTCATAGGTCATGGACATAGAAGACATTGTCCCGCTCGTCGCCTTATTTCCGTCAAACTTGATCGTGTAAGTGATCGGCGTCCAGTGTGCGTAAACGGTAATATCCTTATCTGTCGTATAGGAGCTGCCGCCTCCGCCGATCTTAGTGCCGCCCGTCGCCGTCGTGTACCAACCGTCAAACACATATCCGGTCCGAGTCGGTGTGGGAAGTGTGATCGCCTTATTCGTCCACTTTGCATAGACGTTGACTACTGCGCCGCTCGTGGAGGACAGGTTCTTTACAGACTGCTTGTCAGTATAAGCAACTGATCCGCCCGCACTCGTAGCCCATCCGTTGAAGGTTGCCGCTGCTTTCTCGGTCGTATTTGTTTTTCCGGTGTAGTTATAGTTGTAGGTGATGGTAAACTCTCTCTTGAATGCGTTAGCTGTAAGATTCTGTGCCTTGTCATAAACAAAGCTCTGATTGCTCATACTGCCCGAAGTCGATCCATTGCCGTTGAACTTCACAGAGTACGAAATCGACGTCCACTGCGCATAAAGATTGACGGTCGCACCCTGTGTTGTTGTAAGGTTCTTGACACTCTGCTTATCCGTGTACTTTGTCCCGGACCCGTTTGCCGCTGTATTCCAGCCGCCGAATGTGTATCCGGTGCGTTTGAAAGCGTTAGCAGTCAGCGTTTTTGCGGTATCATAGGTCATGGACAGGTTCGACATCGTACCCGATGTGCTGTTATTGCCGTTGAATTTGACCGTATAGGTGATGGGAGTCCAAACGGCGTAAAGGTTAATCGTCGCTCCGTTCGTGGTCGTGAGATTCTTCACCGATTGCTTATCGGAATACGTCGCCTTTCCGGTTGCCGTCGTCGCCCACCCGCTGAAAACATAACCCGTTTTCTTAAACGCATTTTCCATCAGGTTCTTGGTGACATCGTAAGTCATAGCGAGATTTGCCATTGTGCCGGAAGTCGCACCATTACCGTTGAATTTAATGGAATAGGAAATCGGTGTCCATTGTGCATACAATGTGATCGTCGTTCCACTTGAAACGGAGAGGTTCTTGACGGACTGTTTGTCTGCGTAAGAAGTGCCGGTTCCATCCGTCTTTGTATTCCAATTCTTAAAGGTATATCCGGTTCGCTTATACGCATTTGCCGTTAAATCCTTAGCCACATCGTAGGTCATTTTTAAGTCTGACATTGTTCCGGAAGTAGAGCCGTTGCCGTTAAATTTAATGGTATACGAATCGGGCGTCCACTGAGCATACAAAGTGATTGTCGCGCCGTTTATCGTAGTCAAGTTCTTAACAGACTGCTTATTCGTGTACTTTGTTCCGCCGCCATCAGCTTTGGTGTTCCAGCTAGTAAACGAATAACCGGTACGCTTGAATGCGTTATCGGTCAGATTCTTGGCTGCGTCATAAGTCATAGTCATATTTGCCATCGAGCCGGAGGTGGAACCGTTACCGACAAACTTGATGGTGTAGGTGATCGGGCTCCACTGCGCATACAAGGTTATATTCTTACTCGGCGTATAACCTGCGCCGCCTGCACCGATTTTTGTACCACCGCTCGCAGAGGTGTACCACCCTGAAAACGTATAACCGGTTCTTGTCGGCGTGGGAAGCGTAACGCTCGCATCGGTCCATTTGGCATAGAGATTAACGGTCGCACCTGCAGTCGAAGTCAGATTCTTTACGCTCTGTTTGTCGCTGTAGACCTTTGCCCCGCTTGCGCTCGTCGCCCAACCGCTGAAGGTTGCGTTCGCCGTCGCTGTTGTATTCGCCTTGCCGTTGCCATTATAATTGTACGTTACCGTAAACGCCCGCTTAAAGGCGTTGGCGGTCAAAGTCTTGGCGGTATCATAGGTGTGCGACTGATTGCTCATAGATCCCGAAGTCGAGCCGTTACCGTTAAATTTCACGCTGTAGGTGATGGGCGTCCACTGTGCATAGAGCGTCACGTTTGCGGACGGCGTATACTTCGAGCCGCCGTCTCCGATCTTCGTTCCGCTGCTTGCAGCCGTATACCAGCCCTTCAGTGTGTAACCAGTTCGCGTTGGCGTGGGAAGCGTGACACTTGCGTCCGTCCACTTGGCGTACAAATTAACTGTTGCACCTGCAGTCGAGGACAGGTTTTTAACACTCTGCTTATCGTTATAAACCTTACTGCCGCTGGCGCTCGTCGCCCAGCCGT
>OMUY01000068.1 GCA_900314355.1 uncultured Eubacteriales bacterium | reverse complement strand
CAGCCCCGGCAAATGAACCTTGAAAATTGAATATACACCTTATCACATACGTTACCTGTATTGGTGAAAACACCAAGCCACGACTGTAGGTGCGCCATGACCTCCCGAAAAGGGAGTCTCCCGCTTGGGAGCGAGCGATAGAACTTATACAGCAAATGCCGGGTAGCCCCCGGAGGCGGCGATGACAAATACAGGCGATAATGATACTTCTTGAACGAATAGCCGGCGCGTAAAGACCGGGGGTGAGATTCCCATGGAGCTGAGTAAGCTGCTTAGCCGTGTGATAAGGTCCCTTGCATTTCGGGATGTTGAGAACAAGTAGAAATGCCTTTAATGAGAGTCTTCTTTATAAGACTCTCATACATACAGACAACCGTTTGAATGTCTGTGAAAAGGTAAGGTAAGGCTCTGCTGGGGGGAAGACCGACATCGGCATCCTTATCTTACCGAACTAATATGATCTCCTGAATCAAGCGAAGAACCTTACATATCAGGAGGTGTTGAAATGTACGAAAGACAGGTAAAACGAGGCGATATTTACTACGCCAAGCTCGGGAAAACGGTCGGTTCGGTACAGGGAAAAATCCGTCCCGTTGTTGTGTTGCAAAACGACAAGGGAAATAAACATAGCCCGACTTTGATTGTTGCGACTATTACCAGCAAGTCAAGGAAAAAACGAACCTTGCCCACGCACGTTGTTTTCAAAATGGACGATCTCCCTTTTGAATCCGTGGTGCAGTTGGAGCAAATTACAACGATAGACAAGAAACAACTGTTAAACTTCGTCAGCCAAATGCCGCAATCGGCGATGAAAAGGATTGATGATGCTATCAAAGTAAGCTTGTCTCTTAATGAACAAAAACGGAGGGAAAAACAGAATGACTAACACTAACATAAAGGGAAAAAGAGATTTTTTTTGGAACGATTCTTTGAGCTACTATGAGGCGGCAGCTTTGAAGAAAGCAGGATTCAGAACTCCTGAAACAATGCTTGATGTACCAATCCTTGTCATGATGAAGCTGAACGGGTTCGGATATACCTGTGTGCAGGATTTGGCAGCGGCTCTGATTGAATATGTGGAGATGCCCCAAGAACCTTTTGTGGATATTGCAGAGAAAACGGAAGAGTATCTTGTACAGATGGGATACTCCAAAGCCGAGGCTCGGATGTCAAAAGAAGAACAGATTCTTCTGAATATTGATGAGGCGTTTGCTCTGCTGGATTATGACGATGAGATGATCGCGCGATTGTCCTTTAGAGAGCTTGTCTGCATTCCCGGCGTCGATTATGAAATCGCCGAGCAGATTATTAATGTGGTTATCAGCAAATACACCTGCATATATCAGCAACCGGAGGTTGTTCTGAATACAAGGGAAGATATCCGGAAGATGACAAATCTTTTCTTCATGTCGCATAAATAAGACCTGTTTATTGAGAAGGAGAGTTTTTGAATGGATGAAGTTCAGAATCAAATGGTGTATCTTGCCGCATGGGATATGCTGCGTCGGATCGCAAGAGAGAACCGGATGGATAAGACCGTAATCAACAATCTTAACAGAATAAACGCTGAAAGTCTAATGTGCGATTTGCTTCCGATTCCGGAAATCGCATAAATGACAAAGCGGAGAAAATCGGCTAAACTTTGAGCGTGAAATGGAGGTGATGACATGGCAGAGCGGGTCGTACAAGTAATCCCCGCAACGATTGATAAAATCCAAGCAGAGCGGAAAACGCGCGCGGCTGCGTACTGCCGTGTCAGCACCGACTCTGAAGATCAGGCAAACTCCTTTGCAGCCCAATTGAAATACTACACCGATTTCATTCGGGGCAATGCGGAAATGGAGTTCGTTGACATCTATGCCGATGAAGGAATCACAGGGACTTGCGTCAATAAGCGTGATGAGTTCAAACGCATGATGAAGGACGCTGCAAACGGCAAGATCGACCGCATTTTTGTAAAGAGTGTATCAAGATTCGCCAGAAATTCATTGGAGTGTATCGAGTCCATTCGTAAGCTCGCCGATTACGGAGTGACAGTGTTGTTTGAAAATGACAACATAGATACCAAGACTATGAATTCCGAATTGATCCTCTATGTGAAAAGTGCGTTCGCTCAAATGGAGGCTATGTCCGGTTCCAAGCGCGTTGCGACGGCATTCAGGATGCGGATGGAAAACGGAGAGTGCGTCTCAACCAACGCCCCGTTTGGATACGAGCTGTCCGAGAACAATATCCTTCAAATCGTGCCTGAGCAGGCGGAGATCGTCAGAAGAATCTTTGCCCTATACCTTGCAGGGAATGGTTCCAACAGAATCGTTGAGGTCTTGAACGACGAAGGCGTTCCTTCTGTAAACGGGAAATGGACAACGGTCGGCGTCAGATATATATTGACCAATGAAAAATATATCGGCGACACGCTCCATCAGAAAACCTACACGCCGCAGATTTTTCCGCTGCGCAGTAGACCGAATAACGGAGCAGTCGATCAGTTTTATGTCGAAAATACGCATGAAGCTATTGTCAGCAGGGAAGTTTTTGAAGCTGCACAGCAGAGGATGCGCAGAAATACAATTGTGCCGAAAGCGGAAAAGACTCAAAGACTGTTCGATAAGATGATCTTCTGTGAGGAATGCGGATGGGCGTACAAAGCAAAAATGCTCAGAGGCGTTCGTTATTGGGTCTGCTCAAGGAAGAGCACTGCAGGGCATAGCTGTGGAGGTCAAAACATCCGGGAAGAAGAAATCAAAGAAGCGTTTGTTGAGGTTTACAACAAGCTTTGCGTATTTGAGAGGGAAATCCTTGACAGGACGCTGGCTCAGATCTTGAGCGTCAGGGAAAAGATTTCAGGGCAGAATAATGAGATCGCACAAATTGACGCTGAAATCGCAAAGATGTGTACGCAGAACAATATGTACGCCCAGCTTCACGGGCAGGGAATCATAGATGAAGTATCCTATTTGGAACGAACAACCGAGTTGGGATATAAGATAACGGAGCTACGTAATAAGCGGCTTAAGCTACTAAACGCGGATGAGAACGAAATGCTGATTGAGAATCTGCGGGTTCTTAAAGAAATGCTCACGGAATCTCCGAGAATGATTCTCCGCTTTGATCCGCAGCTTTTCTTGACGGTAACGGAAAAGGTTTTTGTCGGAAACAACGGTACGGTCGTGTTTCAATTCAAAGGCGGACTTCAATTAAGACAAAGACTGTCGGAGGTGTTATGATGTCAAAGCTCAGAACGATTCCTTACGGATATGAAATCAGAAACGGCGTCGTCACCGTCCAGCCGGAGGAAGCAAAAACCGTTGCTGAAATTTTTTCGTTATATATCGAGGGGAAAACGCTTCAAAACATCTCCTATATGCTTGTTCAGCGGTCGATTCCTTTCTATATGGGCGAGGTTCGCTGGAACAAGAATTCAGTAAAGCGGATTATTGATAACGCAAAGTACATAGGCGATGAAACGTATCCGCGTATAATCGCCGAGGACGTTTTCCAAGAAGCGCACAAACTAAAGGATTGCAAAGGCGGTGCCGCCACACCGCTTTCTCCGATTCTGGAATACTTCAAAGATATTTGTGTGTGTGGAAAATGCGGAACACGGTACAAACGAATCAACACCTGGGGTTCCAGAGAAAAATGGATGTGTGCAGACGGCTGTAAGTCTCTGTTCTACGTTTCGGATGAGGTACTGGAAAGTGCGGTGCTGAATATAATCAACCGAGTGATCCGACAGCCTGACCTGCTGGATGTAACTTCGCGATCTCATTACTCGCCGTCAAAAGATGTCGTCAGGGAAGAAAACGAATTGATCCGACTGTTGGAACAGCCGAAAATCAGTTTCACGGCAGTGGCCAAAAGCATTTTGTCTTGCGCCGCTTTGCGATTTGAGTGCTGCACGTTCGACAGAGGAGAGGTCACACAAGCGTTAATGGACGAGTTCGCAGAAATGGAACCGATGAAAGACCTTGATCTGCAAATCATCAAAAGATATGTCCGAAGAATAAAGGTCTATCCGAATGGGAAACTGACCGTTGTGTTTTATAACTCAGCAGAAATAACAGCGATAGGAGGAACAGACGATGGAAGCAACATTACAGAAACGAGTCACGAAAATTGACGCCAACCCCATGCTCGCAAGAAAGAGAAACGATACAAAACGTCTTCGCGTCGCCGCCTATTGCCGCGTTTCGACCGACGATGAAGAACAGCTTAACAGCTATGAGGCGCAGATCGCTTACTACACCGAAGCAATTGCAAAGAATCCGAGTTGGATATTTGCTGGGATCTACGCAGATGAAGGAATCAGCGGGACCATGACAGCCAAGAGAAAGAACTTTCTCCGGTTGATGGATGACTGCGAAAAAGGCAAGGTCGATATGATTCTGACCAAGAGCATTTCACGCTTTGCCCGCAACACGGTCGATAGCCTGAGCTGGGTGCGCAAACTTCGTGCGATGAACATCGGTGTATATTTTGAAGAACAGGCGATTGATTCTCTGAAAGCCGAAAATGAAATGCTTATCGGTCTGTTCAGCGTGATCGCGCAGTCTGAGAGTGAAAATATCAGCGCGAATGTCAAGTGGGGTGTTCAGCAGAGAATGAAGAACGGGACATATCGTTCCAATTTCAAATGCTTTGGATACAAACCGGGAGAGAACGGTATTCCTGAAATAGTTCCGGAACAGGCGGAAATAGTTAAAACTATCTTTGATAGATTCCTTGATGGTTACAGCTTGAGTCAGATTGGAGAGTATTTGAGGAAAACGGGAGCGATCTCATATTCGGGAAAAGGTACTTGGGGCAAACAAATTGTTGGCACTATACTGAGCAATGAAAAATATGCAGGAGATCTTTTGCTTCAGAAGTCTTTTATATCCGATCCGATTACCAAGAAGTCAAAAAAGAACCGTGGAGAACTGCCCAAATACTTGGTGACGAATAACCATCCCGCAATTATCCCGAGAGAAAAGTTTAACGCTGTTCAGATGGAACTTGCAAAACGTAACAGTCAACACAAAAAGTCCTCTCAAACAATCACAGAGCAAGGGAGATATTGTGCAAAATATGCTCTCAGTGAATTGCTTATTTGCGGAGAGTGCGGAAGTCATTTTAAGCGAGTCGGGAAAAAGAAGAACAACGGCGAATATGTTTATTATTGGCGTTGCATCAATCGAAAAGAGAACGGCATTTCCAATTGTTCTATGCCCGGCATTGAAGAAAAACAGCTTCAAGCGGCAATATGCAGATGTCTTAACAGGCTTTTTACAAAACGGGATGAGACGTTGAGGTTTCTGCAGGGAAATCTTCAAGCCGCTGTTGCCGGTCAAAACGGTTCCAATGATGTATATCTGCTTGAGAAACAAATTCTGATGCTTCAGGAAGAATCAGAAAGCCTGATGACAATGATGAACTCAACCGGCGGAGATACTGCGAAATATATGGTTGCTATCGAGGAAAATTTCAAAAAGGTAAAAGACCTTCGCGCGCAACTGGATATTGCAAAATGCAGCCAGGGGAATGACTCGGAGCTTGGCGTCGAAATATCGCGGCTCTTGGAGGTGTTTCGGGGCGAACAGATTGGTTTTACTGAATACGATGATGTTGTGATAAGGAGGCTTGTTGAATGTATCCGTGTGATGAAAGATAAGAAAATCGTGGTTGTCCTCAAAGGCGGATTGCAAGCTGAAGAATATGTATAATGAAAAAAGCGGTTGTCGGAAAAAGCAATCGCTTTTTTTGTGTGGACTTATTCATCTTTATGTGGTATACTAATAAAAATTCATCTGATGATCTTAGGTACTTGAATCGCAATGATACCCAAGATGATACCCAAGATGATACCCAAGATGATACTCAAGATGGTACTCAAGATGGTACTCAGGATTCAATAATATAATCAATACTTCGATATTGTACGGAACCTCGCTTGATGGATGAACTGTTGCAATATGAATCTGAGGCTAAAATATTATAGGAGGTGCCGGAATGCTGCTTGATGAAATAAAAGTCGGTGAATCCGAAAATATAGAATTTAAACGTGAACTTCCGGAAAAGGCAGAAAAGTACATCAAGACGATTGTCGCCTTTGCAAATACCTCCGGCGGTAAGCTTATCATCGGTGTTGAGGATCGTTCAATGGAGATTGTCGGTGTCCGTGCGGAGGAAATCCCCGTTCTGATCGATAAGATGACGAATGTTATAGCTGATACGGTCACGCCGCAGCTGATCCCGGCGATAACGTCTGCTCAAATTGATGACAAAAACATAATCATTATTGAAATATTCCCCGGCGCTGCGAGACCGTATTATATCTCAGCAATGGGACAGGAGAACGGCACCTTTGTCAGAGTAAATGCGACAACGCGCCTTGCAGATCCGGTCATGCTCAGAGAATTACAGCTTCAAGGGCGTAATCAGTTCTATGACGAGACGATACTTCCCGATAAAGAGCTTGATGTAAAGGCTGCGAAAAAGCTTTGTATGGATATGCAAAGGCATATAGAGCAGGCTTTGCAAGCTCGTGGAGAAGTGCCGACACAGAAGGAAATTACACTGACAAATCTTGAAAATTGGGAAGTAATCAAGCGTGTAGAAGGGAAACTCTATCCGACGATCGCGTTTGATCTGTTGACGTCAAATACACAGCGTTTCGCCAAGATACAATGCGGATTATTTAAAGGGACGGATCGCGTTGTATTTATTGACAAGCGGGAATTTGACGGTTCTATTTATGAGCAGATCGAAGAAGCGTATCAATTTGTACTCAAGCACATCAATCTCGGAGCGGAGATCAACGGGCTTTATCGAAAAGAATCCTATGAACTGCCGCCAAGTGCAATAAGAGAAGCAATAGCCAATGCCGTAACGCATCGGAATTATATGGATCGTGCCTGCATTCAGGTCTGCGTATATGATGACCGTGTAGAAATCACATCTCCCGGAATGCTCTATGGCGGGTTGACGATTGACATGATAAAAAACGGCAGAACGCGTATTCGTAATGCCGGGATCGCAGAAGTGTTCGGCAGAATGTATGTGATTGAAGGTTGGGGAACGGGCATCCGGCGCATGATAGACGCCTGCAAAGAATACGGTGTTCCTGAGCCTGTGCTCACGGAAGTCGGAACGGATTTTCGCGTTGAATTTTTTAGGAAAAAGTTTTCTGTCCGGACAGAACGGACAGATAGTCGGACAGATGATGTGACACAAAGACAAAAGCAGATATTAATGCTGATCAGAGAAAATCCGGAAGTGTCTACAACAACAATGGCAAAAGCATTATCCTGTAGCAGATCAACAATTTCGGAAGCTATCAAGGAACTGAAAAACAAAAAAATAATTGTGAGAGTAGGTTCTGATCGAAAAGGTTATTGGAAAATCATTGAAAATGGCTTAAAATAAGGCATTTTGACCGGTTGTTTTTTAGACAATGGTTCACATGATAGGAGTGCAATTTGACACCCCTCCTCGAAAACCCTTGTGTATCAAGGGTTTTCGTCGTTTTTAAAGCAAAATTCCATTGTCTAAGGCAATGACACCCCTTTTCAGACTATTTGGACTCGAACAAACGACATTTTGCCTAAAATTGAATAATTCCCGACTTTCAGACCGAATTTCTAATGATTTTAGAACTTCGGTCTTTTTTTATTTCCTCCGGAAACAAGGTTCTGCCGACAGACAGGTTCTTATTGCCATTTTTCCTCCGCTACATAGCTGAGCCAATGGTTCAGCAGGAAAGGAGCGTGAAATTTTTTGAAGATTCGTCTTCATTGGTATTAGCCACGCAAAAAAATATTTTCACGGAGGAAAACATGGGTGAATGCAAAGTAATTGCCGTCACGAATCAAAAGGGCGGCGTCGGTAAAACGACAACGACCGTCAACCTCGGAATCGGTCTTGCAAGACATAACAAAAAAGTTTTGCTGATCGATATGGACCCGCAGGCCAGTCTTACCCTCTCGCTTGGATTCCGAAATCCCGACGATCTCTATCCCACTACCACAGACGTTATGAACAACGTCATTGATGACGGAGAGATCACGAAAGAGTTTTCGGTATACAAGAGCGGTGAAGGCGTAGACCTTCTGCCTGCAGATCTTCAGCTTTGCGGTTTGGAGGTTCAGCTTGTAAACGAGATGAGCCGTGAACAGGTTCTGAAAGCGTATGTTGATAGAGTTAAGGATCAATATGATTTTATCCTAATAGACTGTATGCCTTCTCTCGGCATGCTGACCTTCAATGCCCTGTGTGCTGCCGACAGCATTATCATTCCCACGCAGCCGGAATATCTTTCGGCAAAGGGTCTGGAACAGCTCATCGGCACAATCGGCAGAATCAAGAAACGAATGAATCCCGCCTTACAGATTGACGGGATTCTTTTGACGATGGTTGACAGCAGAACGCTTTTTGCGAGGGATGTTTCCGACCTTATCAGAAACAGCTATTCCAAATACACTAAGGTTTACGGAACTATTATCCCGCGTTCGATTCGCGCCGCTGAAACGAGCGCGGAGGGAAAAAGTATCTTCCTTCATGATCCGAACGGTAAAGTTGCAAGAGCGTATGAAAATCTGGCAAAGGAGGTCGCTGACTGTGGCAAAGCGGAGCGCAGAAAACATTCGCCTGAGTGCGTTCGATGACCTGTTTGAAACAGATGAGAGCCGCGAAGACCTCAAACGGGAAAGGCTTATGGATATTCCGATCAAGGAGATTCACGACTTCCCCAATCACCCTTATCAGGTAAAGGATGATGAAAATATGATGGAGCTTGTGGAGAGTGTAAAAGCCTACGGATTGCTTCAGCCGGTTCTTGTGCGTCAGCTTGGTGACGGAACCTATGAAATGGTTTCCGGACATCGCAGAAAACGCGCTTTTGAAATTGCAGGGATTGAACTGATTCCCGCAAGAGTGAAAGAACTGTCCCGCGATGAAGCCATTTTGATGATGGTAGACAGTAATCTGCAAAGAGATGAAATCTTACCGTCGGAAAAAGCTTTTGCGTACAAGATGAGGCTGGAAGCAATGAACAGGCAAGGAAAACGTCTTGATTTAACTTGTGCACCAGTGGAGCACAAGTTGCAAGGAGTTAAATCACGAGATGTTCTCGCAGACGCAGTTGGTGAAAGCCGTGAACAGATTCGCCGATATATCCGACTGACAGAGCTGATTCCCGCACTGCTGACACTTGTGGATGAGAAACGAATTGCACTGCGACCGGCAGTGGAATTGTCCTACTTGCCGAAAGAAGCGCAGGAATGGATCGCCGAGTGCATTGACTATCTTGACGCGACGCCCTCTCACGCACAGACCATCAAGATGCGTAAGTTTCAGGAACAGGGAAAGCTGACACGGGAAGTGGTCGAATCGATCATGGATGAGGAAAAGCCCAATCAGCGGGAGAAGCCCGTGTTCAAAGACAAGCGCATCACCAATTTGATTCCCAAATCCGTGCCTTTGGCGCAGCAGAGCGATTACGTTGTGAAAGCGCTTGAGTTCTACAACCGCCATTTGCAGCGAAAGCGGGAATCACGGGACAGGTAAACAGGAAGTGTAACGAAGCGACCGAACATCAGGCCGCTTTTTTTGTTTGCTGAGCGTTTGCGGTATCACCTTCGTTTCACTTTCCCCCTTCCCACACCTAACCCCCTTCCCACACCTAACCCCCATTAACTTACAGTTCTAACTTACCGAAAAGGGGAAATATCAAAAAATTTAAGTAAAGAAAGGACTAAAAGAAAATGGAAATCAGAGCAGAAATCAAGCAGGTGCTTGACTCAAACAAGCCTACCAAGGCATTCGCAGACGTCGTGATCGACAATTCGGTCGTGATCCACGGCGTGAGACTCGGCGAGAACGAGAAGGGCAGATATATCGCAATGCCCCGTGAGAGATGGACCGGCAAAGACGGACAGGAAAACAGCCGCGACGTCGCGCATCCCATTTCTTCTTCGGCTCGTAAGCAGATTCAGGACGCCGTGAGCGGTGCGTATGACACGTTCCTTCTCAATGGCGCAAAAGACTGAGCGGAAGGAGGTGAACGCAATGCTTGAGAGAATCAAAAAATTTGTAAAGAGACAGGTCGAGAACGTGAAGACTGCGCTGACCGTGAAGGAAGCGCAGCTTGCAGCTTCCGCCCATTCCGTTCTGGACGGCACCGTTGCCGAGGGGTATGTAGACACAGGCGTTAAGATCCTGATCGCGGTCGTTATCGGCGCGCTCCTGCTTGCCGGTCTGTATGCGCTGTTTAACAGCACCATCATGCCCACTGTTAAGAGCAAGGTCGAGGGTCTGTTCAACTACAACGGCTGATCATCCGGATTATCAAATCTTTTCCCTACGAACACACAAATATTTCCTTACGGCTTGACATGAATCGGCGGCGGATGAACGAAACGTTCTCCGCCGTTTTTCAATCAATCAAAAAAAATAAAAAATTTGGAGGTATTTGAGTATGTTTGAGAAAGTGAAGAAGTTTTTTAAGAAGCAGGCTGAGGGCGTGAAGAACGCTGTCGCCATGAAGGAAGCCCAGCTCAAGGGCTGCGCCCACGCCGTTCTGGACGGCACCGCTGCTGAAGGGTACGTGGACACCGGCGTCAAAATCTTGATTGCCGTCGTCATCGGCGCGCTCCTGCTTGCCGGTCTGTACGCGCTGTTCAACACGACCATCATGCCCACGGTCCGTCAGAAGGTCGAGGGCCTCTTCAATTACAACGGCTGATCAACGCCGGTTCCCTGAATCACCAACAAATCAGACGGGCGGGGCTTCGGCTCCGCCCCGTCGGAAAGGATGACCGTATGATTCGATT
>OMUY01000028.1 GCA_900314355.1 uncultured Eubacteriales bacterium | reverse complement strand
CAGTCCGATGGTGCTTTCGCAGTCGTGTTTGCCATCCTCCAGGAATTCGTAAGCTACTCCGAAGTAGCTGGGCTTGCCGTTTCCGTTGTAGTAATAGCCTGCCATGATCACCTTGTCTCCGAAGGTCAGCACCTTGCTCCATCTGGTTTCCAGGTCTTCCGGCGTGGTGGGGTTCGGGAGTCTGTACTTTTTCATTGCTTCACTGATCGTCATGTCCGTGCCCTCCGTCCTTCCTTAGAATGTTTCTGTCCAAATGATGTTCATGTTCTGAAGCTCTGCAGTAAGTTCCGCGCCGCGCCGTATCTCATCGGCTGTTTTCAGAAGTCCCTCGACCGTAGGCTGTCCGCCCATCTTCCGGACGCTTGCTGTAACCGTCAGGCTCTGCTCGATCCTGTGCGCCGCCCAGTCGGTGTTTTCCGTAGTCTGTACCGTGAAGGTGAAGTTCAGTTCCTCGCTGATGATTTCCGTCAGCCCCTGGAATCCCGGCTGCTTGCTTGTTTCAAATCCGTGCGCCTGCGCCGCTGATCTGATTGCCTCGTTAACCTGTGCCTTTGTCATGTCTGTATCCTCCGTTTTCTGTGGTTTTCCCTTTCGGTATGTACATATATCACTCTAAACCACATTATTATCAAGTCATTTTCGAGAAATATATGTACCAGAGATAGGGGAAAATCCACGGCAGGAATTGTGTATATTATTCCTGCGTGTGACGGTGGATCGTCTCGATGATCTGCTCCTGCTCCTTCTCATCCACGCCGATAGACCGGAGTGCCTGTCTCGTCCCACAATCCGGGCAGATAAGCGTTTTGTTGTCTGTTCTCGAAAGAGCCGGAACAGCACCGTATGTTTGTCCGCAAAGCGGGCATGTCCTTATTTCTCTGATTTCCGCTTTCATATCTGCATTGCCTCCTTGCTGTCTTTTACAGCCTTCCACAGTTTTTCTTCATCGAATCCAAATGATCTGTATCCCTCAAGACAGGTCTGCATATAATAACGGCTCGGAATCCCGCAGCGTCTGTCCTCGTGCATGATGTATACGAAGGTGTTCCGTATCCGAATCCGTCCGCTGCGAATTCCCTTGATGGGGAGCTTCATCTCTGCCTTGTAGTAGAAGCGAGGAAAGCCCTCATAGCGGTCAAGTGCCCTTTCGTCGTCCTCTGTGACTTCCCATGCTGTCACGGGTACGCTTGCTCCTTCAAACGGTTCGATGGTGAGGTAGGAACCAGTCTGACTGCCCTTGAACAGTAAACGGTAGTTCGTAATCTCGCTTGTGCCGATGATTCGTGCCGAAGGGCAGCGCATCCGCATCTGCGGGATATTAAGGTTGCTGCCGTAGGCGATGTAGTATTTTTTTGCCATATTCGTTCATCCTTTCCGAAGGTTACCCCTTCTACCACCCTAAGACCGCCGAAGCGGTCGTGGGCAGGGCATTTAACCTAATTCCTTCAAGCGGCGGCTCTGCCGTGCCGGAAGGCTGTGTCCCCGGAAAGATTTCTTGTCAGGAAGTCCCTTGCCGTTGCGAATTCGTCTCCGATGAATCCGAGGCGGAGGAGCCAGGTTCTCATGGCGTATTTCGGATTCTCTTTCTGCTGCTCCTTTGGGCTTGCCGTCCGCACATCCTTTGCCATCTGGCTGAGTGCGAGGCAAAGCTGAATGTAGCTTTTCAGCTGTCCGGCGTGAATGCCGCCCTTACGTTCTGCTGTCGGCTCATCGAACTGGAAAAGTCTGAACTCGATGGTACCTTTGGAGAAGGTAGCGTGGAGATTCAGCATATGATAGCGGCTATCGTTGTAATGCTGTGTTCTGCCATAATTTGCACCGTTTTCGGTGTACCAGATATCGGCAAGCTGGCTCATTGTCTTTGGTTTGCGCTTATTGACCTCCTTGAGAAAATGCGGGTCTACCGTGCGGCAGTAGCGGTCCATTCGGTAGGTGTCGAGCTTCAAAGCCTCGGCAATCAGCGTCTCGTGGCTTGCCATGATGTTGGCGAGGTTTCTGAGCGTCTGTGGTGTATGACCGTTCGCTCCTATGTGGATGTGGACTCCGCAGCCTCGGCTGGCATCGCTTTTCGCTCCTGCGTGTCTCAGTTGTCTGCAAAGCTCCTGCAATGTTCCGATGTCCTCGTAGCGGAGGATTGGCGTAACCATCTCGCATTTTTCATCGTCTGCGCCGTGAATGGAAACATCCCTCTGGAATTTCCACTCTCGTCCTTCGCTGTCCCATGCGCTCCAGGTGTGGTAGCCGTTTCTGTAGGCCGTATCCTCGTATCGGCCTGTTCCGAAGAAGTCTGCGGCAATCTTCGCTGCTCTGTTCCTTTTGATGTTGTTCATCTCGACTTCGACCCCAATGGTCTGCTTCTTCATTTCGGTCTGCTGGTGCTCTGTGTTCTTCATGTTCGTATCCTCCGTTATTCCTTGATTTTATGGGGTTTGTTTTCCTTTCGGTGTGTATATATATCACTCTAAACCACACTTATATCAAGTTATTTCGGAGCATAAATGTACCAAAGTTTCAGCCCTTTTTTCGGGCATAACTGTGTATATTATGTCGGTCATTCCACATCATCTGAACAGATATCCAGTCCCTCTATCAGCTTTGCATAGATGGTCGTGTACCGTTCGCATTCAGCGCCTTCCGAGCCTGCAATGCCTTGCAGGAAGAAGTTTGCTGCCTCCGTCCTGCTGTCCCAGACACGTTTCTCTCCGTAGCAGATGGTTGTCACGCTGTCGAGTTTCTTTACGATATCCTCGCCGTAGACCACGTTCAGTCCGCTGCCGTTATCCCATCTGACCATGACCGATGCCGTATCATCGACACCGATCACGGTCCCTTTCGTTCCGATGGGAGGTGCCTGGACATCGTCCATCCGTTCCAGTTCCACACGGGAGCCTGCAGGGTACTGCCTGCGTATCCGCTCCACAATCTCCTTACTCGGAAATTTCATGGTCAGCACCTCCGTTCTTGAAAGCAGAAGATCCGGTCAGGTTCTTCAGCAGGATCTTGCGGTCTTTCTTGTACTCCGCTCCAATGAAGCCAAGCCGGAGGAGAAAGCACCGGAATGCGTATTTCTCATTGTCGACTTCTTTCTCAGTTGCTGTGACTCGCTTGGCTTCTTTTGCCATCTTGCAGAGCGCTGCGATGAACTTGGTGTATGCCATCGCCGTATCCGGTTCGACCTCATCAAACCAGGGGAATGCCACCCGGTCTTCCTTGATCTCGATTCGGATATCGTCTGTGCCAAGCGCCTTCTTTATCAGGCTGCCTTTGGCGTCCAGAAGTTTCGTAAGGTTTCCCACGTTCATCTTGTCGAGCGGAATCTCCACCGTAAGCCCCGTGGTTTCGCCCTGTGGCGCGTTCTCCGGCTCTTCGGTCGTTTCCTTTGCCATTCCTTCCACGGTAGTTTCTCCGCCCTCCTGCGGCTCACATTCAAAGCCTGCCGCAACGATGGCTTCAAGCACCTGCTCGACCTCTTCAGAATAGGCTCTGTCATCGAATTCCAGAGTGCCGTCCTTCGTGACTGTGAAGTAATCGATCTCGTAATTGCAGGTCGGCATGAACTTGTAGACTGCCTTGGCACCTGTGGTGTCGGAGATGATCTTGACCAGGTCTTTTCTCCTCTGTCCTGTTACGTTGTAGCGTACCTTCATCTGTGCGTACCTCCTTGTTTTTCGCTTGTTTTCTTTTCTCGGCTGTCGCCTCGGTCGGTGCTTCTCAGCCTGCGGCTGAGAGGTGTCCACCGGACACCCGCACCCTTTCGGCATGTATATACATCACTCTAAAGCCCCGAAATAGCAAGCAAATAAGCGATAATTCCGAGGTAGAATTACCACCCTTTATTCGCCCGGAAACTGTGAGTAATACACAATGCCGGAAAGCACGAAGCATACGCACGGAAGTGCCACACCGTTGCCCCACATTTTATATTCTGCAGAGTCGGAATACGGGTCTGTCAGCCATTTCCTGATCTGCTTTGAGGTCTTCGGCTTGCCGTCAGGATTCGTTGCCTTTCGCCATGTCTCGAACACCTTATACCAGAAGTACATCTCCTCATCAGTCGGCTTCTCCGTTCCGAGGTCATCGCACCACCAGTCAGGAAAGCCCTGCAGCCTTGCACACTCGGTCGGTGTCAGCCTGCGGACGATATAGTCTGTATCATCCTTATCATTGATGAGCGGCGGGTCTTTATAGTCCGTTGCCACAAGCGTGGATGCCAGTTCCTCAGTCGCTTCGGTAAAGAAGGATGCCTTGCTCGAAGAGTATGTCGGCTCTGCAACTGCACCCGGACCTTTTGCCACGATGGTCGGCTCTACTTCCGTTTCCACGGCAAAGCCGAACTTAGCGTTCTGCCCCTGGTTGAATGCCGCACGGTCGATGCCATAGGCAACAGCATGCTGTTCTGTGGCATTGAGCGTATACATGACATCGGATTCCTTATAACCGTCACCCTTATGGGAAGGCCGTGTTCCGTTGCCTTCGATCACTGCCATGCCGCCCTGGTTGCAGGAGGGATTGCCGCCGTTTCCGTCAAGCGTTCTTGAGGTTGTGGCCTCATAAAAACCGCTGTGAGGATTGGCAGACTTCATGGCATTGCTGTCTTTGGAGCAGATGCCATAAACCTTCGGCTGGAACAACGTCTGGTCGTTATGGGTGCCGAGCGTAGCGGACTTATCATCCTGTATCAAAGCGCCCTTGCCGCCGCCTTCACAGCCGGAGCGGATCTTCAGCGTTTTCGGTGTCTCCACCACGAACGGCTGATTGTTCCCGCCGGTCCCGAAGGTGGAAAGAACAGTCTGTGCCACATCAAGCGGACCCGTATATCTGGAATCCTGCGAGTGGTTCTCAAATACGAGCGGAGGATGGTTTGCCCCGGCACGAAGCGTACAGGTAACATCCTCTGTCACGTCCATCCGCTGACCGCCCTGGTCGTTTAAGCACAGGTGGCTTGCCTTTGCAATGCTCTCTGCAGCATCGGCGGCAGCTCCTTGCCACGAGCGGAAGCCCTCCGCAGAATACCCAGACAGGCCTTCTGACTCAAATAATATTTTTCCGGCACTCCCGTCTGCAAAATCTGCGACAAGGTAGATACGTTTTCTTCTCTGGGGGACTCCCCAGTATTGCGCGTCCAGGAGTCTCCAGGCAACGGAGTAACCGTCTCCCACGATCTCTCCTGCGTACTGCCACTTCTTAACAGAAGGAACTGATACGGTCTCATCTGCGATGTGGCAGATGCTTTTGAGGACGCATCGGAAGTCCTCTCCTTTGTTTGAGGAGAAGGCGCCGGGAACGTTTTCCCAGACGATATATCTTGGATATTTGCCATTGGTCTTTACCCTCATTTCCTTAATGATACGGACGGCTTCATAAAAAAGACCGGAGCGGTTGCCGTCCAGTCCTTCACGCTTGCCTGCGATGCTCATATCCTGGCACGGGCTGCCGAATGTAATGATATCCACAGGCTCGACCTCTCCGCCGTCCATAAGGGAGACATCGCCGTAGTGCTTCATCTGAGGCAGGCGTTTCGTGGTCACCCGGATGGGGAAAGGTTCGATCTCCGATGCCCATACCGGAGTGATACCGGAAAGCAGACCGCCGAGGGGAAAGCTACCGGAGCCGTCAAACAGGCTCCCAAGTGTCAGTTTATTCTCCATCCGGCACCTCCACTTCCGCGTAAGGGATCTCTTTCCCGTCACGCACAACAAACACATCCGAGGCATCGCCGTTTTTGAATTCGATGTATCTTTTCACTGCTACGTCCACAAACTTCGGTTCCAGTTCAATGCCGCAGCAGATGCGATTCAGCTGTTCGCAGGCAATGAGCGTGGAGGCAGAGCCGAGGAACCCGTCCAGGACGATCCCATTGGTCTGCGTAC
>OMUY01000102.1 GCA_900314355.1 uncultured Eubacteriales bacterium | reverse complement strand
AAAATTGTTTGGCTTGAAACAGGCAATGATGCTTCAGGGCTTCAGCACATTATCAAAGAGCATGGCTCCCAATTCAACGGGAAGGGTATTTCAAACGAGAACATTCCGAACTACGTTTTAGAAGCGGTTTATCAGTGGAACGTTGTCGGCACACAAGGTAAAAAGAATCCTCCCCGTACCATCTATGAGTTCACTTATAACGGAATAAAACAACGTATCGCCGTTCAAGTTAGCAAGAATGGTTATATCGTTGGTGCAAATCCGAAGAGTATGAAGGAGTAAGATTTTATGATTAAGAAAATTCGTTTGTTACTTGAATATAATACATATCCGCTTTGGCTATATGATGAAGAGGATGAGATTATCGATAACGACAATCCTCCAGAATGGAATGACGATCAGCAACTAACTGATGCGTTTATGGCAGTCAGTGATCTGTATGACACCTTTTTCATAGACAACAATCAAGAGTTTCGTTATATCGGGTGTCCCGACAACCAGACAAAAGAAAAACTCTTATTGTTGATTTCAGAAGCTGTAGAAATCTTAACCCGCAAAAACGACGGCAAATACATTATTCAAAACGACATCGACTGTGATGTGTAGTCTGCAGTTTTTGAGCTAATAGGACAGAATGACCTGTATGGGTGCCGATGAAAATTCATCGGCACTCTTCAGGCATCGGCACCACCGGCGGCAGCCCGCGCAAGCTCATTGACCGGGAACGCTTTGAAAAAGGGCTGGAAGAGCTTGTCCGAGTTCTACGACTGAGCGTTATCATAAATATAAACAACAATTCAAAAATCCAAGTCCGGTACTTCGCAAGCTGAATTTTTTGCCGTCGGCAATTAAATTTAGGAACGTAATATTATTCATGTCCAAATCCCACCGGGAAGTAAACGAACTGTATGTATTTCAAAACTTCATATTTTATTTTTTGTATTCATGTTCATGGCAAATTTATTTTCCTAACTTATCGTTTGCCGCTGCAGATTAACCGCAACTTATGATTTATTTATATGATATTATTTTTTTGACGAAGCGCATCCGTTGAAACATACAAAATTAAAGTTTTATTTTAAAGTTTCTCTTGTTAATTTCAGGGCTCTTTGATATAATTGAATGGTTTAAAAATTTCCTTTGATTTTAGGAGGACATAAAAAAGATATGGACAAAATTGTTTACACCGTTGCGACATCTCATCTTGACACCGTTTGGAACTGGGATTTTGAGACAACATGCTCGCAGTATATTTACAATACGTTAGTAGATAATTTCAAATATTTCAATAAATATCCGGATTACAAGTTCAATTTTGAAGGCGCATACAGATATGAGTTGATGGAAGAATATTATCCTCAGCTGTTTGAGGAAATGAAAAAGTACATTTCTGATGGCAAATGGAACGTATGCGGTTCGGCATACGAAAACGGCGACGTAAATATTCCTTCTCCCGAGGCTCTTTTCAGAAATATTCTTCTCGGAAACGGTTATTTTAAGAAAAAGTTCGGTAAAACATCGGTCGATATCTTTCTCCCCGACTGTTTCGGCTTCGGCTACGCTCTTCCGTCAATTATGCACCACGCTCATCTTCTGGGTTTTACAACTCAAAAACTCACCTGGGGCTCCGCATACGGAATTCCTTTTGATATAGGAGTATGGAAGGGCGTTGACGGAAATTCTGTATTCGCGTCGACAAATCCCGGTTCATATTCAAGACCTTTCAAAAAAATAAGAGACTGGGATTTTATTCTTGAAAAGTTAGAGCTTGAGAAAAAATACGGTTTCAACTTTACTTATGTTTTCCACGGTACTGGAGACAGAGGCGGCGCGGTAAAGGAAGAAAGCTGCAAAGTCCTTGAAAAAGAGATTTCAAAAAACAAATCAAGCAGCATCAAGATAGTATCAGATACGGCAGACGGAATATATCACAGACTTGCCGGGATGCCGGCAGAGGAGAAATCAAAACTGCCGGTCTGGGACAACGAGCTTGTAATGAACAATCACGGCGCAGGTTCATACACATCAAGGGCAATAGGCAAACGTTGGAACAGGAGATGCGAAGAGCTTGCCGACGTAGCGGAGAGGACATCCGTAATATCAAATTATTTCGGTTTGAACAAATACAACAGAGACGCAATAAATACCGCGTGGAAAGAATTTATTGCCCACCAATTCCATGACGATATTACAGGCACTTCATGCCAGAGAGTATACAAGCGCTCTTGGAACGACTACGCATGCGCTATGAATAAACTGACAGGAGAAATCGACGCGAGCGGTTCCGCCTTGACCAACATTATGGACACTTCATTCTGCGAGGGTACTCCGGTTGCCGTTTTCAATCAAGTTGAAAAGGCAAGACGGGAAAACGTAAAAGTGAGGTTGAAAAATTTCGGCGGCAAATTTGCAAGAGTTTTCGACTCGGACGGCAATGAGACATTTGCTCAAATCACTTTAAAAAACGAAAAATTTACGGAGATTTTATTTACCGCGGATGTGCCGTCATACGGGTATAAAGTTTACGATGTAAGACCGTCTGACAAAGAGGGAATCAAAAATGAAAATCTCAAATACTCCGATACTTCGAGCGATAAGTCTCTCGAAAATGAAAAGTATACAGTCACATTTAATTCAAACGGAGACATCTGTTCGATTTTTGACAAAGAATTGTCGCAGGAACTTCTCTTGGAACCTGTAGTTTTGGGTCTTTTTAAATATACAGGCTCAAAAAACTGGCCGGCGTGGGAAATGAACTACGAGGAAGCCAATAAAGAACCCGACAAAATACCGAAATTAAAATCTATAGAATTAACAGAAAAAGGAAGCGCGAGAATAGCTTTCAAAATAACTCAGGAAGACGGCGAAAGCGAATTTACAGATACAGTCGCTTTATCCGAAGGCGGAAAAGGTGTTGAGGTCTACTCCGAAATAGAATGGAGAAACACTCAGACTTTAGCAAAAAGAAAATTCAAATTTCTCGCCGGCAACGACAACGCGACCTTTGATCTTGGGCTCGGAGCAATCGAAAGAGGCAGAATGAACGACAAGCTGTTTGAGGTTCCGGCTCAGAAATGGGTCGATCTGACCGACAAAACAAAAAATTACGGCGTTTCGGTAATTTCAGAATGTAAATATGGCTGGGACAAATACGATTATCACACATTAAGGCTTACAGTGCTGCATACGCCTCAGAGAAATTACAGAATAGATTCAATGCAGTCTATGATGGACTTAGGTCTTAACCGCTACTCTTTCGCGATAATGAGTCATTCTGGAAAAACCGGGGAAGAAACTCAGACTTACGCGAGAGAATTTGTGACCCCGATGTGTACATTCGTAAGCGAAAAGCATAAAGGCATGCTTGGAACAGAATATTCGTTTATGTCCGTGTCAGACAACGACGTAATCGTAAGAGCCGTAAAGCTCAAAGAAGATTCTGATGAAATAATAGTCAGATTAAACGAGGGCGGGAAGAAGAGAGTTTCCGGATTTACGCTTTCAATAGGAAACGGAATAGAGTCAGCAAGAGAGATGTGGGCTGACGAAACATACAAAGCAAGAGCAAAAGTCGAAAACGGAAAACTTGTAACTAATTTCGAGCCTTATGAAATAAGAACATTTGCTCTTAAACTTAAACCCGTAAATTCAAAAAGCGGCAAAATCGAATCCGCTCCTCTTTCCCTTCCGTACAACATTAAATTCATCACGAACAGAGGAGAGAAATCCGAATTTGAATATACGGCGGCGGCAAACGTAATACCCGAAACTGTTGTTAAAAACGGCGCTGTATTCAAAATTGCAAAAGACAGCGGACTTGACGCGGTTTCGTGCAGAGGTCAGAATGTAAAACTTCCGAAAAACACCGAAAAAGCAGTTTTGCTGTTAGGTTCGACAACAAGAAAAAAGGAACTGCCGATTGGTGAAATTCCTTCGATTTTCGAGAGATTCGCGGGATGGGATCTATATGATTTCAAAGAGACTGCTTATATCAACGACGGATATATCGGCTTTGAAATAAACCATTGCCATGACAAAGACGGTCAAGACGTATTTTGCAAAAAAATGACTTTCTATATAATTGAAATAAATACAGAAGGAAAAGACAGCATTACTCTGCCTTTCGACGAAGATATTGTCGTGTTGGCCGCTTCAACTTTAAACGGGAAGAAAGCCGAACTTTCTTCAAGAATGTATGACGAGGTCGAAAATCACAGAAAATTCACTTTTGAAATGACTCCTCAGCAGAAAAAAGATTATATACTTTACAGACAGATAGGATATATCGGCGACAAGGATCGTTATTTCGAAACTATGAATTACGGAAAAGACTATTGAGGCTGAAATTAAAACAACAAGACCGGCAAATTTCTCTGCCGGTCTGTTTTTTTACCTGAATATTAATAATTACGGTTGTTAATTTCGTTTTCTTGTTAAAAACATGTATTTAACATAATTTTAAATCCACCACGGCTCAGGAGGCTGTTCGTCCATTACGCAGCGTTTAAGCATATCGACGGCTTTTGAAAGGCCCTCTTCCCTGCTCGTAAGTCCGTCCTCGTGTTCAATTGAAAGAACATAATCATAACCTACAAGTCTGAGATTTGAAACGATATCTTTCCAGAAAGATTCATCGTTGCCGTAACCGACGCTTCTGAAAACCCACGGACGGGATAGAACGTCGGTATAAGGTTTTGTGGATAAAACGCCTGTTCTCGCAATATTGAATTTGTCAAGTTTAGTATCCTTCGCATGAAAATGGAAGATGCAATCACTTAATGCTCTGATAACAGCTACAATATCCATTCCCTGCCAAATCAAATGCGACGGATCAAGATTTGCGCCAAGTTCGGGACCGACGGCTTCTCTGATTTTTAGCATGGTGTCTGTATTGTAGACGCAGAAACCGGGATGAAGTTCGAATGCTATCTTGTCAACCCCGTGTTCTTTCGCAAATTCAACCGTCTTTTTCCAGTAAGGAATCAAAACGTCATTCCATTGATAATCGAGAATCTTCTGAAAATCGTCCGGCCACGGGCATGTAACCCAGTTGGGATATTTTGACGTTTCACAGTCACCCGGGCATCCGGAGAATGTATTTATCTGATGAAGTCCGAGTTTTTCAGCAAGTAAAATTGTATTTTTAATAGTCTTATCCGCTTTTTCAGCAGTCTTTTTATCGGGATGAACAGGATTTGAATGACATGAAAGAGCGGAAATAGGCATATCATACTCTTTTATAAGTCCAGTAAATTCATCAAAAGCTTTTTTATCATTCAATAATTTTTCGGGATCTGCATGTGCGTTGCCCGGGAAACCTCCGCATCCTATCTCCACCATCTGTATACCGTAGGATTTAAAGAGCTTGAGAGATTCCTCAAGTGAATAATCACTGTAAAGTGTTGTAAAAATACCTATCTTCATTTATTTTTCCTCGTCAATCCAAAAGCATGTTTTCAATATATTTAATTGAGTGTCTGATTCCCCATTCGCCCAATTCTCCGTTTTTCCAGACAGCGGAATGAGGTTCAAGCGAAAGCATTCCGTCATACCCCATCCAGTAAAGCAGACCGATAACTTCATGCCAGTTGATCATATCGAGTCCTGCCGGAGGATCGTCAACGTGATTTTTGCCGTGCTGAATAGTGCCTTTGATGTGGAAATGATAGAAATATTTGCCCCAGTCAATCATCTCCTGAATAAAATCCGCCTGGCGCTCGTTAATAGGATGAGTCGGATCAAATTTAATTCCGAGTCCGTCTACTTCGGGAATAATTTTTTCCCATGCTTTAGGCTGATTGGCAAAGTTATTCCAATCGCAGTTGTAAAGTGCAACTCTAACGCCTTTTTCTTTTCCGTATTCTGTAATGCGTCTTAAGTACTTAACTGCAAATTCACAGTTTTTGTCATATGAATAGTCTTTTACGAAATTTACTCCTGTATTGAATACCGTGCAGCCGAGTTCGGAAGCGATATCTATAAGAGTGCAGTTATTTTTAAATTCATCTTCTATGACATAACCGCTTTCGTCAATTTTATCACTTCCCCATCTGCCCATAGCTCCGAGTGCAACCTGATATTTGTCCTGCCACATTTTAAGATTGTCCAAATTCGCAAGAAGATCTTTTGGGTCGTTGCCGATATTATAGCAAAATTCGATTTTCGTAAGGCCTAAGTCGTGAGTGTGTTTAAATCCTTTTTCGCTCCAGTCTTCAATGATTCCGAGCTGATTTTTATTCATCATAGATTTTTACCTCGTTTTATCAGAAATAATATGGTCTGCCGGATTCGGCGGATTTGTATATACCGTCGAGTATTTTTGTAACAGTAAGAGCCTGTTCGGGCAGAACGCACGGTTTCGTCTTTGTTTCAACAGCTTTAAGCCACCGGTGCATATCGAGCTCTGTGGCGGATGTCTTAACTCCGTCGAAATATGCCGCGCCGCCGGCGTTTAAATCCGGCTTTTCGATTACCTGTCTTCCGCCGTCGATAAAATTAATTCTGACGCCGTCGAAAGTATCTATTCCGCCTTTTGTTCCGCATAAAGCGAACGTAGCCTCTTTCGGGTCGGCTAAATTCAGCGCCCATGAAGATTCCAGATTAATCACGGCGCCGTTTTTCATCGTAACAAAAGCAAAAGCGGAATCTTCGACTTTAAATTTTTCCGGATCCCAAGCTCCCCAGCAGTTGCCCTGATTTTCGGGAGATGAGTCGGCGAGCTTTCTGAATGTTCTGCCGACGCACATCTCAGGCTCGTAATTTTCGGTCATCCATAATGTAAGGTCGAGAGCATGCGTCGCTATATCTATAAGCGGACCTCCGCCCTGCTCGTAATCATTGAGAAAAACGCCCCAGTTGGGAACCGCTCTTCTCCTGACAGCGAGAGTTTTGGCGTAATAAATGTCGCCGAGTCTGCCTGATTTGCAGATTTCTTTCGCAAAAAGATTTTCGTCGGTCTGTCTGTTCTGATATCCGATAGTCAAAAGCCTTCCCGTTCTCTCGGACGCTTCGTACATTTTGAGAGCTTCCTCATAATTTATCGCCATCGGTTTTTCGCAATATACGTCTTTTCCGGCTTCAAGCGCGTCGACTGTGATAAATGAATGTTCCCTATTAGGCGTGCAGACATGAACAACGTCTATATCCGGATTTTTTAACAGCTCTTTATAGTCCGAATAAACAAGAGAGTTTTCGCTGCCGTACTCTTTTTTCGCTTTTTCGGCTCTTTCCGTGATAATATCGCAGAAAGCCGCAAGTTCGGCGTCTTTGCATTTTGACAAGCCGGACAGGTGTTTCCCGAACGCTATTCCGCCGCAGCCGATAATTCCTATTCTTATTTTACTCATTGAAAAACTCCGAACGGCTATAATTTGCAAAAAATAAAAAATTTATTTATGCGGACCGTTCAATCGTAAATATATTACATTCTCTCTACAAAGTCAAGCTGTTTGCGTTGAAATCATCTATAATTTGCATAAAAAAATTACCCCGCAATTATTCGGGGCAAGATTTTTATTTTCGGAAAAATTCACTCAAGCTCAAACGCTCCGGTGTAAAGCCTGTAATATTTTCCTTTTTGTTTTATCAGAGATTCATGATTTCCTCTTTCTATAATTCTTCCGTTTTCAAGAACCATGATTACATCCGAATTTTGAACAGTCGAAAGTCTGTGCGCTATGACAAATACGGTTCTTCCCTTCATCAAAGCGTCCATTCCCGCCTGAACAATAGCCTCAGTTCTCGTATCGATTGATGAAGTCGCTTCGTCGAGTATCATAACGGGAGGATCGGCTACAGCGGCTCTCGCAATGGAGATAAGCTGTCTCTGACCCTGAGAAAGACCGGAACCGTCGCCTTTCAAAACCGTGTCATATCCTTCGGGAAGCATTCTGATAAATTCGTCGGCATTTGCGAGTTTCGCCGCGGCTATGCACTCTTCATCGGTTGCGTCAAGTCTGCCGTACCTTATATTATCCATAACTGTGCCGGTGAATAAGTTTACATCCTGAAGAACTACGCCCAAAGAACGTCTGAGATCCGCTTTTTTGATTTTATTGATATTGATATCGTCGTACCTGATTTTTCCATCCTCAATATCGTAAAATCTGTTGATAAGATTTGTTATTGTAGTTTTGCCCGCGCCGGTCGCGCCGACAAACGCCACTTTCTGACCGGGTTCGGCGTAAAGAGAAATATTGTGAAGAACTGTTTTATTCGGTTCGTATCCGAATGTTACGTCGTCAAGAACGATATTTCCTCTCTGAAGTTTATAATCGATACTGCCGTCGGCTTTATGAGGATGTTTCCAAGCCCATTTGCCGGTGCGCTCATTCGTTTCGGTGATTTTTCCGTCGTCAGATACTTTCGCTCTGACTAAAGTGACATATCCGTTGTCTTCCTCGCTCTTTTCGTCAAGGAGTGTAAATATCCTCTTTGCTCCGGCTAAAGCCATTGCGACAGAGTTTATCTGTTGTGATACATTCGATATAGGCATAATAAACGAACGTGAAAGAGTCAAAAAAGATGCGATCGCGCCGAGAGTAACAGTATCAACTCCTGTAATCGCAAGGTTCGGAGTATGTTTTATCGCAAGGAATCCGCCGAAAACAGCGAGAAGTACATAAAGAATGTAGCCGAGGTTATTTGATATAGGACCCATTATCGACGCATAAATATTTGCCTTTGATCCGTTTTCAAAAAGCTCTTCGTTTCTTTCATCGAATGCCTGCTCGGCTTTCTCCTCATGGTTAAATACTTTTACTATCTTCTGTCCGTTGATAAGCTCCTCAATATATCCGTTAAGTTTTCCCAACGACGTCTGGTTTTTTACAAAGAATGAGCCGCTTTTCGCTCCGATTTTTCCGAAGATCATAAACATAAAAATCAAGAAAATTATGACGACAGCCGTGAGCCAAACGGATATGGTAAGCATTGAAATAAATACGGCAGTGACAGAGACTATTGAAGAAATAAGCTGAGGAATAGTCTGAGAAATCATCTGTCTCAAGGTATCTGTATCATTTGTGTAAAAGCTCATGATGTCGCCGTAATTATTCTTGTCAAAATAACTTACGGGCAGAGTCTGCATATGCTCGAACATATTGTCTCTTACGTTTTTTAATATTCCCTGAGATACAGCCGCCATAATCATATTGTATATTAAACCTGACATTGCGCCGACGATATAAATACAAGCCATTTTCATCAGCGCCACCGCCAGGTCGGAAAATCCTACGCCGCTTGAAGACGATAGCATGGGCGTTATATAATCGTCAATCAAAGTCTCAAGAAACATTGACGATAAAACCTGAGCAACCGAATTTATTATTATAAGAACTGCGACAAGAAAAATTCTGAATCTGTAAGGTTTAAAAAGACCGAACGTCCTTTTCAGCGTCGTCTTGTCGATTGAAGATAATTTTACATTTCCGGGTACTCTTCCTCTTCCGGGACCGCCCATAGGACGTGACGCGTTTTCTCTTCTTTCGGTATTTTCAGGCATTCTCATCGCCTCCTTTCAGTTGTGAATGATAAACTTCGCTGTAAATAGCGCTTCTTTTTAGCAGTTCCTCATGAGTTCCGACGTCTGATATTTTTCCGTCGTCGAGAACTATTATCTTATCGGCGTCCTGAACGGAGTTTATCCTCTGCGCGATGATTATTTTAGTAGTATCCGGAATCTCTGTTCTCATCGCTTCCCTGATTTTCGCGTCGGTAGCAGTGTCAACCGCGGATGTGGAATCATCCATAATAAGAATCTTCGGCTTTTTCAAAAGCGCCCTCGCAATACAAAGCCTTTGTTTTTGACCGCCAGATACATTGGCGCCGCCCTGGTCTATATAAGTATTATATTTATCCGGAAATTTCTCGATAAATTCGTCAGCCTGAGCCAATTCGCAAACTTTTTTGACTTCTTCGTCGGCAGCATTTTCGTCGCCCCATCTGATGTTGTCACTGATTGTACCAGAAAAAAGTACGTTTTTCTGCAATACGACCGAAACGTTGTCTCTCAGAACTTCGAGCGAATAATCTTTTACATTTACTCCGCCCACTTTGACATTACCGGACGATGCGTCGTAAAGTCTGGGTATCAACTGAACAAAAGTGGATTTTGACGAACCGGTAGCTCCGATTATTCCGACTGTCTCTCCGGAACCGATATGAACTGAAACGTGATCGAGCGCATTTTTTCTTTCGGAATTTTTTGAATAGCTGAAACAAACGTCTTCAAAATCGATTGATCCATCTTTTACCGTGAGAATAGGCGTTTCAGGCTCTTTAATATCCGTTTTTTCATCGAGTATCTCAACGCACCTCTGAGCGGAAGTCCTTGACATAACTATCTGAACAAACAAAACTGCCAAAAACATCAAGCTCATAAGTATCTGGGTACAGTATGTAAACATACTCATAAGTCCGCCTGTTGTGAGGTCGGTAGATGCCGTATTTACTATAATTTCGGCACCGAACCATGAAATCAGGATAATTCCCGCATATGACGCTATTTGCATAATAGGCATCGCGAAAGCCATCGTTTGTTCCGCCCTTTTGAAATCGAAATAAATTTTCTGCGAAATGGATTTGAATTTTGATATTTCATGATCCTCACGCGTATACGATTTTACTACCCTTATTCCTCTTACGTTTTCCTCGACGACGGAATTAAGTTTATCGTAAGTTTTGAAAATTCTGCGGAAGAGAGGATTGACCTTTGAAAACAGCAAAGCCGCCGCAGCTATGATAAAAGGCAGTATCGCAAGAAAAATCAGACTCAGCCGCATATTAATCCTAATAGCGAATATTATTGAGAAAACAAACATCAAAGGCGTTCTGACAGCCATTCTGATTATCATCATATAGGCGTTTTGTATGTTAGTAACGTCTGTGGTAAGTCTTGTTACTATGCTCGCCGTGGAGAATTTATCAATGTTTGAAAACGCGAAATTCTGCACGTTATAATACATATCGTGTCTCAAATTCTTAGCGAAACCGGCGCTCGCGATAGAGCTGACTCTTCCGGCCTCAACTCCGAAGAAAAGCGACGCAAACGAGGCTGCAAGAAGAATAAGACCCATTTTTAAAACATAATTCATGTTGCCGGGTGTAATTCCGTAATCAATAAGCTTAGCCATAAGCGTAGGAATAAGCACTTCCATTACGACCTCGCCTGATACAAGAATAGGTGAAAGAACAGAATATTTTTTATATTCTCTAATTGATCGGGACAATTTTTTAATTACGCCCTTATTATTTTTTGAATTTTCCGATTTATTTTCTTTATCAAGCTTCTTATTGAGTTTGTCGTAATCTTTTTCCTCTAATCGAAGCTTTTTGTTTTGTTCTTTTCTTTTCGTTTTTTCATCCATTTTTTAAACACCTCCCGCGGAAATTTTTGATCCGCCGCCGTTTTCGGAATACTCAGCTATATTTTTCTTTATTCTGTCTAAATATTCAAAAAGCGCTTCTTTCTCTTCATTGGAAAAACCGGAAATCATGGCATTTTCAAAAGTATTTTTTTCCTCTTCCATTTGCAGCGAATAGTCAAGAGCTTTTTTCGTCGGAATAATTTTCCTGAGTCTCGCGTCGCCGCCTACCTTCTGCCGTTTGATATATCCGTTTTTTTCCATAACATTCAGTACTTTTGAAACGGAAGACCTTGTAGTGCCGAGAAATGATTCTATATCCTTCTGATAAATATCCGTATTTAGATTGTGGCAGAGGAATCCGATTATCTCGTTGCTTGTCCATGTTACCGTTCTGTCATTATTTTCGCTTACCACATCGAAAATATGTCTTTTTATCATTATTGAAATAACATGAATTTCTTTTCCGACTTCTTTTTTTTCAGAATAAATCAAAAATATCGCCTCAAATAAAAAGAATGTCAAACAATTAGTTTGACATTCAACATTTTATCACATCGTATCAAATTGTCAACTGAAACAATAGTAGAATTTGAAACTGAAAATAAACAAAATCATGTATAATATCACAAAATAAATTTTATGATATATCAGAATAAGTTGTGGTGCTTTTCAACATAACGTTCACATCTGTTGAAATAACCGAAATAGACGCATCTTTAAGCGCCATTTCAGCCTGAACGAAAGTTTTATAAGACAATAATGTTCCGTCCGGACTGATAACAGCCTCCGCATAACAATCTGTGAAATTGACTGAAATATTTTCCCTGTCGACTTTCGCGTGCATTTTAGGCGCGTATATATTTACAACATCGTCGACAGTCATAAAATCAAAAATTTTTGAATAAGCAGAATTTGCGTCAGGATTTTTAACATCAGGCATTTTAATCAATATGTCATAATTGCCGTTATTGTCAGAAGAATGTGAAACAGACGAAACATCGGACAAAGACAGATTTGAAACATACTGCTTTCCGGACGGAGATACATCGGATATCGCTGTATTTACATCGCCTTTTGAAATGCTGACATTATTGGTATCGTTTGAAAGAAGCGAGCTTTTTGCCGCGTCGACAAACTTGTTCGCCACGGAATTTGAAAGTTTAATGTCGGCGGTTTCAGTATTTTTTGATTTTGTAAACGAATATTTACCCGATTTCAGGTTGTTTACGGAAGAATTGAAAAAAGAGATAAAATCTTCGTCTGATGAAAGGGCGGCGTTTCCGTCCTGCCCCGCAACCTGCTGAGAACCGGGATTTACATTATTGTCGATTTCCGCCGCCTGATTTACCTGAGTCGTGTTTTGACTCCCGTTCTGAACCTGAGGTACGTTCTGATAGCCCTGAATGTTCTGATTATCTGCCGGAATTACCGTAGTTTCAGCATATGCCGGCGCTGCGGAATCCCTGTTCAATAAGACAAAACCGAGAATGCTGAATATGATTGAAACACAGCACAAACAAATAATGATAATATATAAACCTTTGTTCATTTTTCAAACCTTATACAGATTATTATATGATTTTACATAAAAACATTATAATATAAATTTTTTGATTATTCAACAATTTTATATGAGATTTTCATTAAAAATTAAAAA